>JBAUGX010000257.1:0-1716 GCA_049679965.1 Vicinamibacterales bacterium
CGTTCCTGACGTGGGAGAACGGCGGAGAGGAATCGACCAACCGCGCGCACTGGCTGGTCATCGACCGGTTGCTGCCCGTCCGCGAGGCCCGGCAGTTGTTGCCCGACCTCGACGAGTTCGACTCGCCGGACGAGCAGCCGCCCTCGCCCCGGCTCATCACCCACCAGGGCCGGTACGGCCGGGTCGACCTCGAGCGCACCGGCAACACCGTCGTCGCACGCACGCGGGGCGTGACCGCGTTCACGCTGTTGCTGTCACCTGATGCATTCGATTTCACACGGCCGGTGAAGGTGGTCGTCAACGATCGCGTGATGTACGAGGGACGCGTGCAGCCGAGCCTGGCGACGCTCCTCAAGTGGGCCGCGCGAGACAACGACCGGACGATGCTGTTTGGCGCGGAGCTCCAGATCGAAATCAAGTAGAGGCTCGTGGTCCATCGCTATCACGACGCCACCAAGCACGACTTCGACCGGTTCTCCCGATCGATCGGATACCTCGACTGGGCCTCGCAGCCGCAACCGTTTCGATCATTCGCGGGAACGGGGTTGTACCAACTGCCCCAACATTCTTTACTGCACCGGGGCCCCACCCCCGGCGCCGACGCGCCCGGACCGTCGTCCTCGCGCGTATCTAGAACAGAGCGTCACAGCACGCCGATCGCGTACGACCAATTGTTCGACGGGCCGCCGGTCGCGCCGGCGCCCGTGAGCGCCGAGGCGATCGGTGAGCTGCTTCGTCACTCGCTCGGCTTGTCGGCGTGGAAGCAGTTTCGCGAGTCGCGGTGGGCGCTGCGCGTCAATCCGTCGAGCGGCAACCTCCATCCGACGGAGGCCTATCTCGTGGCCGGTCCGGTCGCGGGCCTCGCCGAGACGGCCGCGGTCTACCACTACGCTCCGGACCGACACGCCCTCGAAGAGCGCTGCGCATTCGACGCGGCTGCGTGGGCGGGCGCCGTCGGCGACGGGTCCTGTGTCGCGCTGGTAGCCTTGACCTCGATCCATTGGCGCGAGGCCTGGAAGTACGGCGAGCGGGCGTTCCGGTACTGCCAGCACGATCTTGGACACGCCATCGCGGCCATCCGGTTTGCCGCGGCGCTTGTCGGATGGAAGGCGGCGATGGTGCCCGCCTGGCCGCAATCAGAGATTGCGGCGCTCGTCGGCGTCAATCGCGACGCCGACTTCGCCAATGCCGAGCGCGAAGAGCCCGCGTGTGTGCTCGCCCTGACTGCCGACCGTGAGCTGCCGACTGCCGACTGCCGGCTGCTGACTGAATCCAGGTTGCTCGTCAACGCAGCGCGAGAGGGGCGTTGGTCGGGACGTGCGAACCAGTTGAGCGAGGTTCACGTCGAGTGGCCGATCATCGACGAAGTGGCTCGAGCGACCGCAGACGCGGGGCATCTCGTTGTAGGCCGCCCGCACCCATCACACCTTTCGCACCCGTCGCACACCCCGCACCCGTCGCACCGATCTCTTGACGCTCGTACCATCGTGCTGCAGCGCCGCAGCGCCCTGGCGTTCGATGCTCGGTCGTCAATCGACCGGCAGGCGTTTCTCTCGATGCTGGACCGGACGCTGCCCGGTCCGCGCGCGCCATGGGACGCCCTGTGGTGGACACCACGCATTCACCTGGCGCTGTTCGTTCACCGTGTCGACGGTGTTGCCCCCGGCCTCTATGCGCTCGTCCGGTCAGCCGCGGCCGTTGACCGGCTCAAGGCGG
>JBAUGX010000258.1:0-9861 GCA_049679965.1 Vicinamibacterales bacterium
CGCAGGAAGCAGTGCCCTGCGCGTCGTCGTCCTGGCCGGGGCGGGCAAGGTGTTCTCGGCCGGCGCCGACGTCGCGTGGATGGCCAGGACGGCGCAGTACTCCGACGCCGAGAACGTGCGCGACGCCACCGCCGCCTCACGCATGTTCGCCGCGCTCGACGCGCTGCCCGTCGCGCTCGTGGGGCGCATTCATGGCGCTGCCCTGGGAGGGGGCGCCGGCCTGGCCGCCGTCTGCGACGTCGCGATCGCTGAGGAGCAGACGCAGTTCGGCTTCACCGAGGTGAAGCTCGGGATCGTGCCCGCCGTCATCTCGCCCTTCGTGATCGCCAAGATCGGCCGATCGGCGGCGCGGGAGCTGTTCGTCACCGGCGCGCGCTTCTCCGCGGCCCGGGCCAGAGAGATCGGGTTGATTCACGCCGTCGTTCCTGCCCAGGAGCTCGATGGGACGGTCGCGCGCAGCGTGAGTGACATTCTCGATGGAGGCCCCGAGGCCATCGCCACGGTCAAGATGCTCATTCGTGAAGTCGCGAACCGCCCGACGGACGACGCGACGGAGATCACCGCTCGCACGATCGCCGAGCGGCGCGCGTCGCAAGAGGGCCAGGAAGGCCTGACGGCGTTCCTGGAAAAGCGAAAGCCCTCCTGGTCGTGACTCGCGACGTGACCATCGTCGAAGTCGGACCGCGGGACGGACTGCAGAACGAAGCGGCGGCGGTTTCGACCGCCGACAAGATCGCGTTCGTCAATCTGTTGAGCGCGGCCAACCTGCCCGTCATCGAGGTCTCGGCCTTCGTCAGTCCGAAGTGGGTGCCGCAGATGGCCGACGCCGAGGAGGTCTTCGCCGGCATCACGCGGCGCCCGGGCACTCGCTACACCGCGCTCGTGCCGAACCTCGCCGGCCTCGACCGGGCGGCCAGGGCGGGCGTCACCGACATCGCGATCTTCGTCGCGTCGACCGAGACGTTCAGCCGCAAGAACATCAATCAAAGCATCGACGAGTCGCTCGTCACGTACAAGGAAGTCTGCGATCGGGCGCGCGCGGCCGGCATGCGCGTGCGCGGCTATCTGTCCACGGCATTCGGCTGCCCGTACGAAGGCGCGGTCTCGCCCGTCCAGGTCGCCGAGGTCGCGGCGCGTCTCTTCGCGCTCGGCGTCTTCGAGGTGGCGGTCAGCGACACGATTGGCGTCGCGCATCCCGGCCAGGTGCCTCTGGTCGTCGAGGCCGTGCTCGAGCACATCCCCGTCGAGCACATCGCGCTCCATTTTCACGACACGCGAGGCACGGCGCTCGCAAACGTCCTCTCGGCCCTGGCGATCGGCGTGAAGACCTTCGATGCCTCGGCCGGCGGACTCGGCGGCTGTCCGTACGCGCCCGGCGCGGCCGGCAATCTCGCCACCGACGACTTGATCTACATGCTGGACGGGCTGGGGATTGACACGGGTGTGTCAATCGAGGCTGTCGGTGAGGCGTCGGCGTTCATCGCCTCTCGGCTGGACCGGCCGTTGCCATCACGCTACGCACAAGCCGCGGCCGCGCAACGGAAGTCAAAAGTCAAAACTTAGAAGGAAAAAGCAGTAAGAAGCGGGGCCTACTTCTAAGTTTTAAGTTCTAAATTTTCACTTTCCTTCAGGATCTTGACGACCTCGTCGAACGGCATCATGTTGATCGCGTCGTAGTCCGGCGGGCAGCCAAACTCGCGCTGCTGTGGCGCCGTGGGATTGCCGAGCGTCACGCACAGGCCGCAGCCGATGCACAGGTCGGCGCGCACGGCGCAGACCATCCGGCCGTCGCGGTCGGGCTCTTCCACGATGCAGTTGGCGACCGGGCAGGCGGCCTGGCAGATTGAGCACGCGAAGGCCCCAAAGCACCGATCCGGATCGATAACGGCGATGGTTTTCGGGGCCTTCTTGCGCGCCCCGCTCATCATCTTGGTCCACATGGGTCGGAATTATACCTAGTTCACCTTCACGCCGCCTGAACGATCGCGCCTCAGATCGTAGACCAGACCGAGCGCCATCCAGGCCTCCCGCTGTCGAAAGCTCCCGGTCGTCATGTTCTGGCTGAAGCCCAGCTGCAGCTGCAGCTTGATGGGATCCCACCCGGCCTTGAAGGTGAATGCCGGCTCGATGAGGAACTGGCTGCCGAGGCTGTTGAGATACGCCACCTGATCCACGCCGGCGTAGGTCAGATTCCCGGAGACGTCCCGGTATTGCAGTCCGAGCAGTCGGACCGAAAAGGCGGAATCGAAGAACCGGGAATGTTGGGCAATCGAGGGCTGGACGCCGTATCTGGTGAATTTCGCTTCGAGCTTCCCAGTTGTTCCTGGGAACTGGGCGACCGTGGACGGGAAATGATTCTCGACGTTGCCGCCGCCGAGCAGCAGGTAGTTCTCCCACACCAGCTTGCTGCCGAGGTTCCGGTGGTAGCCGACACCGACTTCAAACAGTCCGCCACTCCCGCCGTCCCCGTCGCCATCGTCCTGCTGCTTCATGGCGGCGACGTTGACCATCACGCCGATGTGCTCGGCGATCGCGAACGCGCCCTGCACTTCGCCCCCGAAGGAGGCCGCGTGGACGCCAAAGGTGCCGTCGCCCTTGCCTTGCAGCATCGGCACGTTGTGGGCGTTGGGGACGTAGTAGACCGGGCTGCACCCGGCCAGGACGAGCATCAGGCCGCCGAACCCGGCGGCCCAGACGACCTTCTTCATGGGATCAGCGCCTCGTTCCTCTAGCGATCGGCCTCTCCCGGCGGCTCCGACAACGCGCCGATCAGGCTGTCGAGATCGTGATCGCTGAAAAGCGGAATGGCCAGCGGCCTGGTGCTCGTGACGACGCCGTCGATCACGCGCGGGGCGCTGGAGAGCAGCAGCATGCCGGGATTGTGTCTCTGGCGCCGCCAAGCGTCGAACTGGGTCCGGGCGTCTGGTGCGGCCTCATTACGGCGACGATAGCTCGGTCTCCGGATGTGTGTCATCAGCTCCCTCGCAAGAGGATCTATCGGCAGATGCGAGCGGCACTACACTAGACGGCGGAGAAAGACATGACGGATACGGCCGGGCAGCGGAATGTGATGATCGAGGCGCGCGACCTCGTCAAACGCTATGGCGACGTCGCGGCCGTTGACGGCATCGGGTTCGCGGTGACGGCCGGCGAGATCTTTGCGTTTCTCGGGCCAAACGGCGCGGGCAAGACCACCACGATCCAGATGCTGACCACCCTGCTCAAGCCGACGAGCGGCACCATCTGCGTGGACGGCCTCGATCCGGTGGCCAGGCCGTACGACGTGCGGTCGCGCTTCGGCATCGTGTTCCAGGATCCGAGTCTGGACATCGAGCTGACGGCGTACGAAAATCTCGAACTGCACGGCGTGCTCTACCATGTGCCGCGCCGCGTCCGGGCCGGCCGCATCGAGATGCTGCTGACGCTCTTCGAGCTGTGGGAGCGGCGCGACTCGCTGGTCAAGACGTTCTCCGGAGGCATGAAACGGCGGCTCGAGATCGCCCGAGGCCTGCTGCATGCGCCGAAGATTCTCTTCCTCGACGAGCCGACGCTCGGCCTCGACCCGCAGAGCCGCAAGCAGCTCTGGACGCAGGTCAGGCACCTGAACCAGATCGAAGGCGTCACTGTCTTCCTGACCACGCACTATATGGACGAGGCCGAGCGCGTCGCCAGCCGGATCGCGATCATCGACCACGGCCGCATCGTCGCGCAGGGCACGCCGCAGGCGCTCAAGCAACAGACCGGCGCCGATTCGCTCGAGCAGGCGTTTCTTCAGCTCACCGGCTCGACGATTCGGGACGAGCAGCCCAACGGGACCGACAGATTGCGCCAGCAGGTGCGCATGTGGAGGAGATGACGCTGTGGCCGTTGTGTACATCCTGTGGCTCAGAGAGGTGAAGCGGTATCTGCGGTCGCGCCCGCAGGTCATCGCGTCGCTCGGGCAGCCGCTCCTTTATCTCGTCGTGCTGGGCTTCGGACTCGGCCCCGTCTTCGAGCAGGCCGGTCGGGGCAGCTATCTCCAGTTCGTCGCGCCGGGCGTGATTGCCATGGGCATCCTGTTCACGTCGATCTTCTCCGGCATCGGCCTGATCTGGGACCGGCAGTTCGGGTTTCTCAAGGAGACGCTCGTGGCCCCGGTGCCGCGGCTGCAGATCATGGCCGGCCGCACGCTCGGCGGCGCGACCATTGCGATGATTCAGGGCACGATCGTGCTGACGGTGTGCCTGGTGGCGGGCTTCCGGCCGCAGCACATGAGTGGACTGCCCGTCGCCCTCCTCTTCATGGCGCTCATCGCGATCCTGTTCGGTGCCCTCGGCACGGTGATTGGCTCGACGCTGAAGGACATGCAGGGGTTCCAGTTGATCATGAATTTCCTCGTGATGCCGATCTTCTTCCTATCCGGCGCCCTCTTCCCGCTCTCGAATCTTCCCCCGGCGCTGGCGTTCGCGACGCGCCTCGATCCGTTGTCGTACGGGATTGATGGCCTTCGCCTTGCCTTTCTCGGCACATCGCATTTCAGCGCCGTGACCAACCTCTCGGTGCTCGTGGTCGTCGCGTCGTGCTTTCTGGCGCTGGGAGCGTACGCATTTTCGAAGATTCAGGTATGAACGAGCCGGAGGCTTTTTCCGAGGCGATCCGGTCGCTCATCGCGAACCCGGGCTATGTCAAGGCGCTCACCCAGCAGATCGAAGCGCGAACGGCCGATCCACGGCTCGTCCAACAGCTGATCGCGTACGCGCGCAGCCGAGAGGTGACGGCCGGTCACGCGATGGCCCGAAAGGTTCTGACCGAGGCCGGCGTCTCATGGGAGGCGCTCTAACGTTACCGCCGGCCAGCCCCCGCGTTCTTTTCGGGTCACCGCTCGGCGAGCGCGTCCCACACCGGCCGGCCCACCCAGGCTGAATGAAGGCGGGCCCCGACCAGATGCGCGATCGTTGGCGCCGTGTCGATGGTCTCGACGCGCTGCCTGATCTCGCGACCCTTGGCAATGCCGGCTCCGGCTGCCACCCACGGAATCTCGACCTCTGCTCGTTTGGAACCGCCGTGCCCTCTTTTCACGCCGCCGTGGTCGGAGCTGACAATGATCGCCGTGCGATCCCACAACCCGGCCTCTCGCAGTCCCGCGATCAGATCGCCAGCGAGGCGATCCGCGCGCTCGACCGCCGCCAGGTAGTCCGGGGACAGCCAGCCGCTGCCGTGTCCCGCGGCATCCACGTGATCGAGCTGAACGATCGTCAGGAGCGGTCGCCGCGCGAAGAACTTCCTGGCCGCGGCCACAGCCGCCTCCGGGCCCTCGGTGTCTTCGACGCCGGTCGCCGCCTCGAATTCGATCAGGCGGCCGAAACCATCCCACTCATGGAATACACCGATGACCGAATCGGGCCGCTCGCGGCGAAGCTGCGCCACGATGGTCGGAAAGGCCCAGGCGCCTTCCGCTCCCGTGCGAGACCGTTTGCGCGAGGTGGGCCGCCAGTTGTTGGAGGTGACGCCGTGACGGCGCGGCACGACCCCCGCGAGCATCGACATCCAATTGGCACTGCTGCTCGTGGGTAAGACGGCCACTGCGCGCATCGAGGAGGCGCCGTCGGCGATCAACGCGTCGAGCACCGGCGTCGCGGCGAGCCGAACTCCTTCCGGGCTGAGTCCGTCGATGCCAAGGAGGACCACGTGCTCGACACGACTGACCTGCGCGGCGCTCTCACGGCCATCGAGGATGAGGAAGCCGCAGAGCAGGCCGGCGGCCACGATCTGCGGACACCGCCGGATCGAGACGCGTGTCATGACACCTCCGGGAGGCCAGCCCCTTTGCACAATCTCCAGTACGCGAGCGCGGCCACCAGCGTGAGACCAGCCACGAGGACCAACGCGCGCAGCGCGGTCGCCCAGCCTAGCACGTCCACCAGGCGCCCGAAGGCAAAGCCCGACAACACGGCGCCGAGGTACCCGGCCGAGTCGATCAACCCCGCCGCGGTCGCGGGGCCTGTGCGCCCGCCCAGATCCATCGCCATGGCGCCGGCGAGCAGCGAGTAGGGGCCGAGCAGCCAGAAGGCGACGCTGCCAATCAAGAACAGCGCGGGCGTCAGAGCGCCGGCCCGACTCGCCCACGCGAGTCCGGCGAGCGAGGCGGCGCACAGCGCGAGGCAGGGCACGGCGACCGCAGCGCGATTGCCCTTCCCTACTCGATCGCTCGCCCAACCGGTGGCGAGCGTCGAGAGCCCGCCGACAAACGGGAAAAGCGCGCTGTACTGGGCCGCGCTGGCCACCGACACGCCGTGGACGTCGACCAGATAGACGGGAATCCAGGTATTGAGCGTCTCGCGAATCAGCGTCAGGCCGCACGACATCGCACAGACGAGCCAGAAAGAGCCCGAGCGGGCATACGGGCGCAGAAGATCGAGGACGCTCGCCGGGCGCTCGTCATCGCCAGGTGGGCCAAGTGGGCCGGGCCGGCCAGTGGGTCCAAAGAGACTCAGCGGGCTGACGGGCGGCTCCGGCAGCCCGAGATCGCGCGGCCTCGATCGCAGGAGCAGGACGGCGAACAGGCCGATCGCGGCGAGCACGGCGGCCGCGATGAAAAAAACGGCGCGCCAGCCGAATCCACGGGAGATCAGTGTGCCGAGAAAGTAGCGCCCCGCCGCATCCCCGAAGAGGAAGCTCAGCGAGAGCACCCCCATGATGCTGCCGTACACGCGCGGAGAGAACCAGGCTGAGGCGACCTTGACCAGGCCGCCCCAGCCTCCCGACTGGACAAACCGGTTGAGGATCCACGCGGCCACGAACAGGCTGATGCCGGAGCCAAGCCCGAAGACCACCGACGCGAGGACCGCACCGAAGAGTCCCACCAGGAACATCCGCCGGCCGCCGAGGAAGTCCCCGAGAACGCCGGTGACGAGCTTCCCAATCGCGTACGCGAAGACGCCGAGCGAACTGATCAAGCCAAACGATTGACGGTCGAGGCCGAGGCCGCTAGACTCGGCAAGCATCATCGGTGCGGCCACCGAGAGGTTGGAGCGACACAAATAGTAGCCAGCATAGCCGACAAGCAGCACAGCGACCGTCGTCACTTGCCAGCGCCGGAGTCGCGCCTCCTCGGGCGTGCCGCGCGGGGTGGTCAATGCGTCCAACACTGCCTGGGCAATGTAACAGACAGACAAACGAGATTCATATGCATCGTCGGACATGGGCAGCGCTCTCGATCGCCACACTACTCCTCTACACCCTGGCCGGGTTCTTCCTCGTCCCCAGGCTCATCCGGAACCAGATTCGTGACCAGGCCAGGGCAACCCTCAACCGCGACGCGCGCGTGCAGGACGTGCGCTTCAACCCGTTCACGCTGGCGGCCACGATCACCGGGCTGACGCTGGCCGACCGGGACGGGACGGCGCTCTTCGCGGTCGATCTTCTGCGCGCCGATCTCCAGGTCTCCGGACTCTTCCGGCGGGCGCTCCGCTTCAGGGAAATCCGCGTCGAGCATCCCGTCGTGGCCGCCCGCATCCTCGCGGACGGAAAGCCGAGCATCGCCGACCTGATGGAGCCGAAGCCAGGCCCGAGCGTCCCGTTTCAGCCGCCCAGGCTCATCGTCGATCGCCTCACCGTGAATGGAGGCGTGGTGCAGTTCGCCGACGCCTCGCGGCAGCCCACGTATCAGTTCCGATTCGAGCCCTTGAACCTCGACGTCAGGGATCTCATCACGATTCCCCAAGAGGAGGGGTCGCACACCATCACGATCGGCATCGGCGAGGGCGCCGAGCTGAAATGGACCGGTCAGCAGACCGTCGAGCCGCTCCGCTTCAGCGGTCGCTTCGAGATCGTCGGTCTCGACCTGCGCCGCCTGTGGGATTACGCGGGGCGAGGACAGGCACTCGACCTGACAAGCGGCCGCGCCGACGTGACGCTGCCGTACGAGATCAGCCGCGGAGCCGACCAGCAGATCCAGATCTCGCTCAAGGGAGCGGCGGCCACCATCCGCGCCCTGTCGGTGCGCCCGAGAGACGAGATGGTGGAGTGGCTGAGCCTGCCCGAACTGCGCGTGCAGAACGTCAACGCCCAGTGGCCCGCCGCCCGCGTGGACGTGGAACGGGTGCAGATCTCGAAGCCGCTGGCGCTCGTGCGCATCGAACGTGACGGAGAGCTGAACTGGGCGCGTGTCCTGCCGCCGGCCGATCCAGTCGCGCCCGTAAATGCTGCCAGACCGGTGGACTTCAGGCTGGCCTCATTCGACGTCGAAGACGCTTCGGTGACTTTCGAGGACAGGAGCGCAGAGCCCGCCGCGAACGGCGGGAGCCCGGTCAACACCGTCAAGCTCGACGTCACCGGCCTGACGGCGAGCGCCAGGGGCATTTCGAGCAACACGGCCGCGCCCGTCCCGTTCAGCGCGAAGGGCCGGGTGCAGGAGAAGGGCACCGTCGAGGTGGACGGGACGATCGCCCCTTCTCCGCTCGCCGCCAACGTCACGTTCGGCGCGCAGGCCCTCGACCTCTTATCGCTCGGCCCCTACATCACCCGATTCGTTCCTGGCGGCAAGATCGGATCCGGAACGGCGGCCCTCCAGGGCAAGATTGCCCTGTCAACCCCATCAGGGACGTCGAGCGCCAAACCGACGCTGAAGGTGACCGCGAACGGATCGCTCGACGATGTGGAGCTGCGGGACCTCAAGGACGAGCGGGTGGTCGCGTGGGGAAAGCTCGGCATCGACGGGCTGACATTCGACGACCCGCCGAACCGCGCCCGCGTTCGCAAGGTGACGCTGGATCGGCCCTTCGCCAAGATTCTGATCGACCAGAATGGCAGGCTCAATTTGACCAGCCTCACGGCCGGCGCCGCTCCGGTCGCCGGCGCGCCGGTGGCAGCGGCTTCCGCAGGCGCGCCCGCGCCCGCTCTGGAGGTCGTGACCGTCGAGATCCGCGATGCGTCGGCAGAGTTCTCCGATCAGAGCATCCTGCTGCCGTTCCAGGCGCAGATCCATTCCGCCAACGGCACGATTCGCGACGTCTCGTCCGTATCGGCGGCTCCTGCAACACTGGCGATCGAGGGGCGGATCGACCAGACCGGCTACGTCAAGGCCGATGGCACGCTGCGGCTGGCCGACCCGCTGGCTTCGTCGGAAATTGCCGTCGCGTTTCGCAGCATCGAGATGCCGGACCTGACGCCGTACTTCGCCGAGTTCGCCGGATACAGGGTGCGAGAGGGCGCCCTCGACGTCGACATCCGCTACGTCGTCAAGGATCGGCGGCTTGTCGGCAGCAACAAGATCATGGCCCGCGACCTGGCCCTCGGCGACAAGGTCGACAGCTCGAAGGCGCCGCCGCTGCCGGTGCGCCTGGCGATCGCGCTGCTCAAGGACAGGGACGGCCGGATCAACATCGACGTGCCGATCGAGGGGACGGTGGACTCTCCAGAGTGGTCCTACAAGAAGGTCTTCTGGGCGGCGGTCCGGACGATCATGGGCAACTTGGTGAAGGCGCCCTTCCGCGCCCTCGGGCGACTCTTCGGCCGCGACGAGGACGATCTGGAGTTGGTGGAGTTCGATCCGGGCCGGAGCGATCTGTTGCCGGCCGAGCAGGCGACATTGGCCAGGCTGGCCGAACAGATCGCGCCTCGACAGGACGTGACGCTCACCGTCGAAGGGCGATTCGATCCGGAGGCGGACGTCGCCGCCATGAAGCGCGCGAAGCTCGAGACGCTCATCGAGTCGCGCCGCGATGCGGCGGCAACGGCCGCAGCCGCCACGGGCGCCTCGACACTCGAAACGATCCTCGAGGCGCTGTTCACCGAGCAGTTCTCGGCCGAGGCCCTTCAGGGCGAGCGTGCGCGCTTCACGACGGCACCAGCCACACCGGCGCCAGCGCCGGCTCCCGCCCC
>JBAUGX010000259.1:0-5427 GCA_049679965.1 Vicinamibacterales bacterium
GCTGGAGCCGGCGCGCCCGCCGGGGGTGCTGCCGGCGCCGGCGCCGTGAGCAGCTCGACCAGATTCGCCGGGTTCGGCGTCGCCGACGTGATGGTGGCGTCGAAGGTCTGCATACCGGCCTGCTTCTGCACGATGCGGCCAGGAACCTGCACGCCGTTCATGTTCTGATAGTTCGAGTACTCGAACTCAATCAGGTTGTCGCCGACGACGGTGTTCTCGACCTTCGTTTCCACCTTGGTCACGAGGTTCTGGGCATTGATGTAACCGGTGACCGTGTATCGCAACCCGGATGGCGACGTGAAGCCGGCCGGCTGGTACCACACCATCTGCTGCGCCCCCTCCATGCGGACGGACGCGTTGTTGGCGGCCGCGCCCTTCAGGAAGCCCCACGGCGTCGTCCAGATGTTGAGCGCCTGCACCCATGCGGTATTCGCCTGCATCTGGTTGATGTTCTGGTTGAAGA
Source organism: Vicinamibacterales bacterium (assembly GCA_049679965.1). GTDB lineage: Bacteria > Acidobacteriota > Vicinamibacteria > Vicinamibacterales > CAVVIG01 > 2-12-FULL-65-11. Next base: position 464 of record JBAUGX010000259.1, read on the forward strand.
CGCCCGGCATCGGCGCCGCCACACCCGGGAGCGTCGGCGGCTGCGTCGGCCCGGTCGCGCGCAAGACGAGTGCCCCGGCGGCCGGTGCCTGGCCGAAGGTCACCGTGCGTGTGTACCGAGTGATCTGCGTGAGATTGTTCGGGTGCTGGGGCTGACCGATGAGCTTGCTCTGGCCGAACGCGCCGTTTCGTGCCGTCCCCGCAAACGTGATTGAGTTCAGCGTGTCCGCGCCCATCGCCCGCGAGGCTGCGGCGACGACGGTGGCGGCATTCTGCGCGTGCGTGCCCGTGACCATGACGGCCACGAGCGACGCCGCGATTCCAAACTTTCTGATCATATGTCTCTCCCTCCAAGCAATGATTTACGAGTCCCCACAATCCACGTGTTCTTCAGCAGACATGTCGTTTACGCCGAGCTTGTACGCCTGAGTCGTCAGCGCCCCGGCACGAGCGTCGTCCAGTTCGCGATCATCCCGACCGTTGAGGGTCCGCGAAACAGCATGACGAGCTGTTTTCCGTCAGGCATCAAGTCGAAGGTGCGTCGCAATCCTGTCGGGATGAAGCCCGAGATCGGCAGCTCGCGCTGTTCTCCGAACATCGGCGTACCGGTCTGGACCTTCACCGCGTACATTTTCCCGTTCGAATCGTAATAGAGCTCGCTGCCATCGAGCGACCAGATCGGTCCGCGGCCGCCCTGCTGGCTGACCCGGTACCGCGCGGTGGTCGCCGGCCAGGGCTCGACCCACACCTCAAAATTGCCCGTCTCATTCGACATGTATGCCACCCACCGTCCATCCGGCGAGAAGCGGCTGCTCAATTGCGCGCTCACGGGAATGTTCACCAGCGGGGCGAACGTCTGCGTCGCCACATCGAACGTCCACAGGTCGTAGTCCATCACCCCCCGGCGGGTGATGTACGAGAACGTCTGCGTTCCAGGTTTCCACCCCTCGGGCGCCCGCGCCGGCCGCGCCAGCAGCTCGAGGCCTCCCGAGCCATCCGCTCGCATCGAGAACACCGTTTCAACGCCGTCCGGCAGATTGGTGCCGAGGATGATTCGCGTGCCGTCTTCGCTGAAGACGGGGAAGTTGTAGTACGACCCGGAGAGCAGCTTGCGCAGGCCCAGCGGAGTGTCGAGATCGGCGATCCAGAGATTCCCATCGCCAACGCCTGACATGGCGACTCTCCTCCCGTCGGGCGACACACGGGGTGCATTGGCGAAGTTCACTGCCGGCCCCAGTATGTTCTTGGCTCCGCTGTCCAGACTGACAAGGCCGAACTGCGTCTCGCCGGACTTCTCCGGCCAGTAGAGCAGCGTGCCGGAATCTGACACCGTGAAATGCGCCGTTCCCACAGTCGCCGCCATGTGGACGTCGTCGGCAACGGTGATTGGACGGCCCGTTGCCGCGCGCGACGTCGGATCGAACTTCACGGCGAGCAGCCGGTTGTCGAGCGCGTAGAGCAGATATCCGTTCGTCATGTACCGCGCGTCGCGCCCCTGGTCGATCACGATCGTTCGTTCCCCTCCGCTGAGGGGCTGCGTCACGATGCGCGCGCGGTCCCACCCGTCAGTATTCGCCGTCTTGACGTCGATGAGCGTGTAGAGAATGGTGTCGCCGCCGGGAAGGAGCTGCGGGCCGTAGGCCAGTTCACCCGCATTCATCCGAACGACCGGCTCGGGCGTGCCGCCGCTGACCGGCACCTTGAAGATGCCCTTCGCTCCCTGGCCCACCAGCAGCGTGCCACCCGTTCCCCACGCAAGCCCGTATGGATTGTCAGCCGCGCAGATCCGGACCGGCGTGCCGCCGCCGACGGCAATCCGCTTGAGCGCCCCGCCATCCTCGGCGCTCCAGAAGACGATCGCCTGACCGTCCGGGGTGAAGAGCGGATTCGAGAGACCTTGCCGTTCGGCGATGCCGGCGATCTCGGTCGCCTCGCCTTGTCTCACCGGCTTCACGTAGAGACGGTTGTTCGCGACGTACACGAAGCGGCTGCCGTCGGGCGCGATGGCGAGGGAGTTTCGATCCCCGGTGGGGCGCAGCAGCTGGTTGGGCGGCAGCGTGATTCGCGGCGCGCGTCCGGCCTGCGCGGCCAGCTCTCGGCGCGGCGGGCCCCCGATGAGCATGGCGAGCAGCACGAGGAGAAGGCTTGAAAGAGGCGCCGCGGACGCGCCGGCGCGGAAGGCCACAGCCCTGGTGCGCATCGTTTGGGTATCATACGCCGACATGGGGCCGGCGGTTCATTCAGCTTCCTGTTCGGCTCTCCAGGCGGGCGCGTCTCTCCACTACCTCTATCTCACCAGTCCTGCTCCGGACGCCCTGGCCAGGTTCTACGCGGACGTGATCGATATGACGATCGAGCGTGGCGACGATGCCACCTGGATCCTGCACGGGCCAGGGCGGCTGTTGCAGTTCGACAAAGGCCCCGCGAAACAGCTGAGGGCCGCGGGCTTTGCCGTGCGCGACGAGCAATATTTGCACGGCTTACGCGCGCGGGCTGAACGACAGGGCCTTCAGCCGCTCGATGCCAAGGTCGCCTTTTTCCGATCGGACAGCTTCTCAGTCACCGATCCCGACGGCAACGCCATCGTCTTCGGCATCGCGACGACGACGGGGGCCGGGACGACGACAGGTCCGCGAGGTGAGCTTCAACACCTGACGCTCGCCACTGGGGACACGCACGCGATCGAACGCTTCTACGTCGATGGCCTTGGATTTTCGGTGTCGGACCGCGTCGTGAATACTGACGGGCGCGTGATGAGCTCGTTCATGCGCAGCAATCCTGAACACCACACGCTCGCCTGCTTTGATCAAGAAAGAACCGGCGTCGATCATCACGCATACGAAGTGGGGGAGTGGAACGGCATTCGCGACTGGGCCGATCGATTTGCCGCCCGGGGGATTCCGCTCATGTGGGGGCCGGGCCGGCATGGGCCGGGCAACAACCTGTTTGTCTTCATCGTGGATCCCGATGGCAACTGGATCGAGATGTCCACGGAGCTGGAAGTCGTCTATGACCGTCCGGTCAAGGAATGGCCCCACGCCGAACGGACGTTGAACCTGTGGGGAAAAGGCCTCCTGCGCGCGTAACGATGTGACGGGACTCCGTCTGTCCGCTAGCGCCCGGCTCCTGGTTACTGTCCCGCCATGAGGCCGGCGCGCGCCGCCTCTTCGTCTTGCTGCGCCGGACCTCCGCTGCAGCCGATCCCGCCGACGCGCTTGCCGCCCTGCACGATGGGAACCGCGCCTTGCACCGTCACCAGCGTCTGTCCGATGGCGCCGCCGATCGCCGCGAAGTTCGCGCCGCGTTCGCCCAGGCCGCCGCTCGGCTGACCGGTGAGCGCCGAGGTGCGCGCCTTTCCTTGCGCCACCGCAATGGTCACGAATCCCGTGCCGTCCATGCGCGCCGCAGCCACCAAATCTCCGTGGATATCAACGACGACGCAGGCGAGGGCGATGCCCAACTCGGTCGCCTTGGCGCGCGCGGCCGCGAGCATCTTTTCCGCGCTCGCGAGCGTCGGTCCTGGAATGCCGGCTGCCGGCGGCGGCGGAGTCTGAGGGGTCTGTGCGAGCGCGGGTGCGCTCATCAGGATTGTCAGCGGAAGTATCCAAATACGTGGCAGCGTCATCCCGATCCTCCTCGAATGCGTCAACTGTAGACGTTCGCGTAGTCGATTACGTGGCCTGAGTTACAGCCGACCCACTCAAGCCGGAGGAAGCGCAGTGTTCACGGCCTGGCACGCCGCCGAATTCGGGTTCGCCGCCGCGGGACTGGCCCCCTCGACCACCACGTCCACCCACTCGGTGATGAGGCTCTTCTGGACGCGGAAGAGGCTGGCCGTCCGGGAGCCCTGACTATTGACCGACTCGGTGAGCACCAACGTGTCGAAGTCGGAGCCGATCGGGAAAAGCTTGGTCAGACGTTGTTGGCCACCGAAGATCCCGCAGACCGTCCGAAGCAGCGCAGCGCGGCCCTTGGCGAATGGGGCCGCCGCGTTGGTGCGGAAGACCACATTCTGGTCCACGAACGCGCCGAGGAGGAGCACGTCTCCCGCTTGCCGGGCTGCGAACCAGGCGCGAACGGTCTGTGCGGCCTGCATCTCTTCTACATTCATGTACCGCTCTTGCTTCGCCGTGCCATAGGTCAGCACCTGCCCCGCCGGCCTGGTCACCAGGGCCGGCGCCAGCCCAGCGACTGGATACTTCTTGCAGGCCTCCGCAACGTTGGCCCCGGCGGGCGGTTGCGTGAGCCCTCCCTCCGTCGAGTTGACGAGTCCCCCGATCCTGTTGATCGGCGCGTCCAGCCACTCCGTGATTCTGCCGTTGCTGACGCGCACCATGACGGCCACTTGAACTGTGAAGCCGCCGAAGCCGGCACCTCGACCACCGGGAGGCGCGGCGGGGGCGTTAAGGTCCGCGCGCTTGAACAGCACCATCGTGTCCAACGGGCCGCCGACGGCGTACACTTCGTCGAGTCTGACCCAGCTGTTATCCCTGGTGAAGGGGTAGGACGAGCACTGGGCGACGGGACCGTACGCCGGCTGCCGCGCCGGATCGGGCCGGACGATGATGTTGTTGTCGAGCACCGACATGGCGCCGTCGAGGTCGTGGGCGGCGGTACGGTTGACCCAGGTCTCGACCACGGCGACGGCCGCGGCCTCCTGCGGCGTGTAGTTCGCCGTGACCTGGACGTTGGACTCGAAGCCCTGAGTCGGAGGAGGAGCCGGAGGAGCGCCTCGACCGGGACCAGGAGCGGGAGGACCGCCTGGACCTGGTGCACCGGGACCCTGACCTTGAGGACCGCCTGGGCCTTGTGCACCGGGCGCACCGGGGCCCTGAGCCACAGCACCGATTACACCGACGAGCAGCGCCAAGGCAAGAGCGGTGCAGAATCGTTTGAATTTGAACGTGCTCATTGACATCCTTTCACTTGCTCCCCTCTGGATACGACATGCAGGCAGCAGGAACG
>JBAUGX010000260.1:0-55760 GCA_049679965.1 Vicinamibacterales bacterium
GTCTGGGCTTGACGCCAGCGGCTGGTTCACCGGTCCAGCCGCCGGTCGAGCAGGCGGCTCCGGCCGGCCGGTGACCACGATGATGGCCAGGATGCCCAACGCCAGTGCCACCATCAGCCAGGTCTGCGCGCCGCGCGGCAGGACGCCGCGCGGGGGCGTGCGGTGATCGGTGACGGTCGTTGTGCCGGTGGTCGATTCGGCCATGGTTCTACCGCCCTTGCTGGAACTCGAAGCGTTCTTTACCCAGTGCCAGGTAGGCGCGATCCAGTACCTTGGGCACGACGTACGTGCCGTGCTGCACCTGGAAGTTCACCAGCGCCGGCTCGCCGTCCTTTAGCTCGTAGAGCGCGGGCAGTTCGCGAGCATCAGCTTTGATGTACGTGAACTGGCCGTCGTGCCACACGGACCGGACGAGGAATGGGCGCTCGTACTTGGCCGTGCCGTAAACGAACTGCAACGCGACGGGATACTGCTGCTTGAATGCGGCGATGGCTTCGTCGGCCCGCTGCTGCGCGGCGTCGGAGGAGACACGTGCGGCCGTCACTTCGGCTTGCAGGGCCGAGACATCGGCGGCCGAGTAGTACTTGCGAGGTCCGGACGAGACACTTGGGTCTGCGGTCACGTACACCTTGAGGTCCGGGGTCGCCGTCTTCTGCTCTGTGAGAAGGAACGAGTAGACCCGGCCGCTGGCCGTGACGAGATTCAGATTCGTCGCGGCGCCTTCCTTGGCCGGCTTCACGTGAGCAATGTTTTGCGTCGCGGAGATGACCCAGAAATCGCGGTCGCCGCATACGACGTCGAGAATCTCCTCCTGCTCAGGCAGCAGAATCATCGTGGTGTACCGCAGCTTCGTTGTCAGCGAGATCAACGTGCGTTCAGAGGCGGACACCTCTCGAACACCCTGCGCCTGGGCACCGACGCCCACGACACCAACGGCCAACAACGCTAACGGCAGCAATAGGCGGTGCGCACGCATAGTTGATCTCCCTTCGTCAGGCTGAAGCGGCCAGGCGATCGAGGCCGGCCTCGAAACCGAGGTCGCGAAACACGGCGCGGACGCGCTCGTTGTCGACCGGCGTGTTGGTGTAAAGCCAGTAGGACCGGGGATCGACCGCGAGTGTCAGGACTTTGGCGATATCCGGTCGCTTCACCAGTAGCTGGCGTCTCGGCATGAGGCCCGAGATGAGGTCGAACTCGGTCTCGTTCAACTGGAACAGGTCTGTGTACTGCTGGCGATCGAACGCCGGGTTCGCGAGGAGCAGCTTGGTCGGGCAACTCTCAACGACGGTCCGCAGAAGATCGGATGAAGCGAAGTCGTCGACCGCCTGCGTGGCGAGGATCATGGCTGCGTTTCGCTTCCGCCATGTCTTCAGTGCTTCCTGCACATAGGCGCGCAGGGTTTCATGCTGGATGAACCGCCAGGCTTCGTCCATCACACACAGCTTGAGCGTGCCCACGGACGCCGGATCCATCATCCGAGTGCCGACACGGTGCAAGACGTAGAACAGGAGCGGTTCCAGCAACGCGGGATAGGCCCGCATGGCCTCGAAGTCGAAGACCTGAAATTGCTGGATGTCGAAGGTGTCCTCCTCGTGATCGAAGAGCTCCGCGTACCGGCCTCCCTCGGTCCATTTGGAGAGCCGGCTTGCGAGCGCGCGCGGGAGCAGATTCGCCAGCGTGAACAGTCGGCGCTGTGCGGTGTCGAGCACGTAGAGGTTTTCAATGGCTTCGTACAGCTCGCGGTCCTCGGCCTCGCTCAAGCGATAGCTATCCGCGCCTTCAAGCAGCACGCGGACGAAGGCATGCAGGAAATGCAGATTCTCGGCGGTGGGCTCCAGGGCGAACGGATTGATCTGGACGCTGCCCTGCCGCAGTCCCAGCTCCAAATAGCTCCCGTCGAGGAGGGTTGCGAGCTTCCGATAGCTGTGCCCGAGATCGAAGATCACCGTCAGCGGGTCGTACTTCTGTGCGTGCATCACCAGAAAGTTGAGCAGGAAGCTCTTGCCGCTGCCGGTGGCGCCGAGGACGAGCGTGTGACCGACGTCGTCCACGTGCAGATTAAAATGGTAGGGCGTCTGGTGTTGCGTCTCGAAGACCGCCAACGCTTCGGCGTTCAGGTGGGCGCTGCGTACCTGTCCCGTGTCCAGCGTGAAGAGGAAGCTCAGATCGGCGTAGTTGGTCTCCAGGATGGGGAGCCGGCGCAGATTGTGGGCGCTGTTGCCGGGGACGATGCTCAGCCAGGCGTTCAGAAGGTTGTAGGTTTCGTCGATGAATGTCCCGTCGTGGGCCGCCATCACCTTGGTGGCTTCGGCGGTTGCGCGTTCCAGCAGGCGGGCGTCCTCGTTGAACAGCACGAGCGCCAGCGAGCAGTCGCCGAAGAAGTGCCCGTTCACCTCCAGTTCGGTCAGCGCGTCGCCTAGCTGCCGCACGGTGGCGTTGGCGCTCTCGTCGACGAGCATCTCCTCGGGCCGCGTGTCGGGCGATACGTAGTTCACCATCGAGACGCGTTTGTTGAAGAAATGGCGTCGTCGGAGCTGGAGCGTGCGCCGCATGCGGTCGTTGGAAATGCGGCACCACTCGAGGCAGGCAATGAATTCGCCCGGCAGCGTGTACAACTCTTCAAGCACTTGCGGGAAGGTGGCACTCGGCGGCTCCTTCATGGTGAGCACCTTCACGTGCGCCGCCCCGAGGTCGAGGTGGTCGCGATGGCAATCCAGTGCGCTGTCCGTCACGAAGTAGTCAAGGTGAGTGTCGTACTGCAGCGCAGCGCCGTCCGCGATGCGGGGCGTGTAGTTCACCAGTCGGCGGAAGAACTGGAAGGCTTCTGCCTTCGTGAGCCGAGTGGGGTGAATGCTATCGGCGAGCTGCACCTGGAAGGCCTCGGCCTTCTGGTGCAGCTGGCCGATCGCGCGTTCCAGATCCGCCTCGACCAGCGCAAGGGTGGCGCTCGGCGAGAGCCAGTCACGGACAGCCGCTCGCGGGTCACTCCAGAGGCTGCGCAGCCGACGACCAGACGGCGCGTGTGATCGAAGCCCCTCGTACACGAGCACCAGATGCAGGTCGAGTTGGAACAGCTCGTCACGCCTCCCATTCAGATAGGCTGCGCGTCGGTGGACGGCCTCGTGCGCGACGCGCTGCCGGCAGGCCGCCGGCGTGATCGCCGGCATTCCTCGCTTACAGAGGTACTGGTAGACGCGGCACGACTCATCCAAGCCGCGGAGCGCTGCCTCGTACCGATGGACGATATCCCGGCGCTGTGCCTGGTCGAGGCACTCGAAGTCGACCCCTGCCAGACGGTACACAACGCCCACGTGCCCGGCCTTCGTGAGAAACGTGCGGTCGTCGACGAAACCCCAGAGAGCAATGAGGCTGTTCAGGCTTCCAGCGTCCTCGTAGTCGCGGAGGATGCGACGAATCCTCAGCATGGCCGCACCGTGATGTGTACGGGGATGTGCTTGGCGGGGTCGTAGCGTGGCCGGAAGCGGGACGACGACAAGAGGATCCGCAACATCTGCGGGTCGCGCTTGGTCGTCCACAGTGCAAAGGCGTAGAGCCCGACGAACATCAAGAGACCTGCCAGGAACGAGTAGAAGAGGTTGAACGTCGCGGCGCCCATGAGGAGTGCGAGGAAGAACAGCCGGCGGTCCACGCCGCAGACTGTCAACGTGCGGTGCAGCGACTTGTGAACGACCCGGGCGACGGGACGACTGGCGGAGTGCGTCACGGTAGCACCTTCTCAGAACAGCCAAGCCAGGAACTGACCGGCGAACAGGGCGAGTCCGCCGCCGAAGACGATGCCGGAGATCTGGCGCTTCGCGCCACCTTCCCCAAACATGAACATCAGGCCGCCGACCACGATGGCGACCAGCGCCAGCGATCGGGCGAGCGGGCCGGTGAACGTGGCTTCGAGGTTCAGTGCCGCACGCTCCCACGGACTCTGCTGCGCGTACAACGCGGTCGGCAACAGCACGAAGGCCAGCAGGACTGCCAGGCGGATGACACTGTGAACACTGCGACGCGACATCGCCATCTGACACCTCCACAGGTTCGCAAGAATGCATTCAACCTCAGCGCCCCGGTCTCTACCACTACTCACGCAACCACCCTCGAAGCCGATCGGCCTTGCTAGTCCAGAATGTGCGCGTGTGCTGCGATCCGCGAGAGACTCGTTCCCTGGTCACCAAGAGCAAGCACACGAATCCGTATGACGTCACGACCACGCCGCGGAACAGGAGTGCTTCGAGGCGGCGAAACCGCCCGCGGACGATTTGTTCTTGCCGGAGTGGATCCGCCGCATGCGCCGGCGTACGGTGCGTGAGCGAGGCCTGACGAGAAAATGCGTTGTGCATGGTCGGTAATCGCCGTGACGGCGCATCCCGCATCAGTGCAAGAACTGTGACTGGAAGTGGAGCGAGAACCGGAGGCGTTTGCGAGCAGTCGCGCGGGTCGCCGAGAGACTCGGCGAAGTCCGGTGAACCGCGCTGAACGATCGGCGTCCACGAGGAGCCTCGCGAGGTCCTATCACTCATTTCGAGAGAGGTCGCTCATTCTGAGTGATGCACGGCTTCCGGCCATCCTTCATTCGGTACGAGTTGCGCCTGAAGCCCGCTGGCACGGGGCGTGCTCCAGTGCCGTGTCTCACCGCTTGCCAGGCCAAGACACGTCGTCAAGTATCGGAAGCAAGATCAGGAGGGTGACATGAACGGACTACCAACGAGAACCAACGGCGGCGTACGAGTCCGTTCACTCGATCGAGTCGGTGAAGGTTCCACGGTGGCCCCACGACCTGCGACCGTCCCAACTGCGGTGGGGTCCTCAGGCGCGCGAATGCTGCCTCTCAAGCTCCTAAGGTTTCCGGTAGTGCGGGAGAGGACCGGGTTGTCACGCTCGACGATCTGGCGGTTGGAGCGTCGAGGGGAGTTCCCGAGGCATCACCGGATCGCGCCGAACGTCGTCGCATGGGTCGAGGAGGACGTATCCGACTGGATTCAACTCAGGACGAGCTCTGTTGCGTCGTAGGACGGGCTCGGACCGCTGTTGAAGGCGGCGCGAGACGTCCCGCGTGCACCCGCCAGCAGCGAGTCGTTATTCCAACTGGATTGGATGCGAGCCGAAGGCGGCGGGATCTTGATCAGTACTTGTGTCGTGAATCGAGCGTCGCGTTCACTCGAGCGTGTCTATGGCGCACTCGAATCTGATCGCCCGCGCCTTCGCTGGCGTGACAGATTCGATGTCGAATGACCTGTTCAGAGGATGGCATGAACGAGGTTCGGCACAGAACAACGTGATGTGCTAGTGTCGTGTCTCAAAAAAAGTCTTGTACTTGGCTCGCCGCCCGGGTACGCTCCGCGGCATGCGCAGAACACGCCACCACAAGCCAATCGTGCTGACTGACGACGAACGACAGACGTTGGAGTGCTCGGCGAGTCACTGCGGCCACACGACTCGGCCGTCAACCGTAATCGAAGCGACATGCGCGGCTTGAGCGTCATCCTTCGACCGCGCTGGGGGGACAGTAACTCCTCGGGCTGGAGATCGCGAACCCGCAAGAAGACCAACTGGCCGCCTTCCATTCCCTCAAAGCTCATTCCGCCGAAACCCACATGGGCGGTGCCGCCGCGATCCTCGGCCAAGACGATCTGATCGGTTGGCAGGGGCACCTTTGCTCCGTCTTCGAACACGATGGACGTTCCAGGGGGACCGTTCTGCACGATCGGCAGCGTCGAGACGAACTCCACTAACTCCGGATCGCGACTGATGCGGGTACCTGGAACGAACTCGATGAGCAGCGGATACCTGTTCAATCTCGTTGTCCTATGCCGTCGGCGTAGCGGCACGCCCTCGGTGGAACTTCTCCAGTTCCTGGTTGGCGCGCACGATCACCGCCAGACTCTCTTCGACGGCACCGAGTTGCGGGCCGGGAATGGCGAAGTAGGCCTCAGTGTCGTCGGCGCCGGTGTAGACGCGGTTGCCGATGCAGCCGAAACTGGCGGCGGTGCGCGCCGAGTTGATCGCTTCCGGCAGCACCGCGCAGGTGGGCCGCCCCATAGTGGCCCCGGTGCCGGCCACACCCGCTGCCTGCGCCGCCTCCGCCAGGAGCATCAACTGCTGCGCGTTACCGCGTACCAGCACCACGTCGGGTGGCACCGGCGCGGCGGCGAGCGGCGCGTAGACCGCCACCTTCAGCGGCGTCTTGCGCGTCGGGATCTGCGGTACATCTTCCATCTTGAGGTACGAAAGGCCCACCATCGTCTGCACCAGACCCATCAGCTCCTCCTGTTCCGCCGGAGAGAGTGTCACGTTGTGCGTGTGCGCCCCCACCGGGCACCGCTTGTGGTCGTCGGCGATGGTGAAGAACACCTCCCCCGCGGCGGCGCGGCGCCAGTAACCGCAGCCGGCCGGTTCCACGGCGGAGACGTGTGGGACGCCCCGCGGCGCCGCGTCGACGAATGCGATGGCCACTGGGGCTGAGGTGAGGCGCAGCAGCTCTGCGAGCGACGTCCGTGACATGGCTTTCCTCCGGTTCGTAGGCGACTATACACCGCGGCTACGCTGACCACTACGGTCTCAAAGACCGCCGCCTACCGGCAGACCGTTCGAGCATCACTTCTGCGCGCTTCGCATCAACGATGCACGACCGACCAGATATGTGGACGCCGGCTCATGCGAGTAAAGCGGCGCGCGCCAATCAGTTGCCGGCATAGTTATCGCAGAAAAGAACCCCTGCATTCGGAAGAGCGCTTCGGGCGCCAGCGAGGCGCCGTTCCGCGCTGGTTCTGAAGGCTGGCAGGGACAATTCCACTCGGCCACCTCACCGCGGCGAGAAAGCTAAGTATAAACGAGATCGCGACTTACACGCCCTGCACCTGTCCCCACGATTGATGGTTTGCTAAACGGAATTCAGCCTTTCGGACATTCGTCGATTTTCCTCGTAAATCCTTCCGTTTATTTACCTTCTCCGATCACGCGACTTGGCTCCTGTTGGCTCTGGAGGCCCCATCTTGGGAGCTGGCAGGGACAATTTCAGGGACAGTCACGGCTGCAGCATGTGCCGGTATTTAGACCGCCACGCGCGGCACCGTGTCGCCGTGAATCCTCTAAAACGAGAACTGGATACCGATGCGCGCAGATCGCGGGAGAGCCGGATGCGTGTGGATGTCCTCCACACCGTCCGCGGGCTCGTCTGGCAGACGAGATGCGTAGAAGTAGTCGATGTCGGAGACCTCGGCGTCGAAGAGGTTGAACGCTTCCAGGACGAGACGAGCCTTGTTCGATAGCCGATATCCGATTTCGCCATTCCAGATCGTGGTGTTCTTCGAGGTGACACTTCCATCCTCGATGAGTGGGCGTGGGCCAAAGTGACGAACGCGGACGCTACCGAAGATCGACTTTCGGGGCTCGACCGTGAGCCCCGCCGAAATCACGCGGTCCAGTGCACCGGGAATCTGCGTTCCTGCGGGATCATCATCTCTGAAGCGCGCACGTGTGAAGGCCAGATCGGCGTCGAGCGTTAGCCAAGGCGCCAGCCGCGCGTAGTTCGTCCATTCGACGCCTACGCGGCGGCTTGGGCGGCCGGGTTCGGTGGTCCCAGCGTCACCCACGAACAGCAGTTCTGAGTCGATACCCAAATACCACAAGGCCACGGTCGACTGGAGACCGCGAATGCGGACCGTCCGAAACCCGATCTCAGCCCCCTTCGCGCGAACCAAGGGCGTCACGCGATCGACGGGTTCGCCGCTCGCTGGATCGACGGTGATGGTGGCGCCACGTGCGTCATTGCTGTGAAAGCCGGTGCCAGCGTTCAGGTAGGCCTCGGTGCCGCTCCAGGGTCCGAAGATCGCGCCAACCTTCGGACTCACCAAACCGTCGGAGCCGTCTCCCGAGTTCAGCGGGTTGTCCGAGCTAACCGAAAACTGGTACCGGTCCGCGCGGAGTCCGAACGTCGTGCGAAGGGTACGCGTCCACTCGATCTCGCTTTGCGCATATACCGCGGCCATGGTCTGACCGACTTCGTCCTCGCGCGTGGTCGAGAGTCGTTGGCGGGCTGCCGTCCGATAGAGGCCCACCGGATCGAGCCAGTCACGCCGAAGCTGAACGCCGACAGCGCTTTCGGTGTGGCGCTCAAAGAAGTGGCCCAGGCGTCGATACGTCACTCGGCCGCCGGCAGCGACCCGGCGCTCAGCCTGCTCGAATTGGTCGCCATTCTCCGAGTCGTCGAGGAAGTAGGTGAAATTCGAAAATAAGTTCAAGCTGTTGTGCAGAAGGAAGCCCGTGGCCCGCAGCGACGACGGCCCGTTTGAGCGCTGATACTCGGCAGCGAAACTCTGGCGGTTTGCCTTCCCGCCATCACTGGCATCGAGGAGGCCGAACCGGGGAATGAGCCCCTCGGCGATCGCCCGCTCCGGGACCTGGTCGGTCGAATCCCAGTCCGCCCAGTAGCCCATGCCCGTGAGCGTGAACCCGTTGCGGTTGTCGCCGCGGCTGTACCGCAGGACGACGTTGAGCTTGCGATAGTCGTCGGGCCGCACCCATGGTCCGTCGTTGTGGTTCACCTCGAGCGCGCCCAGCAGATATCCTCCGGCCACGCGCGGTGAGGCCGCACCGAACAGGCGTCCCCAGCCGTCATTTCCCGCACTCACGCGCACGATGGGGCGTTCGAGCTGATTCACGTAGTTGACGTTCGCCGCGCCAGCCGCTGAAAAATCTCCCTCGTCCGCGAAGTACGGTCCCTTCTTGAATTGAACACCGCTGACGAGCTCAGGAATGAGAAAGCTGACGTCCGAATATCCATGTGCGTGCGCGCCCGTCGGTGTATTCACAGGCACTCCCGCGACCGTCGTCGAGAAGTCCGTTCCGTGATCCAAGTTGAAGCCTCGCAGGTAATATTGATTCGCCTTGCCCTCGCCACTGTGCTGGCTCACGACGAGGCCTGGCACCGTTTCGAGGACCTCACCGGCGCGCATGATCGGACGTTCCTCGAGCTGCGCGGCTGTCACGGCACCCTGACTGGCCGAAGAAGCGATCCCGACAAGGTTCGAGGCAGGATCCTCGACGTCCGCTACGTTTCGGAATGTCCCAGCGGCCGTTACGATGACATCGGCGCTGAGCGACAGCGTCAGCACCACGTCGGCAGTCACCGGCGCACTGTTCGCGACGGTCACGGATCGTCGCAGCACGCTGAAGTTGAGGAGACGAAAAGTGAGCTCGGCGTTACCGGGTGGCACGGTATCGAATCGATAGGCCCCCGTAAGGTCCGTGGTCGCGGTCAGCTCTCGCGAATTGACGACCAGATCGATCGCCACGCCGGGAAGCGCAGCACCCGTCTGATCCAGCACCCGGCCGTTAACACTACTCGTCGATTGCGCATTGACGTTGACGCTAAAGCATAGAAGAACGGCCGAGAGAATCGTTGGTATCCTGAAGCGCATCGTGTGTCCTAAGCCAGCAGTCGAGTCTAGATGAGCGACGCGTCATCCGAGGTGCGGCATGTTGTCGCATGGCGTCAGCCCGTGCGCTGGGCGACGTGCGCCGCGTTGTGGTCGGTGCTCGGCGTCGTTTGGCTGTTTCCGCATCTCGATCTTTCCTTACGCGGAGTCGGCGCACTCGGATTGGCTGCGGCAATTTGTCGCACCATCGTCTTGCTGGCGGCTCGCCGTCGAGACACTCCACCGTCTGCCCTCCTCGGCGTGGCGCTCGCCGCCGACGCCGCGCTGCTCACCGGGCTGCTCGACATCACTGGTGGTCCGTTTAACCCGTTCATCGTGATGTACGCGGTGTACATCTGGGTTGCGGCAGTCGCCATCTCTCCGGGATGGGCGGCCGTCGTGAGTGTGGCGTCTTCGGTAGGCTTCGGCTGGCTCGTGGTCGACCATTTACGGGCTGGCTTGATTGAACACCATCGATTGAACGACTTTCCGACGCACCTGTTCACGATGTGGTTCTCGGGCGCGGGGATTGCGGAGCTCGTCGCGCACTACGTGGCCCGTGCGCGGATGGTCCTCGGACAGCGACAGGCACAACTCAACGAGGCACGCGAGCGAGCGGTCCGGAGTGAGCGGCTGGCGTCATTGACGACCCTCGCGGCGGGAGCAGCCCACGAGCTGTCGACGCCGCTCGCGACCATCGCGGTGGCCGCCCGCGAGCTTGAGCGGAATGCCGCCCGTGTGACCGAACCGCCAGCCGTTGGAACGGCTCTCAAAGATGATGCGAACTTGATCCGATCAGAGCTGGATCGCTGCGAGTCCATTCTTGACGGCATGAGTGGACGCGCCGGTGCCGGCGTGCCCACTACACTCGAACCGATGGCGCCATCCTCCATTTCGCGTCTGGTGCAGGAACGATTGACCGAGGCCAGGCGTCAGCGGCTCGTTGTGGAGATCGATCCGGGGACCCCCAACCCGGCCGCCACGGGCGCCGAGATGGTGCAGGCGATCTCCTCGCTTCTCAAGAACGCATTTGATGCAAGCGGGGATGCCGATCAGGTCGTTCTTCGACTCGGCGTTCGTGGCGCGATGATACGGATTGAAGTGCAGGACCGAGGCGCCGGGATGTCGCCGGACGCACGACGTCGAGCGGGCGAGCCCTTTTATACGACGAAGAAACCGGGCCGAGGCCTCGGCCTCGGACTGTTTCTCGTTCGCACCTTCGCGGAACGGTCGGGTGGTAGCCTTGAGTTTGAAGGTACCGACGGAACGACCGCGATTCTGGAGGTGCCGGCACTAGCGCGGGACGTTCCGTTACTGACATGACAGATGCACGCTCACTATTAATCGTCGACGACGATGCCCCGTTTCGCGAACGGTTGGTACGTGCGATGCGCGACCGCGGGTACGAGGCGACCGGCGTCGGTGATCACCCCGCAGCCATGGACGCCGCACGCGGCGAGAGCCCTGAACTCGCGCTCGTCGATCTGCGACTTCCCGGCGAATCCGGTCTGATTGTCGTGCGCGACCTCAAGGCACTGGATTCGTCCACCGTCGTCGTGGTCCTGACGGGCTACGGCAGCATTGCCACCGCCGTCGAGAGCATCAAGCTCGGCGCAGCAAGCTATCTGACGAAGCCTACGGACGCCGATCAGATCGTCGCAGCATTCGAAGGTACGCAGCCGTCAGAAGAGGCGCAGGCTCCATCGCTTGCTCGCGTTGAGTGGGAGCACATTCAACGGATTCTGACGGACAGCGGCGGGAACGTTTCTCAAGCCGCTCGTGTCTTGGGCATTCATCGACGGTCGCTGCAGCGAAAGCTCGCGAAGCGCCCCTTATCGCGCTAGATTCGTCGGACCGTCCGGCCCCCGCGTCCGGCCCCCGCGTTTGACACGCTGAGCTTCCGAGCGCTAACGTGTGCTTCTGATGACGCGTCTGCGTCGCGCGCTCGCCCCGCTGGCCGCCATTTGGCTTTCCTGCCAAATCGGGACGGTTGCGCTCGTGCCAGTCGCCTTGTGGGTCAGCGCCGCGGACTCGCACGCGGCCGAGTGCACCTGCGGACATGGTGCGGATGCCATGTGTCCGATGCACCGCCACAAACCGGCGGGCGACCCAAACAGCCACTGCTCGATGCAGGCATCAAATGAGACCGGTACGGGCGTGCTCACGACGATCGTCGGCGGCGCTGGTCTGATACCCGAATCAACTCCGTCCCTCGTTCCTCCAGTTCCCTCGATGAACGTCAGCCCAACCGACGTTGACGTCCGAGGCGAACGTCCCGTTCCGCCAGATCCGCCTCCTCCTCGCGTCTAGTCCCACACGTCTTGCGGAGTGACCACGTGCGGCCGTACTGCTGCGCGTTGGACGACCCGTCGCGTGTAGCGGCGACACTTCGCATTCTTGGCAGCGATTCGGCGTGCCTGAGGGCAACGTCCATCGCTCGCTGACGCCCGGCCATCCCGCGCATGTGCGGGTGCCTGTCATTGCTGGAGCGCGACGTCTCTCGTCGCGTCTGCGTGTCACTTGGGCGAGTTTAATGGGAGGACGAACGTGAGAAAGATTTGCATGGGCCTGATCGCCGTCGCGTGCTGCGCGATGGCATCCGGCACGATCGCGGATGCGCAGGAAACTATCAATCAGGCCACGATCAGCGGGCGCGTGCTCGACCCGCAAGGCGCGGCGGTTCCTGGCGCGACGGTCAGCGCGCGCCAGACCGACACGAACGTAACGGTCCAGGCCATCACCGAGGCCGATGGACGGTTCCGCTTTCCCTACCTGAAGATTGGCCCGTACGAGCTGAGGGCGAAGCTCCAGGGATTTAGAGACAACGCACGCACGTTGGTCTTGAGCGCCGGCTCGGGGTTCGATATTCCGATCACCCTGGAAGTCGCAGGCATTGACACCGCCGTGACGGTCGTCGCTGACAGCCAGGTGCTCGAGACGGCGCGCAGCCAGATCGCGGGCACGGTTCCTCAGGCGGAGGTCCAGAACCTGCCGATGAACGGCCGCAACTTTCTCGACCTGGCGCTCCTCATCCCTGGTGTATCGCCCACCAACACGAACAGCACGCAACTCTTCGCCGAAACCTCCGGCGTGCCGGGACAGGGCATCTCGATCGCCAGTCAGCGCAACCTCTCCAACAGTTTCATCGTCGACGGGTTGTCGGCCAACGATGATGCCGCTGGACTGAGCGGCATCCCGTTCGGCGTGGACGCCATTGAGCAGTTCCAGGTTGTCACCGGCGGCGGACAGGCGGAGCTCGGCCGCGCGCTCGGCGGCTACGTCAACGTCGTGACGAGAAGCGGCACCAACACTCCGCGCGGCACCGTCTACAGCTTCTTCCGCAACGATGCCTTCAATGGCAAGAACGCGCTCACCGGCACGACCCTGCCAATGGACCAGGAGCAGTTCGGCGGCAGCCTCGGCGGACCGCTCGTTCGCAATCGGACGTTCTACTTCACCAACGTCGAACGGAAACTGCTCGATCAGACTGGCGTCGTCAGCATCACGCCCGAGAACGTCTCGGCGATCAATACCAGGCTGACACAGGTCGGGTACCAGGGGCAGTCGGTCGCCACCGGCATCTATCCCAATCCCGTGCACAGCTTGAACCTGCTCGGCAAGGTCGACCATCAGTTCAGCGGCGCCGATCAGCTCAGCGTGCGCTACGCGTTCTATGACGTGAGCTCGAGTAACGCCCGTGGCGTCGGTATCCTGAACGCGCCCTCGGGCTCGACCGGCCTGGATAACCTGGATCAGTCGATCGCCGTCAGCAACGTGTTGACGCTGTCATCGAACACCGTCAACGAAACGCGCGTCCAGGTTTCGCTGGGCGATCTGGAGGCCTACTCCACCGACCTCGTCGGACCGCAGGTCACCATCACTGGCGTTGCGACGTTCGGCACGTTCGGGAGCAGCCCGACCCGTCGGCAGAACACGCTGTTCCAGGCCGTCAACAACCTGTCGCACCGTGCCGGCGCGCATGCCTTGCGCGCGGGCGTCGATTTCCTCTACAACGACGACACCATTACCTTCCTGCGGTCGTTCCGCGGCGCCTACACGTTCTCGTCGCTGGCGAACTTTCTGACCGGCAACTACAACGGCTACGCGCAGACGTTCGGGAACCCAGTCGTGACCCAGAAGAACCCGAACGTTGGCATCTACGCCCAGGACGAATGGCGAGCCGGCTCGCGGCTCACACTGAATGCGGGCCTGCGGTACGACCTGCAGTTCCTCGAGTCGATCAACACCGACACCAACAACGTGTCGCCGCGGTTCGGGTTTGCCTGGACGCCGACGGCCTCGCAGGACTTTGTCGTTCGTGGCGGCGTCGGCGTGTTCTTCGATCGCGTGCCGCTGCGCGCCACCGCCAACGCCCTGTTCTCGGCGGGAAACACCACGGATCTCACTCAACTGCGTCAGCCGCAGGTGTCCGGCATTCTTCCGTCCCAGGCCGGCGCACCGGTGTTTCCGAACATGCTCCCTGACCGCCTGCCATCGACGGCGCTCGTCTCGATCCAGACGATGGACAGGAACCTGCAGAACGCTTACTCGAAGCAGGCCAACGTCGAGATCGAGCGTGCGCTCGGTGGGAGCCGGGTCCTCAACGTCGGCTATCAGTACTTGCGTGGCGAGAAGCTGCTGATGTCGATCAATCAGAACGTCCCGACCTGCGTCGCGGCTGGCACCAACAATGGCTGCCGCCCCGTCTCGACGTACGCGAACAACAACGACTACCGCGGCGTGGGCGAGTCGAACTACCACGGGTTGCACGTGACGTTCCTGCAGCGGGCCAGAACCTGGTCGTCCGTGCGCGTCACCTATACGCTGTCGAAGTCGATGAACAACCTCGGCGAGGCGTTCTTCAGCGCACCGACCGATCCGACCAACATCATGAAGGACTGGGGCCGGTCCGACAACGACCAGCGGCACCGCCTCGTCATCAGCGGATCGGTGAACTCGCCGACGACGCCGGCCACCACGATGTGGGAGCGCCTCAGCCACGGTTTTCAAGCCAGCAGCATGCTGCAGTACTACTCGGCGCTGCCGTTCAACATCGTCTCTGGCGTGAACAGCCTGCAGGGCACCGCCGGCCGGCCGTTCGCGGACGGCTCGGTCTCCACGGCGAACTTCGATGTCCGCGCAGTCGACTTCATCCCGCGCAACGCCGGGACCGGCAGCGACTTCTTCACGATGAGCCTACGCGTGAGTCGCTCGTTTCAGTTGGGCGGCGGTCGACGTCTCGAAGGCATGATTGAGGCATTCAACCTGACCAATCGAGTCAATCCGGTCACGCGGAACACCGCGTTTGGCACCGGCTCGTATCCGTCGAGCCCATTGACTGCGTTCAATACCGTGACGGCCGTTGGTGATCCGCGCACGCTACAGTTCGGCGTGCGAGTCACGTTCTGAAACGAACGAGGAGAGCTTTGTGAAGACGCATCTCACGTTGATCAGAGTAGCCGGCGTTGTTCTGCTGGCGTGGATCGTTGCGGGAGGTTCGGTCGATACACGCAGCGGGGTCGCCATTGAGATCGGCGTCACTGGCCGCGCGAACGCGAACGCCTCGATTGCCTCGAGCGGCTCACTCGTGGGTGTTGTGTGGGCGGCTCGCACGAAAGACGGCGTCACGGACGTCTACGTGGCGACAAGCCGCGACGGCGGGCGCGCTTTCGGGGCGCCTGTACGCGTGAACCAAGTGCCTGGCGACGCCAGTGTCTCCGGCGAGCAACCGCCGCGGATCGTGCTGAGCTCTCGCGGGTCCACCAATCCTGCAATCGTGGTGCTGTGGACGGCGAAGTCTGCGTCAGGAACTCGCCTCGTATCCGCACGCTCTAATGACGGCGGGAAGTCATTCGGGCAGGCAGAATCGGTTCCCGGGAGTGATGCGAGCGGAAATCGTGGCTGGGAGTCTGCGGCGGTCACGCCAAATGGCGATGTCGTCGCTGTGTGGTTGGACCATCGCGAGGTGCCGGCGCGGACGACTGGCGCAACAACGGGCGCGCATCAGCACGGGGCGACGAACCAACGACCAGCGGCAGATGGGGTTGCACGTGCGCAGCTCTCGCAGATCTTCTTCGCCAGGCTGAACGAGCCCGCTAGTACCCGCGCGATTGCTCCAGGCGTCTGTTACTGCTGCAAGACCTCGGTTGCGACGGGCGCAAACGGCACTGTCGTGGCGGCCTGGCGGCACGTATACACAGGGAACACTCGCGACATCGCGCTCGCGAAATCCTCTGACGGCGGACGAACGTTTGCATCACCGGTGCGCGTCAGCGAAGACAACTGGGTGCTCGACGGGTGTCCAGAAAACGGACCCGCAGTCGCGATCGATCAGACGAGTGCGATCCACGTCGTGTGGCCCACGTTGGTTCGAGGCTCGGCAGGTGCCGAAGAGACCCTGGCGTTGTTCTACGCATCGTCGAAGGATGGCCAACGCTTCACCAAGCGCCAGCAGATCCCCACCGAAGGTGTGGCGCGGCATCCTCAGATTGCTGTCGGGCCTGGTGGGACGATCACGATCGCGTGGGACGAGCAGCTGAAAGGCGCGCGGCGAATCGTTGTTGCGACAGGAACCATCGACGCCAACAACTCCGTTCGCTTTGTGCGCCAATCGGTCAGCGAAGAAGCGGGGACATATCCCGCCGTTGCCTCCATGGCCGATGCGGCGATTGTTGCCTGGACGAGAAACACGACTGAGGACACTGTCCTGCGTGTCGAGCGTCATCCGGTAAAGTAGACCTTGGAGCATGGGACCTCCGTCCGGCATCGAGGGCATCGATGTCGGTGGCGGTCCTCCGTCTCCTTGGCCGTCTGTGTCGCGCCTAGCATCGCTGGATGCAGTGCTGAGCCTGAGCTACAAGAGACGTTCGCACCAGCACGTCCAACTGCACGTTATCTGCTCAATAGAGGAAGATCGTCTCTATCGATAAAGCCGCACGCGCACCTTGCCGGCGCGAGCGAAACGGTTAGTGATGATGCACGCCCGGGTGCTGAAGCGCCCAGACGACCATACCGATAACCACGATCAGCAACACGATCCCGAGCAGCACTAGGCCCGACGGCGTGTTCTCGCGTAGTTTGATCCTTCGGATGCGCGACCTTGAGCCGCGATAGACCTTATGCGCTCCCGCGCGGACCGACTGTGGACCAGATACAGAGGCACGACCCATGCTTGGCGTCTTGTTCGGGCGACCATAGCCAAGTCCACAGACCAGTTCATTTGGTTTTCAACGAGCGGTCGAAAAACAGATGTTGGCGACCGGGGAGCGCGGTTGACTGGTTCAGAGCTTCAAGAGTCGCTCGCGGATCGCGCGAGATTGTATGCGACTGACGGTAAGTTTTTGCCCAGTCGTGAGCACGGCGACATGCCCACCACCGGGCATCATGCCGACCTTGGTAATCAAATCCACGTTGGCCATCGTCCCGCGACCGAGCCGAATGAATTTCGCGGGATCGAGACGCGCCTCGAGGTCCTTAAGGCGGTGATTGATCGTGTGCCGGTCGCCCGTGGCGGTCGTCAGGTGGAGCAATTCGCCTTCGGCGACAATCGACGCGATCTGATGCACTGGAACGATCAACACTTCATCCTTGCGGCGCACAGGAATGCGCTCGACGAACGGAGGCTTGACCGCTGACTCGTAGGCCGCGATCGCCGTTTCCACATGGTGCGCTTGCTCCGCCACGATCTCAGCGTGCTCGACGCGTTCATGCGCTCGATTCATGGTTTCTCGCAGCCGCTTCTTTTCCACGGGCTTGAGCAGATAATCCACCGCATTCATGTCGAATGCCTTTATCGCATACTCGTCGTACGCGGTGACGAAGGCAATCAAGGGCACGTGGCCTTTTTTGAGCATGCGAACGACACCGATCCCATCAAGCTCGGGCATCTGGAGATCCAGGAGTGCGAGATCCGGACGTTCGCGCTCGATCAGCGCAACGGCTTCCTTTCCCGATTTGGCTTCGCCAACGATCGTCACGTCGTCGAATGAGCGCAGCAGCGAGGCGAGGAAGGCCCGCGCAGGTCGTTCGTCATCGGCGATGATCACGCGTAGGGGAGTCGTCACCTGCCTCCCGACACAGGTTCTTTCAAGCTACCGACAGGGACCGGCAGCCTGATTGTGACCGTGGTCCCTCGGTCCGGAATGGAATCGACGGTCAACGAGGCGGCAGCTCCATACTGATGCGTGAGCCGTCGCTCGACATTCTGGAGACCGACGCCAAGCGCCCGCCCGTGCGCCATTTCCAAAGGCGTCGCCCCGCTGCCGGAATCGCTCACGGTTAGCACCAACTGGCTCAGACCGGCTCGTGCCGGCTCGAGCCGCGCCACAACGACGACTTCGCCACCCTCGGCCCGTGGCGCCACACCGTGTTTGACAGCATTCTCAACAATCGGCTGCAGCAAGAGCGGTGGAATTCGAATATGACCCAGTTCTGAAGGAACGGCCACCTTTACCCGTAGCCTTTGTTCGAAGCGAGCGTGCTCGATTTCCAGGTAGGACTCGATCATCTCGAGTTCGCGACTCAGCGTCGTGAATTCTCCCTCAGAGCGCAACACGCCACGCAGCAGAACTGTGAGACGCATGATGGTCTCTAACGCTCGCGTGGGCGCCTCCTGGACGAGCTGCGCGATCGTGGTCAACGCGTTGAACAGGAAATGGGGATTCAGTTGGGCGCGCAAGGCACGGAGCTCAGCCTCCGTGGCGAGCTTGGCGACGTGCTGCTCACGCAACTCTCTGTCATAACGTTCATGCGTCATTCGGATCGCGTCGATTCGCCGCCCGAGCAGCACTCCGATAAATTCGAGTGCCGCAATGTCGTCGGACAGGAATCGCCGTCCGCTTGTGAGATCCGCGATGACGAGCGCATATCTCGGGGGTTCTGCGACCTGAATGAGCACGACGGCGGTAGGCGGTAGCGATCGCGGATCCTGATCGTTCAACGGGAGAAGGACATGCCGGGCTTCGTCACCTGCGAGGACGGCTCGCGCACCAATCGGCTCGTCTGCCGGAGTCGAGAGTTCCCGCCACGTGACCGATCGGGCGCTCATGGCAGGCGCCAGCAAATCGCACGCGTCGCCGAGCAGGTCGGGTATTGAGTCCCGCTCCTGCGCGTGACGAGCGATGGCCGCGCGAAGCTGCCCGAAGTCCGGCCTTCGAAGGACGACAGTATCGACGAACCATGATGAGGCCCGCCGAATCGCCGGCGCGGCCAGTGCTGTGGCGACCCACAAGCTGACGAGGATGCCGAGTTCGCCAGGATCGAGCTGAACGAGCGAATGTGACGACGCCGCGTGCAGACTGAACGTGGCAATTCCAACGAACGCGGCGGCGATGAGGATGAGCAGCGTGAGCGCTCGCTTCAGAAAAAGATCCGCCAGAGCGAACGGATAGTCCTGATACAGGATGGCGAGGGCCAGAGGGATGGACGCGTGGTGCCCAAGTAATTCGACAGGCCACGACGCGTCGCCGCGATGCATTTGGCTGAGGTGAAGCGCGGACACCGTGAACGCCGCCAGCGCCGCGATCCACAACGCGCGCCGACCGCCTGGCTGTCCACGGGTCAGTGCCGCAAGTGGCACTACAGACGCCACGAACGTGTACGTCAGGACACGCATGCCAAGCACCGAAGGTACCGGCAGCCCGGACCAACCATTGTAGAAATGCAGCAGCGCCGCAGTCGCGCTGACGGCATACGCGGCACCGGCGACGACCTGTGACACCCGATTGAGTCGTTGCCGCTCACCGCGCAACACCGAATGGACAACAACCGATGGTAGGAACCCGAGCGCAGCGAATCCGGCCACCGGAAGCCACGGCGCGGCCGCGTCAACGCCCAGCTTCGGCAATTCGTAGGTCGCCAATGCGCACACATTCCAGAGGAGTCCAAGGATCGCGGTCGCCAGGAGCAGCTGATCGTAGGGCGCCGCCGTTGTCGCTCGGCGCGCGCGAACAACCATCGCGAGCAGCATGGCGTACAGCACAACGCCCGTGCTCAATCCGACGAGGTTCAGCATTTCGCTCATCTACCTAATGCCGCCATCCTGGATGCGCCACGGTACGTTGAACCGACACCTTCCGGAAAGAAAAAGCCCGTGACCAGTCGGTTTGAATCGACGAGCAGCATTCCGTGGGCAATGAATGGAGTATGCGCTCCGCTCACGTCAGCAACAACGGCGGCCGAGACAACGGCAGCCGAAACCTTCAGCAAAAGACGATCTTTCGACGTCATGAGCACCTATAGGCGGGTCCATCCGTTGGTCCTGGACCCACGTTCAGCGGGACAAACTGGCCATCCGTTGAGTTCTCGTCGTCATCGCACCGTGACCGCTAGTACGGTTCTGCGATACGGCTCTGACTGAGCCTTCGCAGGAGTGTACATGCGGCCGAAAGCATCTTTGTTGATACTGCTTATTCTGTTGGGGGGGTTGACGTCGCCACTGCGCGCACAACAAACGGGAGCCGTCTCTGGCACGCTGACGAACAGTCTGTCTGGAGACGTCGTGCCCAACGCGCTGATCGTCTTGGAGGGCCAAGGAGGTTCGCGCCAGGTGCGGACCGGGCCAGACGGCAAGTTTTCATTCACCAACGTTTCGGCCGGCAGTTACCACCTGATCGCCCGAGCCGACGGCTACTTACCACTGCGCTCCGAACTCACCATTAACGCGGGTTCTCAAACCTCCGATATTCGCATAAACCCGGAGCTGCATTTCAGCGAAGTGACGTCGGTAAGTCCCGAAGGCAAGAGCTCGTTCGAGACCTTCCAGGCGACCGACGTGCTTGGCGGGCAGGAACTGACCAGGGAAATGCAGCCGACTCTCGGCGCGACGCTGGAGAACCAGCCAGGCATCGCGCTCCGCAGCTTCGGCCCGGGACCCGCGCGTCCGGTCGTCCGAGGCCTCGACGGAGATCGCGTGCTGATCGTCGAGGACGGCCTCCGCATGGGCGACCTTTCGAGCCAGTCGGGTGATCACGGCGTCAACGTCAATCCCGCTTCTGCGTCCAGCGTCGAAGTCGTGCGCGGCCCCGCGACGCTGCTCTACGGCGCCAACGCCATCGGCGGTCTCGTCAATGTCGTCACGAACGACATCCCGAAAGCGCCGGTGACGCGCGCGACCGGCGGCTTCACGTTTGATGCAGGCTCGAATGCCGGTCAGGCGGGCGGAGCCGGCGACGTCACCATCGGCAACGGCAACGTGGCGCTGCATCTGAGCGGCAGCGGGCGGCGTGCCGGCGACTACAAGACGCCCGACGGCGACGTTCCGAACTCGTTCAATCGTGCCGGCTTCTTCGAAGGGGGCCTGGCGTATACCGCGGAGAACGGGTACTTCGGCGGCAGCTTTGCGTACGACAAGACACACTACGGCATCCCGCTCGTCGAGGAAGGCGAGACGAACCTGAATCCCCGGCGGCAGATCTTCACGCTGCGCGGCGAGAAGCGGAACATGGGCGGCGCGTTCGATTCCTTCCGCGGCTCGTTTGGCTACCGTCGCTACCGGCACGACGAGCTCGACGGCGAAGTGGTCGCCACGGCCTTCAAGAACGATACGACCGAGCTCGAGCTGCTCGGCCACCACAAAACCCTCGGTGCGATGAAGGGATCGATCGGCGCGACGGTGCTGACCCGCAGCTTCGAGGCATCCGGCGCAGAGACGCTCTCGCCGCCGGTCGACCAGAAGACCTTCGCCGGATATCTCTACGAAGAGATCGCAGCCACGCCGCACGCGCAGTTCCAGTTCGGCGCGCGCGTCGATCATACGAAATACAGGCCGGATGCGGATCCGACAGAATCCCCGGAGCGATCGTTCACCGAATTCTCAGGGTCGGTCGGTTTGCTCCTGCTGCCGACTGACTCGACGACGGTTGCGTTCAGCGTCGCGCGGGCGGCGCGCAATCCGGCGCTCGAGGAGCTCTACAACAACGGGCCGCACGGCGGGAACTTTGCCTTCGAGATCGGCGATCCGACGCTGGATTCGGAGCACGCGACCGGATTCGACGCCTCCCTGCGGTGGCGCGGCGCTGCAGCGGCCGGCGAGGTGACGTACTTCTACAACCGGATCGACAACTTCATCTTCCGCCGGCTCACAGGCGAAGTCGAAGACGATTTGCCGGTCAACGAGTTCGCGCAGGGTGACGCGACCCTGCAGGGGATCGAGTCGCACCTCGACGTTCGCCTGGGGCCCGTCGTGTGGGTCGAGGGAGGATTGGACTACGTGCGAGGCGATCTGACGAGCACCGACCAACCGCTGCCGCGCATGCCGCCGCTCCGCGGCCGCGTGGGATTGCGCTATCAGAAGAACGCCTTCCAGGCGGGCGGCGAAGGCGTCTTCACGGCGAAGCAAGATCGGATCAATTTCATCAACACGCCGGACGGACCGGTGGGGGAGACCGCGACCGACGGCTACAACCTGCTCAAGCTGTTTGCGTCATATTCGTTCGCGATGGGCGGGAAGTCGACCAGCACGATCACCGCGCGTCTGGACAATGCGACGGACACGCTCTACCGGAACCACCTCAATTTCCTGAAGGATCTTGCACCGGAAATGGGTCGCAGCTTCAGAGTCGTATACAGCGTGAAATTCTGAAGTCGAGTCGACGCGTACGGGAAGAACATCGCTCCGTACGCGGTCAAATGAAGCTCGGAATTGTGTAAGAACTGTGTAAGGTGGTCTCGAAACTGCCGAGAAATACCACGTTGGCGACACCTCTAGAAAGCCAGCCGCAACCCGAACTGCATTTCCCGAGGATTCTTCGCGCTGAAGATCCTCCCGAAATTGGGATTTCCGAAAATGCGGTTCGGCAGATCGAAGTTCGCACGATTGAACAGATTGAAGATCTCCCATCTGAACTCGAGCTGTGAGGCGCCCAGACCCCACGTCTTGGCGAGCGCGAAATCCATATTCGCAAATCCCGGGCCGATCACGCTGTTGCGTGGCGCGCTGCCAAACGTGTACTGGGCCGGAAGCGCAAAGGCGGACGTATCGAACCAACGCGTGGGCGTTCGATCGCCGCCAGACAGATTCGGGTTTTGCAGCTGATCCGGGCGTTGGGCCGGACCGGCCCCAATGTTTGCGCGATCGACGCTGAGATTCACGGTAAACGGGGCACCCGCCTGCGCGATGAAGATCGCGTTTGCGCGCCAGCCGGCGAGCAGCGCTCCAGTGACGCCGCGGCTGTTCACGAAGAAGGGCAGCTGATACACCCCGCTCGCGATGAACTGGTGCCGGTGATCGAAGCTGGAAAGCGCCCATTCACCCGTCTCGTCAAAAATGTTCCGCACATTCTGCGGTACGTTCGCCTCAGACTCGGTAGCGCCAGGACTCGAGGCATCGTCCTTCGAGTGCGCCAGGGTGTAGCTCACGTTGTAGGCGAAGTTGCTGGCAAGACGCCGCTCCAGTCTCAGCGTCAGACCGTGATAGATCGACTTGCCATCGAACCGAATGGCGTTAATGCGGCTCAGCTCGGGAATCGGGCGTCGGGGCTGAATCGCGCCTGGACCCGGCTCCGGCACGTTGCGGATGGTGCCATTGTCGGCGCCAAGAGTCCACGTCCCCAGGTACGAGATCTCCGCCATCGTCGACGGCCGAAGCGCGTACTGCAGACCACCACTCCATGACTGGCTGTACTCCACGCTGTAGTCGTAGTCCATGATGCTTCCGCCGACAGTCCCAGTCGCCGTGCTGGTCAGGATG
Organism: Vicinamibacterales bacterium; assembly: GCA_049679965.1. GTDB lineage: Bacteria > Acidobacteriota > Vicinamibacteria > Vicinamibacterales > CAVVIG01 > 2-12-FULL-65-11. The sequence goes on from JBAUGX010000260.1 coordinate 23,113, forward strand.
TCGCGGGTCCTCATGGTCGGGACCCTCGCGTCGGAAGGCACATCGATTTGTTTCGTAAAGAAGAACGGCAGGTTCCGCGCGAACGCGGTCTGCACGCTGTAGGCCCACTGATTCAGGAAAATTCCATATCCCCCGCGGACTACCACCCGCGAATCGTTCAGTGCCAGCGCGAAACCGAGACGCGGCGCCAGTCGTACTGCGCTCGGGTCCAGCAGGCCGCGCCCCCACCCGGCGGCCTTCGAAGTGACGTGCGGAAGAGGGAGTTGCCCGAGCAGCGCGCCGGCGTTCGGATTGATGGCGCCATTGTCGTCGCTGGCAATCACAAATCGCCGACCCTCGAGATCGATGGACGACAGCCGATTATCAATGGCGTACATGTGCTGGTTGAACTCGTAGCGCAAGCCGAGGTTTAAGGTCAGGTTGCTCCTCGGCTGCCAGTCGTCCTGCGCGTACAGATGGAGCCAGTTGGTGCGGCCGTTCTCGTCGCCGCGTCCGATTCCCGACACTGCGGCCGTGGGATATCCGAGGAGAAAGTCAGCGAAGGCGCTGCCAGTGAACTGACCACTAAACGTGAACGCTCCGCGCGCATTGTCGGGTTGTTCTGGTCTGAGCTGGAGGTGGAAGTAGTAAGCCCCGAACTTCAGTCGGTGTCTGCCTCGATCCAGCGTCACATTGTCGAACAGTTCGAAGTGCTGGTTGTCGCGCGTAGTGAAAATGGTTGGATCGCCGAACGTGCTGTAGAGGCCACCCGTCGACACTTGGGGAAATCCCGTATCGCGCGGATCGGTGGTGACGCCGAGCAAACCGACATCCGAGGCAAACGTGTTGCCGCGATTCTGGCTGATTTGTCCGCCGCCGACAGTCATCCAACCGAAACGCACCTCGTTCACAAACGACGAGCCGAACAGCTGCGTGTGGCTCGCGACCAGGTTGCGCGTGCGCGTCGTGAGCGACCGGCCGAATCCTGGCACCAGGCTCTCTTGAAGGGCGCTGGTACCGAACGGTTGCGTTTCATCGGCATCGAAGGTGCTGAAACGCGCCGACAGTCGGCCGGAGTCGGTGAGCTCGTGGTCGACGCGGACGCTGAACTGATCGAGGTTGCGGTCCTGTTCCTCGACCGCCGTGAGATTCTGCGTGCTGCTGGTGGAGGTTGCAGCTGGGACGTGCTGAAGCAGCGCCGCAGCGATCGAATCGATGCGTCCCGCTGGAATCTGGTTGTTCGTGAAGGGAGCGCAGCTGCCGGTTGTCGAAATCGTCAGCGGATCACAGATCGTTCCGAGTCCCGCGAAGTTGCCGGCTCGGACGGCTGCGGACGGCACAGAAAACGTTCGGGTGAGCGACCGCTTCATCCGCACTCCTTCGTAGCTACCAAAGAAGAACGATCGATTGCGGCGAAGTGGACCTCCGAGAGTGGCGCCGAATTGGTCTTGGCGGAGAGGAGGCACGGCGGCGCCGACCGGTCTGAAGTGGTTCGGCGAATCGAAGCCGTCATCGCGATGGAATTCGAAGGCGCTTCCACGAAACGTATTCGTGCCGGCACGAGTGACGACGTTGATCAGCGCGGACGCCTTGCCCCCAAACTCTGCCGCGTACATCGACTTCTGAATCTTGAATTCCTCGATCGAATCGATCGACGGAGTGATCACGAGGTTGTTGAACAACTCGTCGGTGACCTTTGTGCCATCCAACAAGTAGATGTTGTGGCCCGATCGCTGTCCACCGACATTTGGCAAAGGGCCGGCCTGCTGCAACGCTTCGCCGCGCGTGCCGCCTGGCGGAATAACGACAGCGTCGCTGAGTTGTGCCAGCGCGAGGAAGTTGCGACCGTTCAACGGTAGCTGGAGGACTTGACGGTTTTCGATAACGTCGCTAATTTCGGCCGTCGTGACCTGCAGGAGAGGGACGGTTCGCAGAACCTCGACCTGCTCTGTGAGCCCCTGCACGCTGAGCGAGAACTCCAGAGTGAGCGTTCGTCCGACTTCGAGGACGATCTTGTGTGTTTGAGGCGAGAGGCCGGAAACTCTGGCTTCGACAGTCCACGGTCCGATGCGCAGGGCCGGCAGGAAGAAACGGCCCTCGTCATCGGTGACGCGTTCAACCAGAATACCGGTTGCATCATGCCTGGCCGTGACGGACGCGCCGGGCAAGACACCGCCCGAGCTGTCTCGCACCACGCCTGCGATCTCGCCCGTGTTGATTTGAGCGACAGCCGCAGTTGCCAGAAGCGTCAAACAGACGGCAAGCAGTGCCGAACCCAGGCTGCTCGGACCGCGGAGGGTGGTGACCAGATGGTTCATGAGACCTCCCGCCAAATGCCGACACGCCCCGCGCTTTCAACCGAAATCGGGGCTCAACGATGGGGCCTTCCGACCCATCTCGATCCCCGAAAAGGCCATTGTACCAATCGAATTCTCGATGCTCCACCAATCGCCTGGACGTCAGAACGAGAACTGAATGTAGACCTGGCGAAGCGAGAGAGCGGCGGATGAAGGTGGCTATCGTCGCTCACTTGGCGGAAGAAAACGACACGAGTCTGAGTGCGGCCGCACGTTCTGAGCGCCAGATCGGATAGACGAGATCGTCATCCCGGGAATCTGCCCTCGCACCAGAACCGAGATACGCGTGCACTTGCAGCGGCACGTCCGTTTGGAAGTACTTTCTGTAGGCGGCAATCCAATCGACCGCGATGTCCTGTTGGGCTGTCTGCAGGGAGATCGCGCCGTCGCAGACCAACTTCGGCAGCAGCCGCTCCAGTTGATCCTTCACGTGCGCGTTCCACGTGCGTGATGCGTAGCGCTGTGGCCACAGATTCTGGGGGGCCGGCGCACCACCGAGTTCAGGCGTGATCAAGTAGTCCAGCTCGTATTCATCTGCCGGAACGCGCTCCATCCCGTATCCGCGTAGCACTTCGGCTCGGATGGAATCGGACACCTGCCGCTGTTCGTGACCAGCCGGCGCGCACAACTCATCGACCGTAACGTTCCACGTTGCGCCCGGAGTCAGCAAGGCGACAGGCAACGCTCCGTTCTCAATCGCAGCTCCAGTCCCACGGTAGCGCCGACTCTCAGGCTGCTGCGTCACGCGGAGAAGCAGAACGACCGCAAGCGCTGCGACGCCGACGATTGCCCACCGCGAGGGTCGCGCGAACGGTGGCACGAAGCGCTCAATAAACGTGACGTCCTGCTGACGTGCAATATCCGCGAGCCTCGACCGCAGCGTCTCACGAGACCCTGCAATGGCCTCAGCATTCAGCAGCGTGGACCGATAGAAAGCTGTGGCCAGTTCTGCGCCCTGACCAAGCTGGGCCCGCCGGGTCCTGCACGAGGTGCATTCAGTCAGGTGAGCGTCTACGGCAGCTTGACGGCGGACGGGAAGTTCTCCGTCGAGGGCCAACACGAGATCGTGATCGCTCAGGTGATGGTGACGCATCGTTTACTCCATGTCCGCAGCCGAGAGGCGGCCGATCGCTCGCACGACCGACTTCGCGACCGAGCCCAGCGACACTCCCAGGGTCTTCGCGATGTCCCGATAGCACAGACCTTCAGCGCGCAGAGAGATGCATCGTTGGTCGCGTTCGGGCAGCAGCCGCAGGACGCCTACGAGGTGCCGCTGTCGCTGCCGCTCCGCAAGGCGCTCTTCCGGATTCAGCCCATTATCCAGAACGTGATCCGCGAAGGCGGCATCCCAGGCCCCTTCGATCAGACCTCTCTTCACGGTTCGGTGCCGCTGTTTGAGCGCGAGGTTGTGCGCCACCTGAAAGAGCCAGCCCTGGAGATTCGTCGTGGGACGGCCCAGCGAGAGATGGCGAAACAGCGCTAGGAACACGTCCTGGACGATGTCTTCTGTGGCGGCTCCGCCAAGATTGAACGACCCGACATAGCGCCGGATTCCCGGCCCACACTCGTCGAATAACGCGAGGACCTTGTCTTGGACGGGCACAGGGGCCGCAGGTGCGTCCGCAACGAGGGTCGCAGGGAACGTCAGCTCGATGACGTCGTGAAGGTTCTGACTCGCCATTTCGCGCGCTCCAGGATTCTACATGCGGCTGCCGCGGCGTCTACCCGAAGACGCGCGATCTTTGAGCGTGAACAAACGGAGCCTTCCGGGAATATACGAATAGAGGCCGCATTCGTGACTTTGTCAGTGGAGGTGTGGACAGTGAGGCTATCTAAGGTCCTGGCGGTTGCGGTGGTCGCTGCGCTGACCGCGTGCAATAGCCCCGAGCCACCGAAGCCGGCACCCGCCGAGGCGCCAGCACCGGCCTCGAAGCCGGTCGTGCCGCCGGCTGTCGGCATCTACGTGACGAACGAATCCTCGGGCGATCTCTCCATCATCGACGCCGACACCCGCGCGGTGGTCGCTACCGTGCCGCTTGGCAAGCGCCCTCGCGGGATCGCTGTCAGTCCGGATCGGAGCACGCTCTATGTGGCACTGAGCGGATCGCCCAACGCAGGTCCTGGTGTCGATGAATCGAAGTTGCCGCCTCCTGACCGCACGGCCGACGGCATCGGCGTGGTCGATGTGAGACAGCAAAAGCTGATCAAGGTGCTCACCAGCGGGACGGATCCTGAGCAGGTCGCCGTCAGTCACGATGGCAAGCTCCTCTTCGTTGCGAACGAAGATGCGGCGATGGCGAGCGTCATCGACGTCGCCACAGGCAAGGTCGTCGAGACCTTCAAGACCGGTGGTGAGCCGGAAGGTGTCTCGGTCGAACCGGTTCGTGATCGCGTGTGGGTGACGTCCGAAGAGGACGGTGCGGTGTTTGTCATCGACTTCGCCGCGCACAAGGTCGTGAAACCGGTGAAGGTCGGCCCACGCCCGCGCTCGGTCGCCTTTTTGCCCGATGGATCACGTGCTTACGTACCGTCTGAAACCGGTGGGACGCTGACGGTGATCGACACTGAACGCCTGACTGTCGTCAACACGATCAAGCTTGGAGCAGAGATGCGGCCAATGGGCACGGTCACGGCGCCTGACGGCCGTTCCTTATACGTCAGCACCGGTCGGAGCAAGATGGTGCTCATCATCGACACCAAAACCAACGCGGTCACATCGTCAATCGAAACGGGTCCGCGCCCCTGGGGCATTGCTCTGAGCCCCGACGGCAAGACGCTCTACACGGCGAACGGGCCGTCGAATGACGTCTCGATTGTCGATCTCGCGACCAAACAAATCAGCGCCAAGGTCGGCGTCGGTCAAGGGCCTTGGGGAGTGATCGTCGTCGCTCGTCCCTGATGACTTGAGCCCTTCGGAGGATTCGTGGTGCATTCACGTTGCGTCGGTCTTTTTCTGTCTGCTGTCCTTTTTGCTTTCGCCCCAGAAGTCCACGGGCAGACGGGAACTGGCACTTCTCAGGGGTCGACCCAATCGCCGCCCCCGCAGCCACCGACGTTTGCGACCACGGTGACCGTGATCGAGGCGGCACCGCTGCCCGGCGTCGATCTGCCGATCGAAAAGGTTCAAGCGCCCGTGCAGACGGCAACGTCTGACGAAATCGAGCGCAGTAAGGCCCTCGATCTCTCGTCCTTCTTGACGCGGCGGTTCAACGCCGTGTTTGCCAACGAGATCCAGAACAACCCGTTTCAGCCGGACATCAACTACCGGGGATACACCGCCTCGCCACTGCTGGGGACGCCGCAAGGTCTGTCGGTGTACATGGACGGCGTGCGCCTCAACCAACCCTTTGGTGACGTCGTCAGCTGGGATTTGATTCCGCGGCTCGCGATCTCGACGACCACGGTCATGCCGGGGTCGAACCCGCTGTTCGGCCTCAACACGTTGGGCGGGGCGTTGGCGATTCAGACGAAGAACGGAGCCACCGCGTCGGGCACGTCCGTCCAGGCGATTTACGGAAGCGATGTGCGCCGATCGATCGAGTTCGAGCACGGCGGGGGCAAGGCGAGCGGCCTGAATTGGTACGTTGCGGGGAATCTGTTCAAGGAAGATGGCTGGCGTGATGACTCACCATCGGATGTCCGCCAGGTCTTCGGGAAAATCGGCTGGCAGCGGTCAACGAACGAGTTCTTTGTCTCGGTCGGACACGCGAACAATGCCCTCAACGGCAACGGCCTTCAGGAGGTCGGCTTCCTCGAGCGCGACTACCCGAGCGTGCATACGAAGCCCGACACGACAGAGAACCGCTCAACGTTGCTCAACGTCACCGGACGCCGCAGTCTGAACGCACGGATATCGGTGTCCGGCAACGTCTACTATCGCGACATCCACACCGACACCTTCAACGGCGACATCAACGAGGATTCGCTGGACCAGGCGGTCTACCAGCCGAACGCGGCTGAACAGGCGGCTCTCAGGGCGGCGGGATACACAGGATTTCCGACGAGCGGCGAAAACGCCTCAAACACGCCATTTCCGTCATGGCGCTGCATCGCGAATGGCCTCCTCCAGGACGAGCCGGGCGAGAAGTGCAACGGCCTGATCAATCGAAGCGAGACCTCACAGCACAACGGCGGTGGCTTCGGGCAGCTGACGATGCGCCATTCGTTCAGTGGCGGCGACAATCACTTCACGGCCGGCGGCGGGTACGACCGCAGCCGCGCCGGCTTTGTACAGTCAACCGAGCTCGGGTATCTCAATCCGGATCGCAGTGTCACGGGCATCAACGCTTTCGGAGACGGCGAGACCGGTGGCGACGTCGATGGGGAGCCTTTCGACACGCGCGTCGACCTCGATGGCCTGACCCAGACCTTCAGTCTCTATGCAACGAACACGGTGACGCTCTACCAGAAATGGAATGTCACGCTGTCGGGACGCTACAACCGCACGACGGTCAGCAATCGGGACGCGATCGAGCCAGGCGGCGGCCCGACGTCGCTCGACGGCGACCACGCGTTCAGCCGGTTCAATCCGGCCGCAGGCGTGACATTCAGCCCCACGCGCACACTCAATTTCTATGGCGGCTACAGCGAGGGCAGCCGGGCCGCGACGTCGATCGAGCTGGGGTGCGCCAACCCCGACGAGCCCTGCAAGCTGCCGAACGCCATGGCGGGCGATCCCCCGCTCGACCAGGTCGTGACCCGAACGCTGGATGCCGGCGCGCGTGGCACGTATCGCGCAGTCAACTGGAGCGCGGGTGTGTTTCGTTCGGACAACCATGACGACATCCTGTTCGTCCTGTCAGATCAGACCGGTTTCGGTTTCTTCAAGAACTTCGGCGAGACTCGTCGCAAAGGTCTTGAGCTCGGTGCGCACAGCCAGCTCGGACGCGTCACGATCGGAGCTGGGTACACGTTCCTATCCGCGACCTACGAGAGCGAAGAGACGGTCAACGGCGAAAGCAACAGCACCAACGATGCTGCGGAAGACGGAGAGCCGGGTCTCGAGGGGGCCATCGAAATCGTGCCTGGAGATCACATCCCGCTCATTCCGCGTCACATGTTCAAGGCGTACGCCGATATCCCAGTCGGATCGAAGCTCTCGTTTGACGTTGATCTCCTGGCGGTGTCCGGTTCGTTTGCCCGTGGCAACGAGAACAATGTGCACGAACCGGATGGCACGTACTACATCGGGTCCGGTTCCGTGCCCGGATACGCGATCGTGAATCTGGGGGCTGGGTATCGGCTCACGCCGTGGATGCAGCTTGTCGCGCAGGTCACGAACTTGTTCGACCGCAAATACTACACGGCGGGACAGCTCGGACCGTTCGGTTTCACAGACACCGGCTCCTTCATCGCGCGGCCCCTCCCCGCGATCAACGGACAGTTCCCGGTTCGGCAGGCAACGTTCTACGCGCCAGGCGCACCAGTGAGGATGTGGATCGGGACGAGGTTCAAGTTCTGAGCACCTGTCCCCGTCAATGCCGCCGAGTCGCTGCGCCTCGATGGGCGACACGGTCGCGACCGAACTCAGACAGGCGGGCTGTAAGGAACGCAACGGTTCAGGAGACCGCTGTACATGGATATCCATCGAGCAAATCCTCGCTCATCGACAGCGACGAACACCGCGGCGGATTCTCTCCGTTCGCGTGCTGCCCAGATGCTGCCCACGGTGGACGCCGAGCGTCCTTGAAGTCTAAAATCGCTGAATTCTCTAGGAGATTTGGAGCCGGCGACCCGACTTGAACGGGTGACCTGCTGATTACGAATCAGCCGCTCTACCAACTGAGCTACACCGGCTTGGCGGGATCGGCGCGCAGCGTCGCGCCGTGAAAGTCATTCTAACCCGGCCTACGGCTGCTTACGCAACGTGATGCTAATCGGTTGTGTTTCGCCGCGGCGGACCCGGACGCTCGTCAGGTACCCGACGTATCCCTGCTTTCGCACCTGAATGGTGTGCTCGCCCTCGGACACATCAACGAGAAACTGTGCGCTTCCGCCTGACGGCTGTCCATCTATCAGAACCTCCGCGTCGGCCGGCTGCACGCTGATGTCCAGCGTCCCGGTCATCGCCTGGTCGGGCGGCAGATTGTCCGGGCGCGGCTCGTTGGGTGGCAGCGGTCTCGGCTGCGCAGGGCCACCAGGTGGGAAAGGCCCGACTGGCGGGAACGGCGCTCGGCGGCCGCCTGGCCGGCGCGGTGGACCGGCCCGCTCCGGGTCGACGGCAACTTGCGGCGGGTTGGCCGGCACGGGTCGCGCGTCGGCGATCTCTCCAGCGGCCAGCGGCTCCATCTTGTGCCTGATCTTCAAGGTCGAATCAGGCGTCAGATACACCCGCTGGGTGAAGGCTCGAAATCCATCGAGGTACACCGTGATGTCGTGCCCGCCCGACGGCAGGCGCAGCCGCTGGAACACGCCGTCGAAGTCGTCGACAATGCCCGCGTAGTAGCCGTCGACGTAGACCTCGGCCTCCCGCGGCGTCACCTCGACGCGCACAGCGCTATCCGGATCGAAATTTCTGTAGGGGAACGGGGGAGGGTACACGAGCTGCGCGTTGGCGGGCGGTGCCAACACCGCGACGAAGCTGCCGGTGAGCGCCAGAAGCAGCGTCAAGTATTTCTGTCGGGACACAGGACCTCCAGTCAGCAGTCGGCAGTCGGTTGATCGCGGCCGGGGCTGGCCGGGAGCAATGACAATGCCAGGACGCGCGCGGCGCTGTCCGGAAGGGCCGAACTCGCGCAAAGTGTACCACTTCGAGCTTTCCGCAGATTCGATCGCGGCGTGGCCGCGCAGTCTCCGCCAGACGTTGAGCGTCCACGCGCGAGGACGAGGATTTGCTCCGTGCTACGATACGGGGTTTAGGCCAGTAGCAGAAAAGCAGGCATGGCTGACTCCCCAATCACCGCCGCAGAATCAGCCCACCTCGTCATCCGCGGCGCCCGGACGCACAATCTCAAGAACATCGATCTGTCGCTGCCGATCGGCAAGCTGGTCATCGTGACCGGGGTCAGCGGCTCGGGGAAGTCGTCGCTCGCCTTCGACACGATCTACGCCGAGGGGCAGCGACGCTATGTCGAGTCGCTGTCGGCGTACGCGCGGCAGTTTCTCGAGCGGATGGAGAAACCCGATGTGGACCGCATCGACGGCATCGCGCCGGCGATTGCGATTCGGCAGAAGAACGCGATCCGCAACCCACGTTCGACGGTCGGTACCACCACCGAGCTGCACGACTACATGCGGTTGCTGTTCGCGCGGATCGGCCGCACGTTCTGCCGGAATTGCGGCAAACAAGTCGTGCGCGAGACGGCCGAAGTTGTCGCCCGTCAGATCGGGGAGTTGCCGCCAGGCTCACGTCTGGTACTGGGGTTCGATCTGCCGGTGGTGGTCGTCGCCGAAACGGTTGGTCCCGAACGGGAGGTGGACGAGACGCGGGAGCAGGAGGCCGGCTCAGGGCTCGCGGCTCAGGTGGAATCCCCGAGCGGGCCTGGGGCGGCGGCGATCGCGGCTGCGATTCAAACGCTCAGACGGAAGGGGTTCGGTCGCGTGCTGATTGACGAACACGCGCTGGCGTTTGACGACGTCGATCCGGCGACACTGGGCGACCGATCAACGCTGCAGGTCGTCGTGGACCGAGTGCAGCTCGATGGCGAGGATCTGCGGCAGCGCCTGACTGATTCGATCGAAACCGCGTACCTCGAAGGCGGCGGCGCGGCCTGGGTGGTTCAGTCGGCGGTCGGCAGTCAGCAGTCGGCAGTCGTCCACCGGTTCAGCGAGCGCTTCGAGTGCCGCACCTGCGGTCTGACCTACGAGGCTCCACAACCGCATCTGTTTTCATTCAACAGCCCATTTGGCGCCTGCCCGACCTGCCATGGATTCGGGAACATCATCGAGCTCGACATGAACCTGGTGGTGCCAGATGCGACGCTGTCCATCCAGCATGGTGCCATCGAGCCGTGGAACAAGCCGCACTATCGCGCCGAGCTTGCGGCCCTGAAGCGTGCGGCTCGCCAGCACCCGGTTCGGCTGGATGTGCCATGGGCGGACCTCACTGAGGACGAACGCCGCTTTGTGATCGAGGGCGACGAGGCGGCCTACCGAGGCATCCGAGGCTTCTTTCGCTCGCTCGACCGGAAGAAGTACAAAGTCCACGTCAGGGTGTTTCTCAGCCGGTACCGCGGCTACCTCGTCTGCCCCGAATGTGGAGGTGCGCGCCTGCGCCGTGAGGCGCGCGATGTCCGCCTCTCCGGTCGCACGATCGATCAGGTATCGTCGCTGACCGTCCGTGCCGCGCAGGCCTTCTTCGGCGGATTGGAGCTTGACGATAAGGAACAGGTCATCGCCGAGAGAGTGCTGAAGGAGATCGGCCGGCGGCTGACATTTCTGAGCGACGTCGGCCTCGACTATCTGACGCTCGACCGGCTGTCGTCGACGCTATCTGGGGGCGAGGCGCAGCGTATCAATCTCGCGACGTCTCTCGGCTCAGCGCTGGTGGGCACGCTGTACGTGCTCGACGAGCCCTCGATCGGGCTGCACTCGCGCGATAACCTGCGCCTCATCGAGATTCTTCGTCAGCTTCGCGACCAGGGCAACACGGTCATCGTCGTCGAGCACGACGCGGACATGATCAGAGTCGCCGATCACATCGTCGATCTGGGTCTTGGTGCCGGTGAGCAGGGTGGGCGGGTCGTCTATTCCGGCACCCTTGAGGGCTTGATGCTGGAGACGAGGTCCCTGACGTCGAAGTACCTGCGTCAGGAGCTGGCGATCCCGGTGCCTGCGACGCGGCGGCGCGGGACGGTCCAGAAGATCCGACTGTTCGGCGCGAGCGAGCACAATCTCAAGGACATCGACATCACGCTCCCGCTGAACGCGCTGACCGCGATCACCGGCGTCAGCGGATCCGGTAAGTCAACGCTGGTGCACGACGTCCTGTACGCGGCCATCAAACGAGCCAAAGGTGGCTGGGACCGGCGCGTAGGCACGTTCCGGAAGCTCGAAGGCGTCGAGTTCATCACGGACGCCGTGCTGGTGGACCAGGCGCCCATCGGCCGAACGCCGCGGTCCAATCCGGTCACGTATCTCAAGGCATTCGATCCGATTCGCGAACTGTTTGCCTCCACGAAGGACGCGCGCTCGCGCGGACTGACGGCCAGCCACTTCTCGTTCAACGTGCCCGGCGGACGGTGCGAAGCCTGCCAGGGCGAGGGTGAAGTGCGCGTGGAAATGCAGTTTCTCGCGGACGTCTTCGTGCCGTGCGATCAGTGCGACGGCAAGCGCTTCAAGCCTCAGGTGCTCGAGGTGCGGTACCGCGGCCGGTCGATTCATCAGGTGCTCGACCTGACGGTTCGCGAGGCGCTGACATTCTTCAGCAGCTCGCCGAAGGTGCTGCGTCGGCTGCACGTCCTCGACGAGATTGGCCTCGGCTACCTTCGACTCGGACAGCCGGCGACGACGCTGTCCGGCGGCGAGGCGCAGCGGGTCAAGATCGCCGCGCATCTCTCATCGCACGGCGGCGAGCGGCTGCTGTATGTCCTCGACGAGCCGACGACGGGGCTGCATTTCGACGATATCGCCAAGCTGCTGGCGGCGTTCCGCAAGCTGCTGGAGGCTGGGCACACCCTCGTCGTGATCGAGCACAATCTCGATGTCATCAAGACGGCGGACTACATCATCGACCTGGGACCGGAAGGCGGGGAGGACGGAGGCTACGTCGTGGCCACCGGGACGCCGGAGCAGGTGGCGCAGATCGACGCCTCCCACACCGGGCGGTATCTACGACCGGTCCTCGCCGAAGGTCGGTCGCATGCATATGCGACAGGGCGATAGAAAGCTGCCTCGTAGTTTCTACGACCGCCCCACTCTTGATGTCGCCCGCGATCTGATTGGCAAGGTGCTCGTACACGAGCGCAAGGGCGTCCGATCGAGCGGCATCATCGTCGAGGTCGAGGCCTACATTGGTGAATCCGATCCCGCCTGTCATGCGGCGCCAGGCCCGACGGCACGGAACGCGCCGTTGTACGGCGGTCCCGGGTACGCATACGTCTATCTGAACTACGGCATTCACTCGCTCGTGAACATTGTCACCGAGGCGTCGGGCTCGCCGTCGGCAGTCCTGATCCGGGCGCTCGATCCGCTGGACGGCATCGACGTCATGCGGCGGCGCCGCGCGCGCCGTGTCAAAGGGCGCCGGGCTTCCGTCGGCGGACGCGTCGTGGCGCAGCACGATCTCTGCCGCGGTCCCGGAAACGTGACGATGGCGATGGGGATAACCCTGGCGGAGAACGCGGCGGATCTGGCCGGTCGCCGACTCTTTGTCGAGGATCGCGGGATCGAACCCGGTCCTATCGCCTGGGGACCGCGGATTGGTATCAGCGTTGGAACCGATCGCCGATGGCGGGCCTACGTGAAGGCACACCCGGCGGTGTCCGGACGCCGACGCGCGGTAAGCTCGAGCGCGCGGCTCAGCGCGCCGCCAGCCAGCTGCTGACCGCCTGCGTCTGTCTCTGTCGCAGGGCGATGCAGGAATCGATGCGTTCGAGCGCCTGGTCGAGGGTGCGCGCCGCAGAGGGCAGCCGGTGCATCGCGAAGAACGCCCTGATGTCGTCACGCGTGCCGGCGTCGCAGAAGGATCCGAGCGCTCTCGCCAGACGCACGTCGCCGAAAAAGACAGTTACCTGTGGCTCGAGGAGCGGCCAGTTGGCTTTGACAAACGACCACGCGCGGGGGCGTGCGACCGGATTGGCAAAGAATTCCGAGAGATAGCGCACGGTGTCCTGGCTGCGGATATCGGGCGAGAGCGCGGCGCGCAGTCCCCGATCGAGCAACGCGGGGTCGCGAAAATCGCCCGCCGCATATAAGTAAAGGTAGCGCTCCTCAGGAGACGAGGCGCGAGCGGCGGCTCCCGACAGTGCGTCGTGCAGCTTCTCGTCGCCGTGCTCGGCCGCGACGCTCACGACGGCGCTGGCCACAATCGGATCGAGCGCTGGGCCGCCGGCAAGCGCGCGGTCGAGTGCCGCCCGAGCCTGCTGGGCCACGTCCCGGTCGTCGCCCGTCGTGCCGAGCGCCATGATCGCGCCACCGCGCAGCGCCCGTCGCTCGTCGGTGTCGCCAGCCAGCGGCGAGAAGCCGAGGCCGTCATAGAGCGGCCGAAGCAGCGATCGAGTGAAGGCCTGGAACGGTTCGCGGGCGGCGTCCGTGGTCAAGTACTCGCGGACGAAGGCAAGCCGGTCGGCGACCTGACCGAGAACTCCACTCGAGACTTCGCGCCCGAAACCGGCCGCGATCGTCAGGAAGGCCCCGGCGTCGTGACGCCCGGCCTGGACGAGCGCCCACTCATCATTGAGTAGCGCCAGACGCTCTGCCGCAGTGAGGTCCGTGGCGATGCGAGGCGCCATCGCACGGAGCATCTCGGGCGGATGCTCGGCCCGGTAGTAGCCCTGGGCGCCGGCATTGGCGAACACCCAGGGCGCACACGTTGAAGTCCGGAGCGTCACCGTCTGCACGGGGTCACGCAACATCGTGCAGGTTGCCGACGTCTGGCCGCTTGCTTTCAGGCACACCGGCACCTGCCAGCGCGATGGCGCGTCCTGGGCCGTCGGCTCGCCATCGAGCACGAATCGTTGCTGACGAAGGATCACGCTGGTCTGCCCTCGAGCGCTACAGGACAGCGAGAGGCTGATGAGGGGCGCGCCCGGCTGCTGCAGGAATGTTGGCAGAATACGATCGACGGGCTTTCCCGATACCGCGGCCATCGACCTCCAGAAGTCTTCGGACGTCGCGTTGCCGTACGCGTGCGCACGCAGGTAGGCGTTGATGCCTCGACGGAACGTGTCGGCCCCGACGTAATTCTCGATCATCCTGAGGACGGCGCCGCCCTTCTCGTACGCGATCGGATCGAACGATTCCTCGATCTGGGCGGTTGTGGTGATCGTCGCACGCACCGAGTGGGTCGTGCGAAGCGAGTCCAGATTGAATGCGGTCTGGTTTTCCAGCCCTTCGTCGACGGCGATGTTCCACTCGGGCTTCCAGGCGGCCAGCGGCCGGTTTGCCATCCAGGTGGCAAAGCCTTCGTTGAGCCACAGATCGTTCCACCAGCGCATGGTGACCAGATCGCCAAACCACTGGTGGGCCATCTCATGCGCGAGCACCGACGCGATGGTCTTGCGCGTGGCCAGCGAGGCCGTCCGCGAGTCGGCCAGCAGGTCGGTTTCGCGATAGAAAATGGACGCCGTGTTCTCCATCGCGCCGGCGGCGAAGTCCGGGGCGGCCAGCACGTCGAGCTTGCCAAATGGATACGCGATGGCGAAGTAACGGTTGTAGAAGGCCAGGATCTGCTGGGCCGACTCGAGCGCGATCCGACCGAGGTCTTTCTTGTCCGGCGTCGCGCAGATGCGAATCGGGATGTTGTCGGTGGTCGCCTGCAGACATTCGAAGTCGCCCACGGCCATCGCGACAAGGTAGGAGGACATCTTTGGCGATGTCGAGAACTTCAGCGTGTGCTGCGCCGGCCCTGGGCCCGGAGTGTCCGAGATGATCCGGCCGTTGGACACCGCCGTGTCGCCGCGAGCGATGGTCAGCGTCACGGCGAATGTCGCCTTGAAGTCCGGCTCGTCAAAGCAAGGGAACGCGCGCCTGGCGTCTGTCGCTTCAAACTGTGTGATGGCGTAATTCCGATTGTTGGCTGTGCTGAGGTAGAAGCCGCGGAGCTTGTCGTTGAGCGTACCGGTGTAGGTCAGCCGGATCTCGGCTGGTCCTCTCGGGAGCGGCCTGGGGACCGTGAGGGTGGCCGTTTCGCTGGTCGCATCAAGCATGACGGTCGCCTGCTGCGCGGTGGCGCCGGAACCGATGGTCACCGTGCGAAACTCGATCTCCGCGGCATTGAGCACGATGCGCGAAGTCGGCTGGCCGATCTGGACGCGAACCGTTTCGGTGCCTTCAAACCGCGCACGCTCGAGATCGACGACGAAAGCCAGGTCGTAGTGGCTGGGAACGACCGTGCGGGGCAGTCGTTCTGCAGACGCCGGGCTCGAAGACCAGGCGAGCAACGCCAGCGCGCCGATCACGCCAAACCACACGAGGCCAGTGTAGCGGAAGCTTGACGCAGCCGGCCAATCTCAGTGCTACTCTTAAAGCCCCCGAAGATGTCCGAGTTGATGCCCCTCTTTCTGAACCTCGCGGGACGAGACGTCGTGCTCGTGGGAGCGGGACGCGTGGCAGCGGGGAAGCTCCGGCAGCTCCTCGCGGCCGGCGCACGCGTTCGCGTGGTCGCGCCGTCGGTGGCGCCCGAGATCGAGGAAGCTGGCGTCGATGTGGTGCGGCGTGGGTTTGAACCATGCGACCTCGACGGCGCCTGGCTGGTGGTTGCGGCGGCACCGCCCGATGTCAATCGAGAGGTTGCCGCCGCCGCAGAATCCCGGCGCGTGTTCGTGAATGCCGTGGATGATCCGGCCAACGCGAGCGCGTTTCTGACCGGTGTCGTGCGGCGTTCCGGCATGACGTTGGCGATTTCCACGAAAGGCGAAGCGCCGGCGCTCACCGCTTTGGTGCGAGAGGCGATCGACGCCTTGCTGCCGCAGGATTTGAACGACTGGGTGGCCGAAGCTCGCCGGCAGCGAAAGATCTGGCGGAGTAGCAGAGTGCCGATGGAGTCGCGCAAGCCTCGGCTGCTTCAAGCGCTCAACAGTTTGTACGAAGGCTCAGGGCTCAGGGCTCAGGGCTCAGGTCATGAGCCCGAAGCCGTAAGCCATGAGCCGGCGGGCGCAGGTCGCGCCGCCCGCCTCGGCTATGTATCCCTGGTCGGGGCCGGCCCCGGCGATCCGGCCCTTCTGACGCGGAAGGCGATTGCCAGGCTCCGCGCCGCCGATCTGGTGCTTTACGATGCGCTCATCGACGAACGGACACTACGATATGCGCGTAAGGCCCAGCGGTTCTTTGTCGGCAAGCGCGCTGGTCGCCACGCCCTGAGTCAAGAAACCGTCCACACCGTGATGATTCGCGCGGCGCGGCGGGGGCGCCACGTGGTCCGTCTGAAAGGCGGAGACCCATTCGTCTTCGGGCGCGGTGGTGAAGAGATGCAGGCTCTCGAACGCGCAGGGATACAATTTGATGTCGTTCCTGGCGTGACAAGTGCCCTGGCCGGGCCGGCGCTGGCAGGCATTCCGGTCACGCATCGTGGGCTGTCGTCGGCGTTTCTGGTGGTGTCCGGACACGACGAAGCGCTGTTTGGGGCGTCGCTCGGCCGGCTCCAGCCCAACCGCGTCACCGTGGTGGTCCTGATGGGGCTCGGCCGGTCGGCCGTGCTCGCGCGCGCGCTTCTCGATGGCGGATGGCGGCAGACGACCCCGGCCGCGATTATCGTGAGCGCGTCGCTGCCCGAGCAGCAGGTCTGGCGCGGCACGCTCGCCGAGCTCGCGGCGGATAAGGTGGACATGGGGACCAGCGGCCCCGGGACGATTGTGCTTGGGGACGTCGTGGCGTTGGCGGCAGGAGCGAGTGCAGAATTCGAGAGGCATCATGCCAGCAATAGATGAACAGACCACACACGGCCGGGCGCGGTTGTCGTTTGCGAGCGTGGCCGACATCGATGAGTTCGTCGCAACGCTCGAGAAGTACGAGCGTGGCGAAATCACGCCGGACCAGTGGCGGGCGTTCAGGCTCGTCCGTGGCACCTATGGGCAGCGGCAGGCCGAGGACGCCCAGATGCTGCGCGTCAAGATTCCGCAGGGGGTGATCACCGCAGATCAGCTCGACGCGCTCGCCGAGATCGGCCAGCGGTATTCGCGGGGATTTGGCCACATCACGACGCGGCAGAACATCCAGTTCCACTTCATCAAGCTGCACGACGTCGAACCGGCGATGCGGATGCTGGAGGGTGTCGGCGTGACGACCCGCGAGGCCTGCGGCAATTCGGTGCGCAATATCACCGCGTGCGCATACGCCGGAGTGGCTGCCGATGAACGGTTCGATGTGACACCGTACGGCGAAGCGCTCACGCGCTTCCTGCTGCGGCACCGGCTCAGCGCGACGCTCCCGCGCAAGTTCAAGATTGCGCTCGAAGGGTGCCCGGTCGACCACGCGGTCCTGGGCATCCACGACCTCGGCTTCCATGCGCGCCTCGGCCCGGACGGCGGACGGGGCTTCCGAGTGGTCGCGGGCGGCGGGACGGCCATCCTCTGCTCGTCGGCCGGGCTGCTGCACGAGTTTCTGCCGGCCTCAGAGATTCTTCGTGTCGCCGAGGCCGTGCTGCGCGTCTTTCATCGGCTCGGCGACTACAAGCACAAGCAGCGCAATCGCATGAAGTTCATGATTCGCGAACTGGGCTGGGCGCGGTGGCGGGAGGAATATGACCGCGAGCTGGCGGCCTGCCGGCTGGGCGGTGAGGTGCCGACGCTCGAGATCGATCCACCGGAGAAGGAGTCGGTGCCCGAGTGGACGAAGGCGCCCTCGCCGGCGCTCGGGGACATCGCGTCCCGGGTCAACGGACAGTCTGTGAAGGGGCCGGGGATTACGCCCACGATCGTTCCGGTCCTGCAGGCGGGCGACGAAGCGTACGCACGATGGCGCGCCACCAACACGAGGCCCCAGAAGCAGTTCGGCTACGTGATGGCGACGGTGACGGTGCCGCTCGGCGACTTGAGCAGCGAGCAGATGCGGGTCATTGGCGAGCTGTCGCGCGCGTACGGCGACGGCTCGGTGCGGGTGACGGCAGAACAGGATCTCGTCATCCGGTGGGTGAATGCGTGCGACGTCCGGCAGCTCTACCGCCGGCTGTCGGCGGCAGGTCTCGGACTCGCATATGCCGGCACCATCGCCGACGTGACGAGCTGCCCGGGTGCCGAGTCGTGCAAGCTGGCCGTCACGCAATCGCGCGGACTCGGACGGACGCTCGAAGATCATCTCCGGGCGCGGCCCGATCTCATTGCGGCCGCCGACGGCGCGTCGATCAAGGTCAGCGGCTGCCCGAATGGCTGCGGCCGACATCATATCGCCACAATCGGATTTCAGGGGAGCGTGCGTCGCGTCGGATCGCGGGCCGTGCCGCAGTACTTCGTGCTGGTCGGCGGCGGGGCGACCGAGGGCGGCGCGAGCTTCGGGCGCCTGGCCGCCAAGGTTCCGGCGAGGCGCATCCCCGAAGTGGTCGAGCGGCTCATCGACTTGTATACGCGCGAGCGGAAGCCGGACGAGTCGGCGACAGCCTTTTTCTGCCGCGTCGAAGTCGAGCGGGTCAAGTTGGCGCTGGTCCCGCTCGAGCAGTTCACGGCCGCTGACGCGGTACCGCTCGATTACGTCGACCTGGCGGAGTCTGGCGAGTTCACGCCGGTCGTGATGGACGGGGAATGCTCAGCCTAGGGATGCACCAATATCTGTCTATGTGTATGTATGGATAGCAGGTTCTTGCTTGCGCCGCGGGCGCTCTGATATAGTCCCCCGACAACCGAATACGCTCTTCTTTATCCAGAGTGGCTGAGGGACAGGCCCGTTGAAGCCACGGCAACCACGCGATATCCAACGGTCGCGCTGCGGTGCCAATTCCTGCTCCACGGTCCTGAGACCGGGGGGAAGATGAGGGAGGAACCCGTTGAGTCCAGTCAAGTCTGATTCGTTTTCGCCCGCGCCCAGCCGTCAGTCACCGATCCGCAAAAGCCCTTCAGCCCTCCTGGGTCTGCAGTGTCATCTCTGCAAGGCGCAGTTTCCGGCCGAAGCGTCCTACGTCTGCGGTAAGTGCCTTGGTCCGCTCGAGCCTGTCTACGACTACCGCGCCATCAAGGTGACACGCGAGGAGATCGAGCAACGGCCAAAGAACCTGTGGCGCTATCTGGAGCTGCTGCCCATCATGGGCGAGCCCCTCACGGGGTTTCACTCCGGGTTCACGCCGCTCGTGCGATGCAGCCGTCTGGCCGACCGTCTCGGCCTGAGCGAGCTCTACATCAAGGACGACACGGTCAATCATCCGACCCTCTCGTACAAGGACCGCGTCGTCTCGGTCGCGGCCACGCGGGCGGTCGAGTTGGGTTTCAAGGTGCTGGCCTGCGCGTCGACGGGCAATCTGGCCAACAGCGTCGCCGCGCATGCCGCGCGCATGGGCATGGAATGCTGCGTGTTGATTCCGGACAACCTCGAGCCGGGCAAGGTCCTCGGGTCGGCCATCTATCGTCCGACGATTCTGGCCATTGCCGGCAACTATGACGATGTGAATCGGTTGTCCACGCAGGTCGCCGACCGGCACGGCTGGGGCTTCGTCAACATCAACCTGCGGTCGTACTACGCGGAGGGCGCGAAGACGCTGGGCTTCGAGATCGCCGAGCAGCTCGGGTGGCGCTATCCCCGCCACATCGTATCGCCGGTCGCCGGCGGGACGCTGCTGCCCCGGATCCATCGCGGACTCCGCGAACTGCGCGAGATTGGCCTGGTCGAGGGCGAACTGCCGCATATCCACGCCGCGCAGGCGGCAGGCAGCGCGCCCGTGGTTCGCGCCCTCGAGGCAGGGTTGGACCATCCGGAGCCTGTCCGGCCGGACACCATCGCAAAATCCATCGCCATCGGCAATCCGGCCGACGGGTTTCAGGTCATCGAGAGCGTGCGGTCGACCGGTGGCACGGGTGCGGCCGTGACCGACACACAGATCATCGACGCGATTCAGCTGCTCGCCGAGACCGAAGGCATCTTCGCGGAGCCTGCAGGAGGCACGACGCTCGCGGCGACCATCGAGCTGGTTCGCCGGGGCGTCATCAAGTCGGGCGAGTCAGTGGTCGTGTGTGTCACGGGCAACGGCTACAAGACGATGGACGTGCTGGATGGGCGGCTCACGCCGCCGGTGCGTCTGGGTCGTGGCTTCAAGGAATTCGAAGCCTGGTGGGAATCGACCAGGGGCGCTGGCGCGCGGTCGTCGAGCTCGACACAACCGGTAGCTTGATCAAGCGCTGCGATCCGAGCACACTTTATGGCGTCATCGATTCAAGCGACTCGTCTGCGGAAGGGCATGTTGATCAAGCTGGGCAACGACCTGTTCCGCATCCTCGAACTGCATCACCTGACCCCCGGCAACAAGCGCGCCCACATCCAGGCGCGACTGCGCAACATCCGGACCGGCGCGCTGGCTGACGAGAAGTTCAGGGCCGAGGTGGACATCGAGCGGGCGACGCTCGATGAGCGCGAGATGCAGTACCTCTACCACGACGCCAATGACTACTACTTCATGGATACGACGAACTTCGAGCAGATTCATATTCCCGGCGAGTCTCTCGGCGACTCGGTCAACTATCTGATTCCGGATGCCATCATTCGCGTCGAGTTCTACGACGTCGAGCCGGTGGGCATCGAGCTGGCGCCGACGGTCGACCTGATCGTGAAGGAGACCGTGCCGGGCATCAAGGGCGCCACGGCCAGCGCCCAGGTCAAGCCGGCGACGCTCGAGACGGGCCTCGTCATTCAGGTTCCGTCGTTCGTCAATGAGGGCGACAGGGTTCGCGTCAGCACCGAGACCGGGGAATACCAGTCAAGGGCCTGATTGCTATCCGCATTCTGAAATCTGCAATGTTTGCGTAAGATCTCCCCGTGAACGTTCAGCCGGTTCTGATCCTCCTGGGCTTCGGGTTTCTCATCGCCAATACGCGGCTCGTCGTCGAGTACGTCCGTTTTCTGAGGCGGCGGCGCGGCGCGCTGCTGACGTGGCAGCCCCCCAAACCGCCCTATTACGGGCTGGCGCTCGGCATCGGTGTCGCGCTCGGCATGCTGGTCGTCTACAAACTGGTCTCGGGCCGCGAGGTATTCGGCGAGCTGATGATGTTCGTGTATTACGCGTATCTCTTTCCGCTCAGCCGTCGCATCGGTCGCGGTTTCTATGAGGACGGAATCTGGGCCGACGCGACGTTCATCCGTTATAACGAAGTGGGCGGGGTCAGCTGGCGCGAGGGCGAGCGCGACGCAACACTGCTCATCATCTCGCGATTGCGCAATCTTGCACGGCGCCTCATCGTGCCGGGCGACAAGTACGGGGCGGCGCGACGCCTGCTGCGCGACAAGATCGGCGAGCACGCCATTCATTTCGGGGGACTGGGCCTCGACCTTGGCGAGCATGACGAACGGGACGCGGTGTAGGGGCTAGCCCCTAGCCCCAAGCCCCCACCAAGTCGATAAGAGAACCGTTATGGCCGCACGTGCAACTTGGAAAGGCTTCCTCAAGGTCAGTCTGGTGAACATCCCGATCAAGGTGTTCCCGGCCACCGAATCGAGCGCGACAATCGCTTTCAATCAGCTCCATGCCGAATGCCAGACGCGCATTCAGCAGAAGCGCTGGTGTTCGCACTGCAATCGAGAGGTGCCGAACTCGGAGCTTGCCAAAGGCTACGAGTTCGAAAAGGGCCGCTACGTGGTCCTCTCGGAAGAGGACTTCGACAATGTGCGGACCGAGTCCACGCGCGTCATCAACCTCGTGCGCTTCACCGACCAGTCCGCCGTCGATCCGATGTTCGTCGACCGCACGTACTATCTCGCGCCAGACGGCGGGATGGCGGCTGACGCGTTCGCGGTCATGCGCGAAGGGATGAAGGGGAAGGTCGGCATCGGCAAGCTGGCCCTCTACGGCCGCGAGTATCTGGTGGCCGTCCGCCCATTTGAGCGGGGCATCGTGATGCACACGCTGCACCACGCGGCCGAGATCCGCAGCATCGACACGGTCGAGGAACTGAACTCGGTCCCGACGAAGGTGAAACCGGACGAAATCAAATTGGCCAAACAGGTCATCAAGACCTTCGAAGGGCCCCTCAATCTGGCGGATTACCGGGACGAGTACCGCGAAGGACTGCAGGACATCATCAACCGGAAGGTGGCCGGCGAGGAGATCGTCGCGCCTCCGGTCGAGGCTCCACCAAAGGTGGTGAATCTCATGGAAGCGCTCCGGAAGAGTCTCGACTCGGTGAGCCAGGCCCAGAAGAAGCCCGCGAAGGCCGGCGTCGCCAAGCCGACCGCGAGGCGCAAGCGAGCCTAGCGAGTGAGCAGGCCGAGCAATCCGGGACCGGTCGCCGTCGGGTCGCCGAGCCAGTCGGGCGGCGTCAGCCAGACGAAGGCGAGGATCGCGATTACCCACAGATCGTAGGGCAACGTGGCCCGTTCGTCCGTCCAGAAGAACGCCCGGTTGAACCAGCCGGTCGGCCCCGCCTTGGACGGCATCGGGAGTCCGTTGAGTGCGAGGTAGGTGTAGTAGATCCGATTGGCCACAGCCAGGATCGACAGGATCAGGATCACCCACAGCACGCCCGCCATCCGGTTGGTGAAGGCCCCGATCATGAAGAGGACGATGCGCTCGGGCCGCTCCATGAAGCCCACCTTGCACTTCTCGACGAGCGATTCGGCGCGCGCCCGCGCATAGCTCGTCATGATCGAGAAGATGAGGGTCAGCGCCGCAATCAGCACATAGTCGCTGCGACCGAGTCTCGAATAGAGGAAGATCAAGCCGGTGAGGAGCGCGAGGTCCGAGAACCGATCGAGCGTCGAGTCCCAGAAGGCGCCGAAGTTCGACTGCAGCGAGAGTTCGTGGGCCACCTTGCCGTCGATGAAATCGAAGATGTTGGCGACGATCATGATGACGCCGGCCAGCCAGAACTGCCGGAAACCGAGCGCCCAGGCCGCCGCCACGTTGATGATGACGCCAATCAGTGTGAGCGTATTCGGATGAATCCTGAGCGCCACGCACGCGCTGATGATCGCCCGGAGCGGATACATGCATGCGGCCCCGATCGTGCCGGTAAAGGTCATCCGCGAACGGCTGTGGCTGGTCATTGATCGGCTACGGATGAATCACGGGGCTGCCGCACGTTGGTGGGTCCGGGCACCGGCTGAAAACGGGTCATAGTAACGTATGCCCATCCACGAACTCAAGGAGCAGATCGCCCGGCTCCCGGTGCAGCCCGGGGTGTATCTGTATTTCAACGCGGAGGGCGCCACCATCTACATCGGGAAGGCTCGGGCGCTTCGCGATCGTGTACGGAGCTATCTCGGCGCGGCCGGTTCGAATCCGAAGACCGACGCCCTCCTGGAGGAGGTCGCCGGTCTCGAGGTCATCGTGACCGATTCAGTGGTCGAGGCGCTGGCGCTCGAGAACAACCTGATCAAGCAGCGGTCGCCCAAGTACAACATCCTGCTGCGCGATGACAAGAGCTATCCCTACCTGCAGCTGACGACCAATGAAGCGTTTCCGCGCGTGCTGGTGGCGCGCCGCGTCGAGCTGGACGGTAACGTCTACGCCGGGCCGTTCCTGCCGGCGCAGTTCGCACGACGAACCATGAGCCTGACGCATCGGCTCTTTGGCGTGCGGTCGTGCAACGAGGTCATCACCGGCAAGCGCGGGCGCCCATGCCTCGAGTACGACATCAAGCGGTGCATCGCGCCCTGCGTGGAGACGATTTGTTCGGCCGAGGAGTACGCGCGCGCGGTGAAACTGACCGAGCTGTTTCTGGTGGGCAGGAACGACGAGTTGATCACGCAACTCAACGGCCGGATGCTCGAGGCCGCCGGCGAGGAGCGGTTTGAAGAGGCGGCCCATCTGCGGGACGCCCAGCGGACGGTCCAGGCCCTTCGCGATCGGCAGCAGAAGATGGCGACGCCGGAACTCGGCCACCGCGACGTGTTCGGCGTCAAGGTTGGTCCGGCCGGCGCGGTGGTGCAGGTCTTCCAGGTGCGGCGCGGCCGCGTCGTCGAGCGTCTCGAGCTGGGCACGTCGGATGCGGTCGTGGGCGCTCGCGAGGCCGACGTGATCGGTGCGGCGATTCAGCAGTTCTACGAGCCGCGGGGCGCGCCAGCCGAAATTCACGTGCCCGCCGAACCCGAGGAGCGCGAAGCGCTCGAGCACTGGCTGTCTGGCCGTTCCGGCCAGCGGGTGAGGATTGTCACGCCCAAGCGAGGCGAGAAGCGTGGTCTGGTCGACCTGGCGAATCGCAATGCCACGCTCGCGTACCAGACAAGGTTCAACCAGACAACGGCCGCCCAGTACGAGGCGCTCGAGGCGCTGCAGCACGCACTGGCGTTGCCCTCCGTGCCGCGTCGAATCGAGTGTTTCGACATCTCGACGATTCAGGGCAGTGAGACGGTGGCGTCGATGGTCGTCTGCGAGGACGGCCGCATGCGGAGAGGGGAGTACCGCAAGTATCGAATCAGAGGCGCGGCCCACGAGCGCCTGCGGCCACACCGAGCCGCGGACAGGGGAATCCGCGGCGAGGTGTCAGCGTCAGTTCGCGGCGGGGGTGGGGCCCCGCCGCCAGTGAATAACGACTTTGCAGCCATGCACGAAGTCGTGCTCCGCCGATACCGTAAGGCGATCGAACAGGGAGGTCCGTTTCCGGACCTGATCGTGATCGATGGCGGCAAGGGCCAGCTGTCGGCGGCCTACAGCGCGCTCGAGGGTCTGGGCCTGGCCAACCTCGTCGCCGTCGGCATCGCGAAGAAGGAAGAGCTGTTGTTCACGCGGGACCGGGACGAAGCCCTTCGGCTGGCAGAGAACGATCCGGCATTGCTCCTGATCGAGCGGGTGCGAGACGAAGCGCATCGCTTTGCCGTGACGTTCCACCGCCGCGCGCGCACGATGCGCGACCTGCGGTCGGATCTGGATCGCATCCCTCATGTGGGCCCGCGCCGGCGCCGGCTTCTGCTGACGACCTTCGGCAGCGTGACGGGAGTTCGGCGGGCGACGCGCGAAGAGCTGGCCGGTGTGGTCGGCGCGAACGTGGCCGATCGTGTCCTTGCGTTTTTCGGGGCAGAGCCTTAACCTGTTAGTCCTTGCCAGCCATTAACTTCGCCGACGTTTTCATCCAGTTCATCGTTCTGCTGTTTTCTCTCACGATCCACGAGTCGGCGCACGCGTGGTCGGCCGACCGGCTGGGGGATCCGACGGCGCGGCAGCTCGGTCGGGTCTCGCTGAATCCAATCGTGCATGCAGACCTGATCGGCACGGTCGTTTTCCCCCTGCTGGCCATGATTGGCGGCCTGCCCCTTCTTGGTTGGGCGAAGCCAGTCCCAGTGAGCGTCAGAAATCTCAGGCACCACCGGCGTGATTACGTGCTGGTCGCCGCCGCCGGCCCGGCCAGCAATCTGGCGCTGGCGGTTTCGGCAGCTCTCGTGCTGGCACTTCTGCCGATCTCTCCGTTCAGGATCGGCGAACCAAACGTCACGGCGCCCATTGCGAATCTGCTGAGCTTTGCGCTGCGAATCAACGTGCTGCTGGCGGTCTTCAACATGGTACCGATCCCTCCGCTCGATGGCGGCAACGTCTTGGGCGGCCTGCTGCCCATGCGGCTGGCGATTCTATTCAATCGCATCAGGCCTTACGGGTTCATCCTTCTGTACGCGCTGATCCTCACGGATGGGTACAACTACGTCGTGGCGCCACCGTACCGATTCATCGTGTCGTGGCTGTCACGGTGAGCGCGGACGCCGCCCGTCGGGCGCGCGTGGTGTCCGGCATGCGGCCGACCGGTCGGCTGCATCTCGGGCATCTGGTGGGAGCGCTGAACAACTGGGTGCGACTGCAGGAGCAGTACGACTGTTTCTGTTTTGTCGCCGACTGGCATGCGTTGACCAGCGACTACGCGGATACGAGGCAGCTGACCTCGTTTGCGTACGAGAACGTGGCAGACTGGATTGGCGCGGGCCTGGATCCCGAGAAGAGTACGTTTTTCGTCCAGTCGCTCGTCCCAGAGCACGCCGAGCTGTATCTGCTGCTGTCGATGGTGGTGCCGGTACCGTGGCTCGAGCGGGTGCCGACCTACAAGGAGCAGCAGGAGACGCTCAAGGACAAGGACTTGTCGTCCATCGGATTCCTGGGCTACCCGCTCCTGCAGACAGCTGACGTCACGATGTACGACGCGCAGTTCGTGCCGGTCGGCGACGATCAGGTGGCACATCTCGAGCTGGCGCGGGAAGTCGTTCGGCGCTTCAATAGCTGCTTCGGTTCTGCGACCGAAGGCGGCGACGTGCTGGTCGAGCCGCAGCCGCTCGTCACGTCGTTTAGTCGCCTGCCCGGACTCGATGGCGGCAAGAAGATGAGCAAGAGCCTCGGGAATACCATCGACCTGGCGGACACGGCCGAGGACGTCAAGAAGAAGGTGATGCGGATGTACACGGATCCCAAGCGGGTCCGGGCGGATATTCCCGGGACTGTCGAGGGGAATCCCGTCTTCACCTACCACGACGCGTTCAACCCGAACGCCGCCGAAGTTGAAGATCTCAAGGCTCGGTACCGCGCGGGCAAGGTGGGCGACGTCGAAGTGAAGACGAAGCTGGCCAACGCGCTCAACGCGCATCTCGATCCGATCCGCGAGCGGCGGGCGGCGGTGCTGGCCGCCCCCGAGCGTCTGCGGGAGATTCTCTTCGAAGGGTCAAAGCGGGCCCGGGCGGTCGCGACCAATACCATGGCACGCGTGCGGGACGCCGTCAGGATTGTGTACCGATGAGTACGTTTGACCTCGGAGGTCGCGAAGAATACGGAGGTCGCGGAGTGATCAAACCACGGAGGCACGGAGGCACGGAGGCATTCGACGCGGTCGGCCTGCAGAGCAGGCCGAGTGTCCAGGTGGGACAGCCGGTGGACGAACGACGTTCGGAATGTCGCCGTCGTTCGTCCACCGGCTGTCCCGCCTGGAACGCCGCTTCGCGGCGCCGCGTCGAATACGTTCGGATCTCTGGGTCCCTGTGGCTCTGTGGTTTATTCAGGCTGCCTGCTCTGCGGTCCCTGCGTCTTTGTGGCGTGTGAGCAGCATGGATCAGTCACACGATTTCGAGTCGAGCGTCGACGCCTTTCCGATCAAGCTCGAGAACTTCGAGGGGCCGCTCGATCTGCTGCTGTACCTCATCAGGAAGAACGAGGTCAGCATCCAGGACATTCCGATTGCGCTCATCACCCAGCAGTACTTGCGGGCGATCGAGTTCATGAGGGAGCTGAATCTGGACGTCGCCGGCGAGTTTCTCGTGATGGCCGCCACGCTGATTCACATCAAGTCGAAGATGCTGCTGCCAAGGCCCGAGACGGCGGCGGGCGTGGAGGGCGAGGAGGAGGACCCGCGGGACGCCCTCGTCCGCCAGTTGATCGAGCACGAGCGGTTCAAGGCGGCCGCCGGGCTGCTGCACGAGCGCGAGCAGGTGCGCTCGGCGCAGTGGCTGCGCCCCGACGAGCGGGTGGCCGCGCTCGCCGGCGACGGGTACGAGCCGGAGATCGAGGTTGATCTCTTCAGTCTCCTGGCTGCGTTTCAGTCGGTCGTCGAGCGGGCCCGGCAGCGGCCCAAGGTCCTGCTGCCGCCCGAGCAGATCCCGGTCGAAGTGCGCATCGAACAGCTGCTCGCGCGCCTCTCGGAGACCCAAGCCTGCGGCTTCGAGGAGCTGTTCGCCGATGCGCACGACCGTGCGACGCTCATCGTGACGTTTCTGGCGCTGCTCGAGATGATTCGCTTGAAGTTGATCAGGGTCTTCCAGGCCGGAAGCTTCGGGCCGATTCGCGTCTACAAGCGCGTCCGGCCCACCGACGCACCCCATCCGATTGGCGATCCGGAGGCACACAATGGATAACGACGAGAAATTGCATCCTTCGACGAGCTCAGGATGCCCTGAGCCTGCCGACGGGCAGGATGGAGAAGTTGCAGAATTGCGGGACGAAGAGGCGCCGCGGCCCGCGGCAGCCGAGGTGAAGGCGATTCTCGAGGCGCTGATCTTTGCGTCCCCGGAACCGCTCACGCCCAAGGCGCTCTACACACTGCTCGATTCCGAGCCTAAGGAAGACATCCAGACGGCGCTGGCCGAGCTCAAGCAGGACTACGAGCGGCCGGGCGGTCTCCAACTGGTCGAAGTCGCGGGCGGCTATCAGATCGTCACGCGCCCCGACCTCCACGAATGGGTGCGGCGGCTGTTTCACGAACGGACGACGCAGAAGCTGTCGGTGCAGGCGCTCGAGACGCTGGCCGTCATCGCCTACCGCCAGCCCATCACCGCGCTTGAGATCGGCGAAGTCCGCGGCGTCAACACGGCGGGCGTGCTCAACACGTTGCTCGAGCGCCACCTTGTCAAGATCGTGGGTCGCAAGCAGGTCGTCGGGCGACCGTTTCTCTATGGCACGACCAAGGAGTTTCTCATTAGGTTCGGGCTCAATGATGTCAGCGAGTTGCCGAAGATCGAGGACATGGCCGAGGCGCTGGGCTTCGAGCCGCCCCTGCTGATCGAGCGGACGCCCACCGAGGAGATGCTGCCGCTCGAGGAGCCGGACTCAGCCGAGGTGCCACCGGACAAAGAGCCCTCCGGCTCGGTTCACTGAGAAGGCTCAGGGATCAGGGCTTACGGCTCGGGGCTCGAGGCACAGGCCCCACGGCTCGAGGGCGCTCGGCGGCGTCGGTCCGCGCAGCGGCCGCGCGTAGCCTCTTCAGTTCCTCATCGCTGAGCTCGCGCCACTGTCCCAGCTTCAGGCGGGCGTCCCGGATCGGTCCGATGGCGACGCGTCTGAGATGGGTGACCGGATGCCCGATCGCATCGCACATCTTCCGCACCTGGCGATTGCGCCCTTCACGAACGGTGACGATCAAGGTCGTCTCGCTGCGAGTGCGACGGCCTTCGACGGAGCCGCGACTCTGATTGCCCCCGGCCGGCCGCGAGAGTCTACCGGCGTTCATTACGGCGCGCGGGGCCCCACCCCCGCGCGCAGGAAGACCCCGCCCTCGAGCGTAGACTTTCGGGCTTGGCTGAGGGCGGCCGCCGGCTATCACGATTTCTGCCGGACCGGTCTTCTCTCCATCAATCACGATCCCTTTTCGGAGCCGGTTCAAGTCATGCTCGTCGGGCACGCCGAGGACACGCGCCTCGTACACCCGCGTCACGCCGTGCCGCGGGTGCGTCAGCCGAGCGGCCAGGTCGCCATCATTGGTGAGGAGCAGCAGGCCTTCGGAGTCAAAATCCAGACGTCCGACCGGGTAGAGGTAATCGCGCACGCCGCGCAGGAGATCGATGACCGTCGGCCGTCGTTCGGGATCGGACCGTGTCGACATGTACCCCCGCGGCTTGTTCAGCAGGAGATAGCGGTGGCGCGTGACGATCGCGATGCGGCGGCCGTCGACGCGAATGTCGTCGCTCTCGGGGTCGGCCTTCGTCCCGAGCTCTCGGACGGTGGTGCCGTTGACGGTCACGCGGCCCTCGAGCATGAGCTTCTCACCTGCGCGCCGCGACGAGACGCCGGCCTGAGACAGGATCTTCTGTAGGCGTTCCACGGCCATAGCATGGCAGAATGGCTGCCGTCCTGCACTGCATGAAAACGCTTATCATCGCCATCGACGGCCCATCGGGGGCCGGAAAAGGAACCGTCGCGCGGGCGATTGCGAGCGAGCTCGGGTACCGGCACGTGGACAGTGGCGCGATGTACCGGGCCGTGGGCTGGCAGGCGCTCCGCAATGGCGTTCCGCTTGAAGACGAAGGAGCGGTGGCGCGGATGGCAGCCGGCCTGCGGATTGAAGTGTTGGCGAATGCGGTCAGCATCGACGGCCTTGACGTGACGCGCGAGATTCGGACGCCGGCCATCGACCGTGCGGCGGCAACCGTTGCCCGATGGCCGCAGGTGCGGGCGGTGCTGGTCGAACGCCAGAGGCGAATGGGCCAGGGCGGGGCTATCGTGATGGAGGGGCGGGACATTGGCACGGTGGTTTTCCCCGATGCCGATGTGAAGGTCTACCTGGACGCAGCCCCCGAGGAGCGCGCGAGGCGCAGGGCTCACGACCCGGCGCATAGCGGTCCGACCGAGGTGGCCTTGGTCAAGAGCGCGCTGACCGCCCGCGACGAGGGCGATCGGACG
This sequence comes from Vicinamibacterales bacterium, assembly GCA_049679965.1. Classification (GTDB taxonomy): domain Bacteria; phylum Acidobacteriota; class Vicinamibacteria; order Vicinamibacterales; family CAVVIG01; genus 2-12-FULL-65-11. Next base: position 53,254 of record JBAUGX010000260.1, read on the forward strand.
AGGACCGCCTCACCGCTCTACGTGGCCCGCGACGCGACCCTCGTCGACACGACCGGCAAGTCGGTCGCCGAGGTCGTGGCCGAAGTCCTGGGTGTGATATCGGGGAAACTCAGAACTGAAAAGTGAAAAGTCAAAAGGACTTTGTCAGTCGACTCCAAGCTCGGTCCTTTTGAGTTTTGCGTTTTGACTTTTCAGTTTGACTTGATCGCGATAAGTGTCGTATCCTCTGTTGCTTATCAGAATTTCAGCGAGCGCTCTGCCTGTCGTGTTGGGCCTCCGCCTTACGCCACTCAGGAACGCCGGCTGATCGACCCGCGGAGCGCCGGCTTCCGCCACCAATACCGGCCAGTCCGGAGCACGACTGAGGAGGACCCGTAAGGCATGGCGAACGCAGACAGTCAGAACACACCCGTTTTAGAGACCGGCGGCGTAGTCACCAGGGAGCGCGCCGCGCCTGAGCCGCGGCTCAAGGTTCGGCCGCGTGACGGCGCCGACCCGCTCGACGCCGCGGAGTTTTCCCGATTGTTCGAGCTGTACGACAACAGCTTCCGGAACATCGCGGAAGGCGAAGTGGTCAAGGGCACGGTGCTCAAGGTCACACCTTCGGAAGTGGTCATCGACGTCGGTTACAAATCGGAAGGCGTTGTCGCGGTTGCCGAGTTCCTCGACGAATCCGGCCAGGTGACCGTCCAGCCGGGAGATATCGTCGACGTGCTGCTCGAGCGCACGGAAGACCGTGAAGGGTACGTCGTCCTCTCGCGGGAAAAAGCCGAGAAGATGAAGATCTGGGACGAGGTCGAGAAGGCCTATGCGGAACATAAGGTCGTCATCGGCCGCGTCATCGAGCGGATCAAGGGAGGCCTGGCGGTGGACATCGGGGTCCGCGCGTTTCTTCCCGGTTCCCAGATCGACGTGCGTCCCGTGAGGAATCTTGACGCGTTGCGCGGGCAGGAACTCCGGATGCGCGTCATCAAGGTCAACAAGAAACGCGGCAATATCGTGCTCTCGCGCAAGGCGCTCCTCGAGGAAGAGAACGCCGAGAAGAAGAAGCACACGCTCGGCGCGCTCGCCGAGGGCAAGGTGCTCAAGGGAACCGTCAAGAACATCACCGACTACGGGGCCTTCATCGATCTTGGCGGCATCGACGGCCTGCTGCACATCACCGACATGTCGTGGGGCCGGGTCGGCCACCCGTCGGAGCTCTTCAAAGTCAACGACGAAATTGACGTCATCGTGCTCAAGTACGATGCGGCGACCGAGCGCGTTTCGCTCGGCCACAAGCAGCTCATCACCGATCCCTGGGCGAACGTGACCGAGCGGTACCCCGTCGGCGCGCGCGTCGCGGGGAAGGTCGTCAGCCTCACCGACTACGGGGCGTTCATCGAGCTCGAAGCCGGCGTGGAAGGTCTCATCCACGTGAGCGAGATGTCGTGGAGCAAGCGCGTCAAGCACCCGTCGAAGATCCTCAACGTGGGAGATACCGTGGACGCCATGGTTCTCGGCGTCGATCCGACGGCGCGGCGCATCTCGCTCGGGCTCAAGCAGGTCGAGAGCAACCCCTGGAACGAGCTGGCCGCCAAGTACCCGGTCGGCTCGAAGCTGACGGGCAAGGTCCGCAACCTCACCGAGTTCGGCGCCTTCGTCGAGGTCGAGGAAGAGATCGACGGCCTCATCCATATCTCCGATATGTCGTGGAGCAAGCGCATCAAGCATCCGTCAGAAGTGCTCAAGAAGGGCGACGTGGTCGAGGCGATGGTGCTCAACATCGACGCCGAGAACCAGCGGCTGTCGCTCGGCCTCAAGCAGCTCGCGACCGACATCTGGGACGATTTCTTCTCGCGGCGTCATGTCGGCGACACGGTCGAGGGCAAGATCGTGCGCCTGACGACGTTTGGGGCGTTTGTCGAGCTCGACGAAGGTATCGAAGGGTTGATTCACGTGTCGGAGTTCGACGACTCCCGCCACGCGGGCAAGGACGAGAAGCTCGATCTGAAGGTCGGAGAAACCTACCCGGTGAAGATCATCAAGCTCTCGCCGGCCGAGCGAAAAATTGGGCTGTCGATCCGCGCGCTGAAGTCGGACGAGTTCCGGGCCGAATATGAGGCGTACCAGGAAGGCGCCGGCGACGGCAGCGCAACGCTGGGGGATCACTTCAAGAATCGGTGACGGCTCCAACAAGAGGCACCATGACCAACGGCAGCATGACCAAGGCGGAGCTCGTCGAAGAAGTGTCGCGGGTTTCGGATCTGACGAAGAAACACTCCGAAGTCATTGTCGATACGGTCTTCCGCAGCATCATCGAGGCGCTGCATCGCGGAGAAAAGATCGAGCTGCGGGGGTTTGGCAGCTTCCGCCTGCGCAAGCGCGAGCCCCGCAAGGGCCGCAATCCGAAGACCGGAGACAAGGTCGACGTTCCGCCGAAGAAGGTGCCGTACTTCAAACCCGGCAAGGAGTTGAAGGACCTCATCAACCGAGAGCCGGTCCCACCAGGGACCGGCGACGCCGTC
>JBAUGX010000261.1:0-6494 GCA_049679965.1 Vicinamibacterales bacterium
GCCGTCGAGCGACGCCTCGCCAGCGGCGATCGACCGGGCCAGCTCCTCGAGTCGCGCGCGGTTGCCGTCGATCTCGGCGGAGAGTGCGGCGGCGCGCGTCTCGAGATCGGCGGCAGCTTCCCCCATCCGTTCCACTTCCGAGGCGAGAGCCGCCGACCGCTCGACGAGCGCGGCGTGGGCGGCTCCTGCCTCCGCCGATCGCCGGCTCAGATCCTCGACGGCTCCCCGCGCCTCGACCAGTCGCCGCTGTGCGGCGGTCAGCCGGTAGTCGGCGTCGATTTGCTCGGCAGCCAGGCGCACGATGGACGCGCGGGCCTCATCCTGACGGCGATCCAGATCGTCGCGCTCCTCTTCTGCCTGCCGCCGCTCCCGTGCCAATTGCTCGCTCTTCTGCGCGAGACGTCCCGCTTCGTCGGCGGCATGCTGGCGCTCGGCCTCGAGGCCGACCATGGTTTTCTCCTGCCGGTGGTGCTCGGCCTCGAGCGCCGCGATCGTGTTCGAGATCTGCGCGATGTTCGACTCGAGCGCCGCCGTCTCCTCAGCCAGATGCGCGAGGGCCTCGCGGTCCACCGCAATGCGCGCGCCGAGCTCCTTGATTTCCCGCTTCATCTCGAGGATGCCGCGATCGCCGCCGTGACCACCGCCCATCACCAGGTGCGGGCCGCGAAAGATGACGCCCGCCTTCGTCACCACCGGCTGCGCCGTCCGGCCGCTCGCCAGTTGCGCCCCTTCGTACGAATCGGCGATCCACGCCTCGCCCATCACGCGGCGAATAGCCTCGGCCGCCGGACCGTTGACCTGCGCGACGGACGACAGAGGGACGAGTCCGGCTAGGTTCACGGGGTTCCCGAGGTTCCCGGGGTTCCCGGGGTTCGCAGCGTCCGTTCCCGAGGCGATCAGGAAGCCGCACCGCCCTGCATCCGCCTCGCGAACGAACGCAAACCCGGCCACGGCGTGCTCCGGCCGATCGACGACGACGTATTGGAGGAGGTCGCCCAGGCAGGCCTCGACGGCCCGCTCGTAGCCGGGGGCCACGTCGAGATAATCGGCGACGGCGCCGCGCTGCTGCACCGCGCCGTTGGTATGGGCAAGGACGGCCCGCGGTGCGTCCCCGTACGCCGCGCGCCCCCGGTCGAGCTCTTCGATCGATTTCAGCCTGGCCTCGAGACCGGCCAGCTCCTGCTCGCGCGCGCGCACCGATTTGGCGCGCCACTCGTGTTCATCGCGAGCGGCAGCCAGTGCCGATGCGCACCTCGCCCGCCCGGCTTCTGTCGCCTCGGCGTCCTCCCGGGCCGTCTGGAGCCGCCGCTCCGCCGCCGCCCGTTCGCCCGCCACGCGCTCGGATTCGATCCGGACATCGTCGAGTTCGACGCTGAGCTTGTTCAAGGTCTCGGCGACGCGGTCGCGAGAAAGGGACGCATGGTCGAGGGCGTGGCGCAGCGCCGTGGCCGAGTTGATGGCCGAGAACAAGTCACCACGCGAGGCCTCGACGGCCGCTTCGAGCCTGTCGATACCCTGATAGGCCGACTCGTAGGCCTGCGACTGGCCGGCCAGCACCTCGGCTGCGGAATCGCGGTCGGCGATCGCCTGAGCCGCCTGGTCGCGCCTGGCCGACAACGCCGCCCGTACGGGCTCGCGGCGGCCCTCAATCGCGAGGAGCTCCACGGTGATCGTCGTCGTGCGGGCGTCGAGCGTGGCAGCCAGCTCACGGTCGAAGCCGAGCTGCTGCCGCTCGGAGGTGATGGCGATCTCGCGCGCGTGCGCGGCTTCGCGGGCTCCGGTGGCCCGCGACTCAGCCTCCAGGAGCTCGCTGCGCAGCCGTCCCAGATCGGCGTCAACCTGGGCGACGCGCGCGGCCGCAATCGATTCCTGTTCGCGAGTCTCGGTCAGGCGCGCCCGCGCGGACTCGATCGTGGCAGCCAGCTGCCGGTACTTGCGCGCGAACAGCACCTTGTCCCAGCGCCGCAACTCGTCGCGCAGCTTCTGGTACCGGCGGGCCCTGGCCGCCTGGCGCTTGAGCGTCCCGCGCTGCTTGTCCACTTCGAAGACGATGTCGTCCACGCGCAGGAGGTTCTGATGGGCGGCCTCGAGCTTCAACTCGGCGGAGCGACGCCGTGATTTGTACCTCGTGACACCCGCCGCCTCTTCGATGAGTTGTCGGCGGTCGGTCGGCCGCGAGCTGAGGATCATGCCGATTTTCCCCTGCTCGATGATCGCGTAGGCCTTGGCGCCAAGCCCCGTGTCCATCAGCAGGTCGTGCACGTCGCGCAACCGGCACACCTGGCCGTCAATCAGGTATTCGCTCTCCCCTGACCGGTATAACCGCCGCGTCACCTCGACGTCGCGGGCAACGGACTGAATCAGCTCTTCGGCCGCCGCCACGCTCAAGGTTCGGCTTGAGCCGGACTCCACGTCTGAAGGTGCAACCTGCAAGGTCCGGCTGAAGCCGGACCCCACGTCTGAAGCGGCAACCTGTGGCCCCACGTCTGAAGCGGCAATCTGTGGCGTCCGGCTTGAGCCGGACTCCATTTGACCGTGCTCGACTGGAAATGCCGGCCCGGTCAGGGCCTTGAGCACGCCGGCCAGCCGCAGCCGCACCTCGGCGGTCGCCGTCGGCTTGCGGGCGTCGCTGCCGCTGAAGATGACGTCCTCCATCCGATCGCCACGCAGGCTCTTGGCGCTCTGCTCGCCCATCACCCAGGTGAGGGCATCGGCGACGTTGCTCTTGCCGCAGCCGTTCGGACCGACAATGGCCGTCACGCCCTTGTCGAAGGACAGCTCCGATCGATCGGAGAACGATTTGAACCCGTTGATTTCCAGACGTTCGAGGCGCATAGGCTACATCCTCATGGCACTCAAATAGGGCTTAAGGCTCGGGGCTCAAAGCTCAAGGTTGAGGTACAGACTTCCGCCTCAGACTTGAGACTTCAAACTTGAAACTTTTCTTTTCTGGCTGGGAGACAGCAGTGGTACCGGACCGAATCTCGCGTGCCCTCGACTTCCGTTACAGAAGGCGGCCCCAGACTCGCGAGACGGTCGTCAGTCTAACAATGTCTAGCTATTGCGGCAAGTACGAATCACAACCACGACGGGTTGTGGGACTACCGGCCCAAGCCGGCGACTCGGCGCAACGGGACGGCTTGGCGGTCAGCTGGCAAGGCCCGAGCTCTCGTCGCTGGCTTGCTCAGGTCCAGCAGCTTCTGCGCCTCGCTGAACTGGGCGAGCGCCACCTGGCCCTGCGGATCGACGACGATGCGATGGCGCCACGCGTCGGCGACGCTGAAGACGGCGGCGTCGATTTCGAAGCGCAGCATGGCCTTGATGAACTCGAGGTCCTGCGCGTACGCCGCCTCGTCGATCACGATGCGCTCTGCTTTCAGCTGCTCGCGGAATTCGGCCAGCATCGCCTCGTCGACCACGAAGTTCGGTTTGACGGTCTTGCGGCCGGTGGACGGCAGCGTGACCCGCGTGTCACCGTCCGCGGTGAACTTCATCGCGAAGATCGCAAACTCCTGACGCGCGCTCAACAGGCGCCCGAAGCGACTCGGATTCCACCCACCGGTCGTATCCGAGGCCGACGATCCCACGGGGCCGGCAATCCGACGGTCCGGTTCGATGCCGCCGCCGCTGTACACCGGGCGCCCGACAGTGGTGTGCTTCAGATCGCTCGGACTGTGTTCCGGGGTCACGTTCTGGTCGCGCTGCGAGTAACTGAGATACTGATCGAAGGACGAGTCCCATGGCCGCTGAATCAGCCGGCCGCTCGGCGTGTAGTAGTGGGCCGTCGTCAACGCCAGGCCGGCATTGCCGCTGATGCGGTAAACCGACTGCACGAGCGCCTTGCCAAAGGTCGTCTCGCCGACGATGTAGCCGCGATCGTGATCCTGCAAGGCGCCGCTGACGATTTCCGCCGCGCTGGCGCTGTTCCGGTTGGTGAGCACGACGAGGGGCATGGTCGTGAACTCGCCTTCCTCGCTCGCGCGGTAATCCGAATCCGAATTCGAGATCCGCCCGCGCGTGTAGACGATCATGCGGCCACGGGGCAGGAACTCGTTGGAGACCTTGATGGCCTGGTCGAGGGGCCCGCCTGGATTGCCGCGGATATCGAGCAGCAACCGGCGCATGCCCTTGGACGCCAAGTCGCGGAGGCCCCGCTTGAGGTCGCGGTCGGTGTTTTCCCCGAAGTCGTGCAGCTGGATGTACCCGGTCGTCGCGTCAATCATGAACGCGGCCGGCACGGTCGGGATATAGACCTCGTCGCGCGCGACGTCGAGCGGGATCAACTGCTCGTACCCCCGACGCCTGACCTCGATGTGCACCACCGTCCCACGGGGACCGCGCAGGTTCTGCTGCGCGCGCTCGGTGCCCCACCCTCCCGCGTCCTCGGTGCCGATCCGCGCGAACACATCGCCCCGCCGCACACCCGCCTTGTGCGCGGGCGAGCCTTCAAACACGCCGGTCGCCATCACGTCGTTGTCCGCCGTGTTCTGAATCTGGATGCCGAGGCCGTAATAGCGGCCCTCCTGCCGTTCGCGCATCCGCGCGTACTCACGGGGATCAAAGAAACTCGAATGGGGATCGAGCGTGCCCAGCATGCCGCGAATCGCGCCGTAGACGAGACCGTCGGATTCGGCCCGGCCGACGTAGTTCGTCTCGATCGCGTCGAGGGCTGCCGTAAACGTCTTGTAGTGGTCCGGAACCTTGTCGTCGACCGCGAGGGCGCTCCGGCCAAACAGCCCGCCCACGAGCGCCGAGACGAGGATCGCGAAGAGGACGGTCGATAAGGCGCGGTAGCGTCGCATGGGAGGCATCGTAGCAGATAACTTCCTTGCGAGCAATCACTTCTGGGCATGCGGGGCCGGGATTTCCTTGACCCGTCCGGCGCCGGTTTCTATAATTGAACCTCCGCCGTTCCGCTCGGGTTCTTTGGGAAAGTAGGCCTCTATGTTTGGTTCCATCGGCATGCCAGAGCTGATCATCATCTTCGTGATCGCCCTGATTATCTTCGGCCCCCGCAAGCTGCCCGAACTGGGCCGCTCGCTCGGCAAGAGCCTCGCGGAGTTCAAGAAGGCCTCCAACGAGCTGAAATCCACGCTGGAAGAAGAGATCCGCATCGAAGAAACGCGCTCGACCCTGGAGGCGTCCAAGGCGACCTCCGCGCAGGCGGCGACCACGCCGGCCCCGACGCCGAGCCTTCATCACGCCGAGGAGCCGGTCGCCGCGCAGAAGATCGATCACCCTGCATAAGGAATCGCAGGCGTGACCCTCGTTCCTTTCCCCGGCCCGCAGTCGGCGCTTCCCGCCCCGCGTCCGGATGACCCCGAGGACACTCCGGACCCCTCGTCTGGGGCCATGTCGTTTCTGGAGCATCTCGACGAGCTCCGCAAGCGCATCGTCCACTCGTGCATCGCGATCGCGGTAGGCGTGGTCGCCGGCTTCGCGTTCATCCAGAACATCGTCGACTTCATCCTGGCGCCGACGCGCAGCGCCCTGCCCCCGGGCGTCAAGATGATCTACACACAACCGGGCGAAGCGTTCTCGCTCTACGTCCAGATCGCGCTCATCATGGGGATCGTCGTCGCGGCGCCCTACATCATGCTGCAGGTCTGGTTGTTCATCGCGCCCGGCCTGTACGTCAACGAAAAGAAACTCGCCATTCCGTTCGTGCTCTTGACGACGATCGGCTTCCTGCTTGGCGCGGCGTTCAATCATTACATCGCCTTCCCGTTCATGATGGCGTTCTTCGCCAGTTTCAACGCGCCCGAGCTGGCGTTCATGCCCAAGCTCGACGACGTGTTCGGCCTGTACACGAAGATGCTCCTCGGCATGGGAATCGTGTTCCAGATGCCTGCCGTGGTGTTCTTTCTCGCGAAGATGAAAATCCTCACGGCGTGGTTTTTGATCTCGAACCTCAAGTACGCCGTCCTCATCATCTTCGTCGCGGCCGCCGTCATCACGCCTTCGGGCGACATGATGACGCAGACGATCTTCGCCGCTCCCATGCTGGGCCTCTATGTCTTGAGCATCGGGATCGCGTGGGTCGTCGGGCCCAAGCGCGTCAAGGCCGGACCGGCCGATTAGTCGTTGGTCATCAGACGTTCCTCCGCCACGCGGATTGAGACGCTCGTCGCCGACCTGGGGGCCGCGAACGCCGCGACGCGCGAGGCGGCCATCGCCCGGCTGACGATCCTCGGCGCGCGTGCGGTCGACGGGCTGATCGCGCTCCTCGATTCAGACGCGGGGCCGGTCGCCCGCGTCGCGGCGTTTCAGGTCCTCGAATCGCTTGCCGATCCGCGCGCCATCGATCGCGCGCTCGGCGCCATCAACGGACGCGACGCCGAGGTGGCCTCGGCCGGCGTTTCGCTCGCACGCACTTTCCTCCATGGACCGCGCAGCGCCGCCATCTTCGAACGGCTGACGGCGGCCGCACTCGACCCCACGCGAGACGAAGGCGTGCGTGTGAACGCGATCGAGGCACTCGGCGACCTGAAGCC
>JBAUGX010000262.1:0-47135 GCA_049679965.1 Vicinamibacterales bacterium
GTCGTCGCCGCCGCGCCGGCGAAGGCCGTCGCCTCCGGCCGCGACGCCGACGACACGTCGCCCCTGCTTACCCGCCGCGCATGGATCGGACTGTCGTGGGGCACCTTCTCCGCGGCCTGCGCCGCGGCCCTCGCCGCGACGGGCCGCTTCATGTTCCCCAACGTGCTCAACGAACCGCCGCAGCAGTTCAAGGCCGGCTTGCCGACGGAGTACGGCATGGGCGTCGACGAGCGGTGGAAGGACAAGTACGGCATCTGGCTCGTGCGCACGCCCGAGGACATCATCGCGCGCAGCAGCGGCTTCTACGCGCTCATCACGACGTGCACGCATCTGGGGTGCACGCCGAACTTCCTCTCGGCGGAGAACAAGTTCAAGTGCCCGTGCCACGGCAGCGGCTTCCGGCCGACCGGCATCAATTTCGAAGGGCCGGCGCCCCGTCCGCTCGAGCGCGCGCGCGTCGTGCTCTCCGACGATGGGCAGATTCTGGTCGACAAGAGCCGGAAGTTCCAGTTCGAGTTGGGGCAGTGGATTGATCCCGAGGCATTCCTAAAAATCTGATTATGGCCGAGACCAAGACCGTTACACCGAAGGAAGGCCCGCTCGTTGCGGGCTGGAATTGGCTGACCGAGACGCAGGCGTGGAAGTCGATCTTCCGCCACGACCGGCCGACGACCGATCGCACGCGCGTGCTCGTGATGCTGTCGAACGTGTTTCTGCACCTGCACCCTGTACGGATTCGCAAGTCGGGCGTGAAGCTGCGCTACACGTGGTGCATGGGCGGATTGAGCTTCTTCCTCTTCCTCTCGCTCACGCTGACCGGCCTGCTGCTGATGTTCTACTACCGGCCGACGCTCGAGTACGCCTACACCGACATCGTCGGCCTGCGCGAGCACGTGCCGCTCGGCATCATGCGCGAGATGCACCGCTGGGGCGCCCACGCGATGGTCATCACCGTCTGGCTGCACATGTTCCGGGTCTTCATGACCGGGTCGTACAAGCCGCCGCGCGAATTCAACTGGTCGGTTGGTGTCGTGATGCTCGTCCTCACGCTGCTGCTCTCCTTCACGGGATACCTGCTGCCGTGGGATCAGCTGGCGATCTGGGCCATCACGGTCGGATCGAACATGGCGCGCGCGACGCCGTTTCTCGGATACGAAGGCCCGGGCGCGCAACTGCTGCGTCTGGGCGACGTGCCACTGATTCACGCCGCCGACGACGCGCGATTCGCGCTGCTCGGCGGTACGTTCGTCGGGGAGGGCGCGCTGCTCCGGTTTTACGTGCTGCACTGCGTCGCGCTGCCGCTCGCCATCGCCGTATTGATGGCGGTGCACTTCTGGCGCGTGCGCAAGGACGGCGGGATTTCTGGACCGCTTTAGAAAGTTAAGACTGAAAAAGGTAGAACTCAAAAGTGGGTTTCATTAAAGCCATCTTTAACGCCCTCGCGGATCCGCGGTACTTCTTCACGCTCGCGGTGGTCTCGCTGGCCGTTCTCGTCTGGAAGCGCGAACGGGTCGCGTCAAACAGCTTCGGGTACGGCCTGCTGGGATTTCTCGCCGTCTTTTTCATCTTCGGGGTGTTCGACGCGAACTTTCGCCTCATCGTCACCAAGCCCGACAATGTGCCGATTGTCGGCCTGATCTTTCTCCTCGTCTTCTTCGTCTGGTACTCCTTGCGTGAAGGCGTCCTCAACGATCGCCGCATCACGGCGGGCGAGGGACCGATCGAGAAGGCGGAGTCCGATCGCGTGTGGGTGTGGCCCGACCTCGTCTACACCGAGCTCATCTCGCTGATCGTCTGCTCGGTCGTCCTCATCGTGTGGTCGATCTTCCTCAAGGCGCCCCTCGAGCAGCCCGCGAACCCGGCCAACACCCCGAATCCGTCGAAAGCGCCGTGGTACTTCCTGGGCTTGCAGGAGATGCTCGTCTACTTCGACCCCTGGCTGGCCGGCGTCGTGCTGCCGACGCTGATCATTGTCGGGTTGATCTGTATTCCGTACATCGACAAGAACCCGAAGGGGAATGGCTACTACACATTTACGGAGCGGAAGGCCGAGATCACGATCTTTCTTTTCGGCTTCGCCGTGTTGTGGTCGTCGCTGATTGTGCTGGGCACGTTTCTGCGCGGTCCGAACTGGAATTTCTTCGGACCGTTCGAATTCTGGGACATCCACAAGCTCGAGGCGCTGACCAACGTCAATCTGTCCGAGTACGTCTGGGTGCGGGCGTTTGGGACCACGCTGCCGACGGCCTGGTACGTGCGTGAGATCTTCGGCATCCTGCTCGTGCTGTTCTACGTGCTGGCGCTGCCGGTGCTGCTCGCCCGATCGGTGTTCAAGTCGTACTACGACAAGATGGGCCCGCCGCGGTACTACGTGGGGGCGTTTCTGTTCGTGATGATGATGGCGCTGCCCATCAAGATGCTCTGCCGGTGGCTCTTCAACCTGAAGTACATCGTGGCAATTGGGGAATTCTTCTTCAATATCTAATCATGGCTGAAAAGAAAGGCGTCGGGCACGCCTACAACATCGACTTCCTGAACGTCGTCTTCACGGCGTCCAGCCTGTTTCTGCTTCTGGCCGTCGTCTGGATGGTGCTCGACGACTTCAACCGGGAGTGGAAGAACACGCAGCGGCGGTTTGCCGATCTGCAGTATCAGGTGACACAGGCGCAGCTCCAGCAGGCCGAGCGTGCGATCGACAGGACGAAACTGCAGCAGTTGCAGACGCAGCTGCAGGCCGCGCAGCAGCGCGTCACCACCAATCAACAGAAGGTGGACGAGCTGCGGGGCAAGATCGACGACGTGAACGCGCGGCTGGACCGGGCGACCAAGGCCGCGCAGTTCGCGAAGGCGACCTACGACCACGACCGGTACGAGTTCGAGGCCGCCCGCGTCGCGGGCCTCGCGAGCGCGGAGCGCCTGGGGCAGGTGGTGGCCGAAGAAGAGAAGGCGCTCGGCGCTCTCAACCTGCAGGTCGAGACGGTGACGGCCGAACGCGCCGGTATCCAGAAAGAGCTCGATCAGTTCGTGGGCGAGGCCGCGACGGTCCAGAAACAGATCGACGACATGGGCGCCGGAGCGGCGCGCATTCAGAAACAGCTCGACGTCCTGGCCCCGAGCGTCCTGAAGGACTACTTCCGGAACGCGCCGCTGCTCGACTTCATGGCGCCCACGATCAAGGTGCAGCAGGTCATCCTGCCGAACGTCGTCGACGACGTGAACTTCGTCCGCGTGCCGAAGATGGATCGGTGCCAGACCTGCCACCTCGCGATCGACAAGACGGATCCGGCGTACGAGAAGTATCCGCAGCCGTTCAAGCCGCATCCGAACCTGAATGCGTACCTCGGCGGCGCTTCGCCGCATCCGATCGACCGGATCGGGTGCACGGTCTGCCACGAAGGGATGGGGCAGTCGGTGAGTTTCCGCGACGCGTCGCACATGCCGACGACTCCGGCGCAGAAAGAGGAGTGGGAGGCGGCGTACGGCTGGGAAGAGCCGCACCTCTGGGACTACCCGATGCTGCCGACGAAGATGACGGAGGCATCGTGCGCGAAGTGCCACAAGCAACAGGTGTACGTGCCGAGCGCACCGAATCTGAACGTCGCGTACGCGACCTACGAGCGCGCCGGCTGTTACGCGTGCCACAAGACGAAGGGTTTTGACACGAACATCCGGCGGCCCGGGCCGATCCTCACGAAGATCGACGCCAAGTTAAGCCAGGACTGGGTGAAGAACTGGATTCGCAATCCCCGCGCCGTCAAGCCGACCACGTGGATGCCGCGCTTCTGGTACAACTCGAACAACAGCGCGCCGGAGGATGCGGCGAGAAACGAAGTCGAGATCGGCGCGATCACGGCGTACCTGTTCGCCAACAGCGAGAGGTTCGAGCCGACGACTCGCACGCCCCCGCGTGGCGACGCGAAAGCCGGCGAGCAGATCGTCAAGTCGGTCGGCTGTCAGGGATGCCACGTGGTCGACGAGGGCGATCGGTCGGCCGCCGGGCCTCATCGGACATTCGGTCAGCCGCTCGAGAACATCGGGAACAAGACGACTTACGCGTGGATTTACGACTGGGTGCGGGATCCGAAGCACTACAGCCCCACGACCTACATGCCGGACCTGCGGCTGACCGACGCGCAGGTGGCTGATGTGGCGACCTATCTCTTTACGCTGAAGGGCCCGGCTGGTGATGCAGCCAAGGCCGCGCCGGATCAGCAGACCGCAGACGCGGCGCTGCTCGACTACCTGAAGGCGACGATGCCCGTGGCCGACGCGCAGGCGCAGTTGGCCGGGTTGAACCCGCAGCAGAAGCAGGTCGAGCTGGGCCGGCGCGCCATCAATCGATACGGCTGTTTCAGCTGCCATGAAATCAAGGGCTTCGAAAATGCCCAGGCGATTGGCACCGACCTGTCCGAAGAGGGCACCAAGCTCGTCACCCGGCTCGATTTCGCGTTTGTCACCGAGATTCCGCACACGTCGAAGATCGAGTGGTTCCGAACCAAGCTCCACAATCCGCGGATCTTCGACAGGGGTCGCGTCCTCCCGCCCCTCGACAAGTTGCGGATGCCGAACTTCGACCTGAGCGACGTCGAGGTCGAGCGGCTCGTCACGGCGATCATGAGCTTCCAGCGCGAGATCCAGCCCCCCGCGGCCATGCCGGCGCAGTCCGCCCGGTACGACTATCTGCAGGCGGGACGGACGCTCGTCCACCGGCGCAACTGCGTCGGCTGCCACATCATCGAGGACGCTGGAGGCGACTTCCTGAAGCTGGTCGAGAATCCGTCGCTTGGACCGCCACGGCTCACGCCGGAGGGCGCGCGCGTCAAGCCCGACTGGCTGTACGCGTTTCTCCGCGCGCCGATCACCATCAGGCCGTGGCTGAACGTCCGCATGCCGACCTTCGGGCTCGACGACGTGGCCCTCAACGGCACGATCAGGTATTTCGGGTCGATCTCGAATACCGTCGGCCCCTTCCAGACGCACGAGACCGTGCGCGTGGCGAACACCGACGCGGCGGGCAAGCAGATGTTCGAGCAGTTCCAGTGCCAGAAGTGTCACGTCCTCGGCGCTATCCCGAAGGACCAGCCGACCGACAACCTGGCGCCCGATCTGCGTATGGCGTCGGACCGGTTGAATCCCGACTGGATTGTGGAGTGGCTCAAGAACCCGTTGGCCATTCTGCCGGGCACGAAGATGCCCGGTTTCTGGCCGGTTGGCGAGAAATCCCCATTCCCGCAGCTTGGCGGCGACGGTGACGCACAGGTGCGGGCTATTCGCGACTATCTGCTGACCTTCCGCGGGGGACCGAGCCCGAGGCGAAGCGCCGGCGGGTCGACCGCGGCGACCAACTAGATGCTGCGGCCGTACCGGGGCGTGCTCCCGCGCGTTCATTCCACGGCTTACATCGACGAAAGCGCGCAGGTCATCGGCGACGTCGAGATCGGCGAAGAGAGCAGCATCTGGATGGCCGCCGTCGTCCGCGGTGACGTCCATCACATCAGGATTGGCCGACGGTCCAACGTCCAGGACGGGACGATCATCCACGTGATGCGGGGCACGCACCCGACCACGATCGGCGACAACGTCACGATTGGCCATGCGGCCGTCATCCATGGCTGCACGATTGAGGACCAGTGCCTGATTGGCATGGGCGCGATCGTGCTCAATGGCGCCCGCATCGGGTCCGGATCGATCGTGGCTGCCGGCTCGCTGATCGTCGAGGAGATGCAGATCCCGCCGCGTTCGCTCGTGATGGGGAGCCCGGGCAAGGTCAAGCGTCTGCTCACCAACGACCAGATCGCCCAGATCCAGATGTACGCCGATCGATACGTCCAATACCGGTTGGACTACATGTGACGTTCTGTTCTGGATACCCCCGAGCGCTACGGCGCGAGGGAGTCAGGCGTGGGGGTGGGGCCCCACGCGAGTAGGTGATGTCAACAAAGCCGCCGAGCGGCACCCGAGACTTCCTCCCCGACGAGATTCGCCGCCGCGAGTACGTCATCAACATCGTTCGAACCGTGTACGAGCGGTACGGGTTCGAGCCGCTCGAGACGCCGGCCTTCGAGAACATCGAAACGCTGCTCGGCAAGTACGGTGAGGAGGGCAACAAGCTCATCTTCAAGATCCTGCGCCGCGGCGAGCACGAAGCGAGCGGCGAGGCGGATCTGGCCCTTCGATACGACCTGACGGTGCCGCTCGCGCGCGTGGTCGCGCAATATCAGAACGAGCTGCCGAAATTCTTCAAGCGGTACCAGATTCAGCCCGTGTGGCGCGCGGATCGCCCAGCCCGAGGGCGCTTCCGCGAGTTCTATCAGTGCGACATCGATTCGATGGGATCGACGTCGCCCGTCGTTGAGGTCGAGCAGTTGTCCGCGGTCAGTGAGGTGCTCGAGGCCCTTGGGTTCAGTGATTTCGAGATTCGACTGAATCATCGAGTAGCGCTCGCCGCCCTGCTGCAGAGCGCGCAGATAGCACCGGGGCAGCATGCCGAGGTGCTTGTCGCGTTGGACAAGCTGGACAAGATTGGCGTCGAAGGCGTTGAGAAAGAACTCGCGGCACGCGGCGTCGACGCCGGCAAGGCCCATGCGCTGCTCGACATCTTCGGAAAGTGTGCTGCGGGACAACGGGATATTGACGCCCTCGCTGTCCTCGCCGACTTCGTCCGGGCGAGCGAAGGGGGGCTGGCAGCCGTCAACCGCCTGCGGGAGATTCGGACGCTGGCCTCATCCACGGTGGCGGCGAGGCACATTCGGCCAGACCCAAGCCTTGCCCGCGGCCTGTCATACTACACGGGCGCCATTATGGAGATTGCCGTTCCGGATCTGGCGGGCAGCCTGGGGGGGGGCGGCCGCTATGACAATCTGATCGGGACGTTCCTCGGCCGCGACGTTCCGGCCTGCGGCTTCTCTCTGGGCCTCGAACGGATCATCGTCGTCATGACCGAACGGGCGATGTTTCCGCCCGACGTCGTGAGGGCCGCCATCGATGTGATGGTCACGATGTGGAACGAGGACACCCGCGCGGACACGCTGGCGCTGGCGGCGGATCTTCGCAGCGCGGGCCTGCGGGTTGACGTGTATCCAGAGGCGGAGAAGCTGGGCAAGCAATTCAAGTACGGCGCATCTCGGCGCGTGCCGTTTATCGTCGTCATGGGCGACGATGAGCGGGCAGAGGGCAACGTGTCGATCAAGGATCTGGCCTCGAGCGAGCAGCAGACGATGCCCCGAGCTGAGGCCGGGGCGTGGATCAAACGGCATTTGAACCCTGAACGCTGAACCCTGAACGCTGAACCCTGAACCCGACCATGTCTGAACCCCTCGGCAACTTGACTCGAACGCATACCTGCGGGGCCCTCCGGGCCGGCGACGTGGGCGCCAGCGCCGTGCTGCTCGGTTGGGTGCATCGTGTGCGCGACCTGGGCGGTGTCACCTTCATCGATGTTCGCGATCGGGCCGGTGTCTCCCAGGTCGTCGTGCGCGAGAGTGACGTGCTGATGCCCATCGCGAAGCGCCTGCGATCCGAATACGTCGTCGCGATCAGCGGCGCCGTGCAGCGGCGGTCGGCGGAGACCATCAATCCGAAGATCGCCACCGGCGAAGTCGAGGTGCTCGCTCGGGAGATTCGGATCCTCAACGAAGCGAAGACGCCCCCGTTCCAGATTGCCGAGGACGGCCCGGTGTCCGAGGACGTGCGGCTGCGCTACAGGTATCTGGATCTGCGGCGTCCGCGGTTGCAGGAAAACATCGGCTTGCGCCACCGTGTGGCCCTCGGGATTCGCAAGTACTTCGATGCCAACGGGTTCTGGGAAATCGAGACACCGATCCTCACGAAGTCGACGCCCGAGGGCGCGCGTGACTACCTGGTCCCAAGCCGCGTCCATGAAGGCGAGTTCTACGCGCTGCCGCAGTCGCCACAGATCTTCAAGCAGATTCTGATGATTGGCGGCGCCGATCGGTACTTCCAGATTGTGCGCTGCTTCCGCGATGAAGATCTGCGGGCGGACCGGCAGCCCGAGTTCACGCAGATCGACGTGGAGGTCTCCTTCGCGAGGCCCGACACCATTTACGACCTGATCGAGCCCGCGATGCGGATGGTCTTTCTGCTGATTGGCCGAGAGATCTCGCTGCCATTCAGGCGGATGGCGTACGCCGAGGCGATAGCCACCTACGGGTCGGACAAGCCAGACCTGCGGTTCGGCATGGAGATTCGAGACCTCTCCGATGTTTTTCGGGAGTCGGAATTCCGGGTCTTCAAACAGATCGTGGCCGAGGGCGGCGTCGTGCGCGGCTTTGCGGTGCCCGGGGGCAACCGCCACAGCCGCAGCCAACTCGACGCGATCGTGGATCAGGCCAAGCAGCTGGGTTTTGCCGGGCTGATCTGGGTCCGTCCAGGGGAGCCGCCACTGTGCTCGGTCAAGGCCCTCAGCGCGGCGACGCTCGGCCCCGCGCTCGAGCGCGTCGGGGCCTCGAACGACGACCTGCTGCTGATGGCCGCCGGGCCGGCGGACGCGACGTCGAAGCTGCTTGGCCAGCTCCGCCTGGCGATCGGGAAGAAGGAGAACCTGCTCGATCCCACCCGGTTCGAGTTCGTGTGGGTGACCGACTTTCCGCTGCTCGAGTACCACGAAGACGATGGCCGGTGGTACTCGATGCATCATCCATTCACCTCGCCCCTCGATGAAGACATGGACAAGATCGAGAGCGACCCCGGTGCGGTGCGGGCAAAGGCGTACGACCTGGTGCTCAACGGCAGCGAGATCGGCGGCGGCAGCATTCGAATTCACGATGCCGCCCTGCAGGCGCGGATCTTCCGCCGGCTGGGCATCAGCGACGAGGAGGCGAAGATGCGATTTGGCTTCTTCCTCGAGGCGCTCGAGTACGGCACGCCGCCTCACGGCGGCATCGCGCTGGGGCTCGACCGCATCATCGCGATCCTCGTTGGCGAATCGTCCATCCGCGAGGTCATCGCGTTCCCGAAGACCGCCAATGCGATCGACCTGATGGCCGGGTCCCCGTCGCCGGTCGACGCGAAGCAGTTGCGCGAGCTGCACCTGCGGGTGGGGAAGTGAGCGCCAAGCGCATCACCGTCCCCGAGGAGGGGATCGAGACGCTGTTTGGCTCCTATGACGAGAACCTCAAACACCTCGAATTACGCTTCAACGTACGCATCCGCACGCAGGGCCACGATCTGCTGGTCGAAGGCGAGTCGCCCGACCTGGCCCGGGTCGATCGCGTGGTGGGGCAGCTTGCCTCGCTGATGCGAGAGGGCTTCCCGCTGTCGAACGCGGACGTGAAGATGGCCTCCGATCTGGTGGCGCAGGACGAGTCGATCGATCTTCGCGATCATTTTCTCAAGGGCGCCCTGACGTCGGCCGGGCGGCGTCGGGTGGCGCCAAAAACGGTCAACCAGCGCAAGTACCTCGACGCCATCGAGCAGCACGACATCGTGTTCGGGATCGGGCCGGCCGGGACGGGCAAGACCTATCTGGCGATGGCGCAGGCCGTGGCGTTTCTGGTCGCGAAGCGGGTGACCCGGATCATTCTGGCGCGTCCGGCCGTCGAGGCGGGCGAGAAGCTCGGCTTCCTGCCCGGCGACCTGCAGGAGAAGGTCAATCCGTACCTGCGTCCCCTGTATGACGCGCTGTACGACATGCTCGACGTCGATCGTGTGGCGCGATACCTGGAGCGCGGGACGATTGAGGTTGCGCCGATCGCCTTCATGCGAGGCCGGACGCTCAACGACGCGTTCGTCATTCTGGACGAAGCGCAGAACACCACGACAGAGCAGATGAAGATGTTTCTGACGCGCCTCGGCTTTGGCGCCAAGGCCGTGATTACCGGCGACATCACGCAAATCGATCTGCCGGCCGGCCGCACGTCCGGACTGGTCGAGGCGATGAAGGTGGTGGGCGCGATTGAGGGCATCTCGTTTGTTCACTTTGACGACCGCGATGTCGTGCGCCACAAGCTCGTGCAGCAGATCGTCAAGGCCTATGAGTCGTTCACGAGCGGTGGCAAGGGCGCTTGACGTGGTGGTCGCCGACGGCCGCGGCCACCGGCTTCGCATGACCGGTTTGTCGCGCTGGCTGCAGCAGATCGCACCATGGCGCGCGCGCGGCAGCGTCAGCGTGGCCCTCCTGAGCGATGCGCGGGTTCGCGCGCTGAACCGCCGATACCGGCGCATCGATCACGCGACCGACGTGTTGAGCTTCCCGGCCGGGCCGCAACTCATCATGCGTGAGTGGGGTCCGCTTTCAGGCGGACCAATCCGGCTGAAGCCGGATGCCACGGGGCATGCTGTTGCTCGTGGCCCCTTCCTCGGAGACATCGCGATTGCGAAAGGCATAGCCCGGCGACAGGCGCGCGCGGCGGGGCATTCGGAACTGACCGAACTGCGCGTGCTCGCGCTGCACGGGTTGCTGCATTTGCTCGGGTACGATCACGAGCACGACAACGGCCGGATGCGGCGCGTCGAGGAGCGCCTGCGCCGGCGTGGCGGCCTGCCGGCCGGGCTCATCGAGCGCCAGCGGGGGAAACCACTGCGAAACGCGAGACGCTGGGCAACCCAGAGTGAATAAACCACTGAGTCACGGCGGCACGGAGGTGCTCGACGCGCCTGCTTCTCGGCCTGCGCTGCAGGCCGACCGCGTCGAGCGCAATCCCGCAACTCCGGTTCTCTGTGCCTCTGTGCCTCCGTGGTCAATGCCCTCCGTGATCTTCGTGTCCTCCGTGGTTGGATCCTGTCTGACATGAAGTCGGGATTGGTCTCGCTCATCGGCCGGCCCAACGCCGGCAAGTCGACGCTCCTCAACCGGCTGCTCGGCACCAAGCTGGCTATCGTCTCCGACAAGCCGCAAACGACCAGAAGGCGAATCCTCGGCGTGAAGAACTACCCCGACGCGCAGGTCATCTTTCTCGACACGCCGGGTATCCATCGGCCTCTGTACCGGATGAACAAGCGCATGGTGGATGCCGCCATCGAGACGATCCACGAGGTCGACGTCGTCGGCCTGGTGGTGGACGTCGCCAAGCCGATTGGATCCGGCGACCAGTTCATGCTCGACCTGATCACGAAGTCGAAGGTCGATTGTTTTGCCATTCTCAACAAGATCGATCTGATGCAGAAGCCCAAGCTGCTGCCGATCATGGAGCAATACGGCCGGCTCAAGATGTTCTCCGAGATCATCCCGATCTCGGCCCAGACCGGCGACAACGTGGAGAGGCTCGAGCGGGTGATCATCGAGCACCTGCCCGAAGGCGAGCCGCGCTACGCGGCCGACTATCTGACCGACCAGCCCGAGCGATTCTTCGCCGCCGAGGTCGTCCGCGAGAAGCTTCTCCAGTTCACGCATGCCGAGCTGCCGTTTTCGAGCGCCGTGGTCATGGACAAGTTCGAGGAGAGTCCGGGGCGTTTGCTTCTCTACTGCACGATTCTGGTGGACCGCGAGTCGCACAAGCCGATCGTGGTTGGCAAGGGCGGCGAGATGATCAAGCGAATCGGGACGGCGGCGCGGGAAGAGCTGGAGCGCCGGTTCGAGAAGAAGGTCTTTCTCGACCTCCACGTCCGCGTGAAATCGGACTGGCGGGAGAACGATCGCGTGCTGACCGACATCGGCCTTGACCAGGAAGGAGAGTAAGGCCCGGCAACCTGTAGTACAGTTGGGACCCGCCTTGGCATGCCGCTCTATATCACCGACGCGCTGATTCTGAGAACCTACAAGCTCGGTGAGTCGGATCGCATCGTCGTGTTCCTGACGCGCGATCGCGGAAAGAAGCGCGGCGTCGCGAAGCACGCCCGGAACAGCCGGCGGCGATTCGGTGGGGCGCTCGAGCCGCTGACGTACGGGCGCGTCAGCTACTTCGAACGGGAGCGGCGCGACCTCGTGAGCCTGAACTTTGTCGAGCCCGCGCGTTCGCCGCTGGCGGCCCTGGACGGCGAGGCGCTCGGTTATGTCGGGTACTTTGCCGAGCTCATCGACGAGTGCGCGCAGGAGGCCGACCCCAACGAGGCGTTGTTTCGCCTGGGGGCGTCCATGGTGGAAGCGATGGCGACCGGCGTGCCGATCGAGCCGCTGGCTCGGTACTTCGAGTACTGGCTGCTGCGGCTGCAGGGTGTGTACAAGGCAGATGCGAGCCTTTCGGAAGAGGCGCGGACGTTTCTCGGCGAGGCGCGCGGGCGGAGTCCCTTCGGCCTGGGCGAGGTGTCGGTGTCCCGGCGGGCCCTGCGTGAGATTGAGATGACGCACCAGGCGCTCATCGCCTTGCATCTCGAGAAGGATCTGAAGTCGGCGCGCGTGCTGAGGGACATGCGGAGATGACGTTCCAGAATCTGATTCTCAAGCTGTCGGAGTTCTGGGCCTCGCACGGGTGTGCGCTGCAGCAGCCGCTCGACATCGAAGTCGGCGCCGGCACGATGCATCCCGAAACGTTCCTTCGCGTGCTTGGGCCGGCGCACTGGAGCGTGGCGTACGTCCAGCCGTCGCGACGGCCGGCCGACGGCCGCTTCGGCGAGAATCCCAACCGGCTCTTCAAGCACCATCAATTCCAGGTGATCCTGAAGCCCTCGCCTGACGAGGTGCAGCAGCTCTATCTCGACAGCCTCGAGGCGTGCGGCATCCACCCGCGGCAGCACGACATCCGCTTCGAGGAGGACAACTGGGAATCGCCGACGCTTGGCGCCTGGGGCATCGGCTGGCAGGTGCTCTTCGACGGCCTCGAAATCACCCAGTTCACCTATTTTCAGCAGGCCGGTGGCATCGAGCTGGCGCCGATTTCGGCCGAGCTGACCTATGGGCTCGAACGCATCGCGATGGTGCTGCAGCGCGTCGACAGCGTGTACGACCTGGAGTGGGCACCGGGCGTGAAGTATCGGGACGTGCGGCTGCGCGACGAGATCGAGCAGTCGACCTACGTCTTCAACAGCGAACTCACGCTACCGGCCGCCGAGTTCGCCGCCGTACACCGTAGATTGTTCGACGAGTACTACAGTCTGGCCGAGGCGCTCCTGCGGAAGGGCCTCATCTGGCCGGCGCTCGAGCACTGCCTCAAGTGCTCGCATTTGTTCAACGTCCTCGACGCCAGCAACAGCATCGGCGTGACCGAGCGCACCGCATACATCCTCCGGGTGCGGCACCTGGCAATTGGGATCGCCAAAGCCTATGTGGAGGGAATGACTGGTCCCGCCGAAGCCCGCGCCGCGGGCGAGGGCGGAAAGGCGATGGCATGATCGTGGACCGCGAGCTGCTGCTCGAGATCGGATGTGAGGAGCTGCCGGCTTCGTGGCTGCCTGGGTTGACGAACCAGATTGGCGAGGTCGTCGTCGCCGAGCTCCTGGGGGCCCGGCTGCCGCCGGAGGCGCCCGCGGAAACCTTCAGCACGCCCCGGCGGCTCGCGTTGCGCATCGCACGGGTTCCCGAACGTCAGATCGATCTCGAGGAACTGGTGAACGGCCCGCCCGTGTCGGCCGGGTTTCGGCCCGACGGGACGCCGACACCGGCCGCGACCGGTTTTGCGGCCAAACAGGGCGTGGAGGTCTCCGACCTCGAGCGCCTGCAGACGCCGAAGGGCGAGTATCTGGCCTATCGAAGGCACCAGCGTGGCAGAGCCTCGGTCGACGTCCTCCCGCAGGTCCTGGGCGGCGCGCTGCGGGCCCTCACGTTTCCGAAGCTGATGCATTGGGACGCGATGATCGAGGATGGGCGCGGCGAGTTTCTCTTTGGCCGACCCATCCGATGGATCCTCTATCTGTACGGCGGCCGCGTCGTGCCGTTCACCATCACGCGCACCCCCGCGGCACAGTCGCCGCTCGTCCAGGACGTCACCACGGGAGCCGTGACCTACGGACACCGCTTCCTGGCGACGAGCGGCCGCGCCGGGCACGCGATCAAGGTGCGCTCCTTCGACGAGTACCGGAATCGTCTGCTCGAAAACTTCGTCGTTCTCCAGCGGGGCGAGCGGCACGACCGAATCGCCAGCCAGCTCGGCGCGAAGGCTCAGCGCCTGCAGGGGCGCGTCAGCCGCACGGTGCACAGCGATTCGGGGCTGCTGCACGAGGTGCCGGACCTGGTCGAGTTCCCGGCGGTGGTCGCCGGCACCTTCGGGCCCGAGTTCCTCGACCTCCCCGACGAAGTGCTGACCACGACACTCGTGCACCATCAGCACTATTTTCCCGTCGAGGGCGAAGACGGGAAGCTCAAGAATGCCTTTCTGGCGGTGATCAATATCGAGCCCGACAGCGAGCGGACGATCGCGAGAAACGCCGAGCGGGTGGTGACGGCGCGGCTGCGCGACGCGAGATTCTTCTGGGAGGCCGACCGTAAGGCGACGCTCGAGTCCCGGATCGATCGGCTTGGCACCCTGGTATTCCACAAGAAGCTCGGCACGTACAAGGAGAAGGCCGGGCGCATCGAGCGCCTCGCGACGTGGATTGCCAGAGAGGCGCTGGGTGGGCCGCCGGAGGCTGCCGCCTACGCCGGACAGGCCGCGCGTCTCTCCAAAACGGACCTCACGACCGACATGGTTCGAGAGTTCACCGAACTTCAGGGGGTGATGGGCGGGATCTACGCACGGCATGAGGGGTTGCCAGAGGAGGTGTGGAAGGCCATCTACTTTCACTACCTGCCGATCGGTGTCGAAGCCGGTGCCCAGCCCGCCCGCACCGATCTGGGCAAAGCAGCCACGACGTGGGCCGCTGTGTCGCTGGCCGACAAGTTGGATACAATCGTCGGCTTGTTCAAGGAAGGGGAGCGGCCGACGGGTTCCCGCGATCCCTACGGTCTTCGGCGCGCCGCACACGGAGTGTTCAAGACTCTCGTGGATTTGCCGGAAGTCACGGGGCTTCGAAGGCGTCCGTCGCTCGGAGTGCTGCTCACGGCGGCCGCGGGCGAGCATGGCGGCTGGTCCGAGCCTCCTTCGGCGCTCTTTGCCTTCATGCTCGAGCGGCTCAGGTACGTGCTCGAACAGCGCGGATTCGACATGCGGAACGTCCGAGCGGTCACGCATGAATCGACGTTGGACGCTATCATTCCGGCCGACGCGCGTCGCAAGCTCGACGTGCTGCCCGAGTTCACGGACTCGGCGGATTTCCAGCAGCTGGCGGTCGCCTTCAAACGCGTGCGGAATATCGCCAGGGAGCTTCCGGCTGACCGATTTGAGAGTCTCGAAGCCGCCGGCGCTGGCCTGACGTTGTCTGAGCCGGCCGAGAAGGCCCTGGCGAACGAGATTGAGAGACGGAGGCCCGTCATCGAATCGGCTGTGGCAAAGGGTGATGGCTATCGGGAGGCCTTCGAGCAGGCCGCCCGGTTCAAGCCAGTGGTCGACAAGTTCTTCGACGATGTGCTGGTGATGGATAAGGATCCTCAGGTGCGCGAGGGCCGGCTGCGGCTGCTTCGCCGCCTCGAGACGCTCATTCTCAAGCTTGCGGATATCTCTGAAATAGTCACGGAGTCATAGATGCCTACGAAAGCGAGTGCGAAGCGAACCACCCACAAGTCGCGAGCGACCAGCCACAAGAAGAAATATGTCTACTTCTTCGGCGGCGGCAAGGCCGACGGCAATCGTCATATGAAGGACCTGCTCGGCGGCAAGGGCTCTGGCCTCGCCGAGATGACCAACGCCGGGCTGCCTGTGCCGGCCGGCTTCACGATCTCGACCGAGGTCTGCAATATCTATTACAAAGAGAAGCAGAAGATTCCGGCCGCCATCGACCGGGAAATTGCCGAGCACGTGAGCAGGCTCGAAAAGGTGGCCGGCGCCAAGCTGGGCTCGCCCGATCAGCCGCTGCTCGTGTCGGTCCGGTCGGGCGCGAAGTTTTCGATGCCCGGCATGATGGACACCATCCTCAACCTCGGCTTGAACGATGTGGCGGTCGAGGGTCTCAAGCGCTGGACCGACAACGGCCGCTTTGCCTTCGACAGCTACCGCCGCTTCATCCAGATGTTCGGCAGCGTCGTCCTCGAGATCGGCAAAGGCGAGTTCGAACACGAGTTCGAGGCCGTCAAGAAGGCGCGCAACGCCAAGATTGACACCGATCTCGACGAGAACGCGTTGCGTGAAGTCGTCGAGCGCTACAAGAAGCTCGTCAGGACGCGCACCGGCAAGGACTTTCCACAGGACCCGACCGCACAGCTGAAGATGTCGCGCGACGCCGTGTTCCGCTCGTGGATGAACGCCCGTGCGATCGAGTACCGGCGGATTTACGAGATCCCCGATCACATCGGCACCGCGGTCAACGTGCAGATGATGGTGTACGGCAACACGGGCGACCGGTCGGCGACCGGCGTCGGCTTCACCAGGAATCCCGCGACCGGCAAGAACGAGTTCTACGGCGAATTCCTCATCAACGCGCAGGGCGAAGACGTCGTGTCCGGCGTCCGGACGCCGCAGCCGATCACCGAACTCGAGCAGGTGCTGCCGAAGGCGTACAAGCAGCTGCGGCAGATCACGAGCAAGCTCGAGCGGCACTACAAGGACGTGCAGGACTTCGAGTTTACGATTCAGAACGAGCAGCTCTTCATGCTGCAGACGCGCAACGGCAAGCGCACGGGCTATGCGGCCGTGGTGATTGCCACCGATCTGGTGGCCGAGAAGCTTATTACGCCCAAAGAGGCCATTCTGCTCGTCGACCCCGAGTCGCTCAATCAGTTGCTGGCGCCTGGCTTCGATCCCGACGAGTGGAAGAAGCTGCCGGTGGCGACCAAGGGCCTGCCGGCCTCCCCTGGGGCCGCGAGCGGTCAGGTCGTGTTTTCGGCCGACCACGCCGTCGAGTGGGTCAACCAGGGCAAGAAGGTGATTCTGGTGCGCCGCGAGACCGTGCCGGACGACATCCACGGGATGTTTGTCGCCCAGGGCATCCTCACGGCCACCGGCGGCATGACGTCTCATGCCGCGGTCGTCGGGCGGCAGATGGGCAAGCCCTCGGTGGTCGGCGCCGGGGCGCTCGATATCGACGAGAAGGCCAAGGTCTTCCGCGTCGACGGCAAGACCGTGAAGGAAGGCGACTACATCTCGTTCAACGGGCTGACCGGCGAGGTCAAGATCGCGCAGGTCGCCAGCAAGCCGAGCGAGATTCTGCAGGTCCTCGACGGATCGCTCAAGCCGGAGAAGTCGGACATCTACCAGCGGTTCAATCGCCTGCTGAACTGGTCGGACAAGTTCCGGCGCCTCGGCATCCGCGCCAACGCCGACTTGCCGGATCAGGCCGAGCTGGCCTACAAGTTCGGCGCCCGCGGCATCGGGTTGTGCCGGACCGAGCATATGTTCTTCGGCGAGGGACGCATCCCGATCGTGCAGCGGATGATCCTGGCCGACAACGAGAAGGATCGGCGCAAGGCCCTCGACGAGCTGCTGCCGCTCCAGCGCGACGACTTTTACGGCGTCTTCAAGGCGATGCAGGGCTCGCCGGTCACCATCCGGACCATCGACCCGCCGCTCCACGAGTTCCTCCCGAAGCGGGAAGACCTGATGGTGGAGATTACGAAGCTCGAAATGAGCGGCAAGACCGGCGCCGAGCTCAACGAGAAGAAGCGGATCCTCCATCGGGTCGAACAGCTCCACGAGTTCAATCCCATGCTCGGCCATCGGGGCGTCCGGCTCGGCATCACGTATCCGGAAATCACCGAGATGCAGACCCGCGCCATCATCGAAGCCGCCTGCAAGTTGAATAAAGAGGGCCTCAAGATCGTGCCCGAGATCATGATCCCGCTCGTCGGGCTGGTCAAAGAGCTGCGCGACCAGAAAGCCATCGTCAATCGCGTGGCGGAAGAGACCATGAAGGCCCAGGGCATCAAGATCAAGTACCTCGTGGGCACCATGATCGAAGTGCCGAGAGGCGCCGTGACGGCTGACCAGATCGCGCAGGAGGCGGAGTTCTTCTCCTTCGGGACCAACGACCTGACACAGCTCACCTTTGGCTTCTCGCGCGACGATGCGGGCAAGTTCCTGAAGATCTACCAGGACAAGAAGATCCTCGACAGGGATCCGTTCGCCTCGATCGACACCGAGGGCGTGGGCGAGGTCGTGAAGCTGGGCGTGCAGCTCGGCCGGAAGACGCGGCCGGACCTCAAGATCGGCGTCTGCGGCGAGCATGGCGGCGATCCCTCGTCCATTCACTTCTTCGAGAAGGCCGGCCTCAACTACGTCAGCGCGTCGCCCTACCGGATTCCGGTGGCGCGCCTGGCGGCCGCCCAGGCGGCCCTCTCCGTGAAAGTTGGCGATTGACGACGGTGTTCGTGCACCGCGACGGTCGGACCGAGCAGGCGACGAGCATCGATCGCGCCTGGCTCGACCCGGCCGCCGGGGTGTTCCTCTGGGTCGATCTCGCCGCGCCCTCGATTCCTGAATCACTCATCCTCAGCGACACCTTCGTGTTCCATCGCCTGTCGGTTGACGACGCGATGAGCGCCATCCAGTATCCGAAGGTGGAGGCGTACGTGGGCTACCTCTACATCGTCCTGCACGGCATCGACTATCGCGAGGACAGGAAGGGGTTCAGGACCAACGACGTGGACTTCTTCCTGGGGCCCAACTATCTGGTCACCGTGCACGACGGCCGCGCGCGGTCGATCGCCGAGCTGCGCGACCACTGCCCGCGTAATCCCAGAATCCTCGGCGAAGGGCCGGTCGCGCTCTTCCATCGCATCGTGGACTCGATGGTGGACCACTACCGGCCAGAGGTGGACAAGCTCGAGCAGCGCCTCGACGAGCTCGAGAAGGCGATCTTTTCCCAACCCGATCCGAAGCTGATCCGCCGGATCCTGGACGAGAAACGGCAGGTGGCCCTGCTGCGCAGGATCCTCACGCCGCAGCGCGACGTCATCGGCCGGCTGGCGCGGCGAGACTTTGTCGAGATTACGACCAGCATGTCGTTCCACTTCCGCGATGTCTACGATCACGTGGTCCGGCTGGCCGACGATGCGATGATCTTTCAGGATCGGATCACGGGCATGCTCGACGCGCACCTGTCGAACGTCAGCAATCGGCTCAACGAAGTCATGAAGGTGCTGACCGTGGTCGCCACCATCTTCATGCCCCTGACACTGCTCACCGGCATGTTCGGGATGAACCTGAATCTCCCACATTTTCCTGGCGGCGAGGCCGCGCAGTTCTGGTGGCTGTTCGGCGGCATGATGGCCGTCGTGGTCACCATGCTCGTGATGTTCCGCCGGAAGCGCTGGATCTGACGGTGGGCAGGATTACGCGCCTGCCGGCCGATCTGGCGAATCAGATCGCCGCCGGAGAGGTCGTCGAGCGGCCGGCCTCCGTGGTCAAGGAGCTCGTCGAGAATGCCCTGGACGCCGGCGCGAGACGGCTCGTCATCCACGTCGAGATGGGCGGCAAGAAGCAGATCCGGGTCGAAGACGACGCGGAGGGGATGGAGCCGGAGGATGCGCTGCTCTCCCTGGAACGGCATGCGACGAGCAAGATCCGGCGCGCCGACGATCTGGCGGCCATCACCACCCTCGGGTTCCGTGGCGAAGCGCTCCCCTCGATTGCGTCCGTGTCCCACTTCGTCCTGCGCACACGCGCACGTGGCACGCTGAGCGGCACGGAGATTCGCGTCAATGGCGGTACTGTCGCGTCGGTCGTAGAGGTCGGCGCCCCGGAGGGGACGTCGGTCGAGGTCAGCGACCTGTTCTACAACCTGCCGGCGCGGCGAAAGTTCCTCAAGTCTGACGGCGCGGAATCGGCCCAGGTGTCGCGCATGGTGACGCAGCTCGCGTTGGCTCATCCCGAAGTGGGTTTCACGCTGACGAGTGCGGGGCGGACGGTCATCCAGTGTCCGCCGGTCGGATCCTTGCGCGATCGGCTGTATCAGCTCTACGGAGAGCGCGCCGACCTGCTCGAGGTGGGGAAGGGCGTCGGCGGCCTTCGCCTCACCGGATTCATCGCGGCACTGGCCGAGCAGGGGCCGACCCGCGGGCCGCAGAACCTGTTCATCAACCGCCGCATCGTCAAGGACCGCACGATCGCGCATGCGATCATCGACGCCTACAGCCAGGCGTCTATCAAGGAGCGCAGTCCGGAGGTGCATCTGTTTCTCGAGATGCCGCCGGACGCGGTTGACGTCAACGTCCATCCAACAAAGGCAGAGGTACGGTTTCGCGACCAGTCGTTCGTGCACGAGGTCGTCCGTCGCGCGCTGATGGAAGCTCTGGGCCAGACCGGCGTGCCGCAATTGCAGCTTCGGCCCGAGACAGCCGTTCAGTCGCCGGTTGCGGCGAACATTCCCGGCGTACTGAGCGGTGGCGTATATCCCAATCGCTGGCTGCCGCGAGAGGGCACCTTGCCCTCGCCTCCGTCGTATGTGGGATCCGGCTTCAGCCGGATTGGGGACGTGGGATCCGGCTTTAGCCGGATTGCCGGCGAGGCAGCGGAGACAGCGACGTCGGGCGTTCCCGACATCCGCCCGATGATCCCGCTCGGCCAGTTCCGCGACACGTTCATCATCGCGGTGGACGATGAGGGTGTGGCGATCATCGATCAGCATGTGGCGCACGAGCGCGTGCTCTTCGAGCGCGTGATGCAGCGGCTCACATCCGGTCCTCTCGAGTCTCAGCGCCTACTGGTCCCAATGGTGCTTGATGTCACGGCTGCGGCCTGCGAGACGCTCGTCGGCCGCGCCTCGGAGCTGGCGCAGCTCGGCTTCGAGATCGAGGGATTTGGTGAGGCGACGATCAAGGTGACGGCGGTGCCGGCGTTGCTCAAGGCCGAGGATGTGACGAAGGCGCTGGCTGCTCTGGCCGAGGACCTCGAGCGCCTCGATCGCGGCGCGCAGGTGCAGGACGCGCTGCAGCGCATCGCGGCGACCACAGCCTGCCACGCGGCGGTGAAGGCGAATTACCCACTGACTTACGAGAAGATGACACATATTCTCGACGAGCTGCGCGCGACGGCGTATTCAACCGTGTGCCCCCACGGCCGCCCCGTGATGCTGCGCCTGACCCGGCGCGAGATCGAGAAGAACTTCGAGCGGATCTGATGCCGTCTAGCCACGAAGGCACGAAGAAGAACGGATATAATCCGCACCATAATTCAGCTTTGCCTCTCAGCCTAGGTACTCGGCTCGGCGCGTATGAAGTCGTCGCCGCCATCGGCGCCGGCGGGATGGGTGAGGTCTACCGAGCGCGTGATACCCGCCTGAAGCGCGACGTCGCCGTCAAGGTACTTCCAGAGGCCTTCTCCCAGGACCCCGAGCGGCTGGCGCGTTTTCAGCGCGAAGCCGAAGTCCTCGCAACCCTCAACCATCTCGACACGCCCATTGGCGACACGTGCCCACCCATCAAAGTCATCCTGAATTGGCGGCCCACAGTCCGGCCGTGAACGTCATCTACTACCTCGGCCGGTTCGGTCAGCTCGTAGGGATGTGGATCCTGCTGGTCGACGTGTTCACGGCTGGGCCGCTCGGCCCGAATCCGCGACTCTTCGCGCTCGGCGTCGCGATATTCGTGTCCGGGTGGGGCCTGACCCGCGTGATTCGGCGTTCGTAACAACCTCTCGTATAATTCCGCCATGATTCGCCGCCGGGCTTCGCTCGTTCTCCTATCCGTTTTCGTCAGCGCCTGCACGCCGTCCCCTGGCCCGAGGGCGTCCGCCTCGGACGGGTTGGTCAAGGCGCTGGCCGACGAGTATCTCGAGAGCTACTTCGATCGGTATCCAGACCAGGGCACGGTGTACGGCGTCCCGGGACGGCGTCACGACCAGCTCTTCGACAACTCGCTCGAAGCCCTGCAGGAGTGGAAGAACAAAGAGAATGCCTTGTTGCTGCGGGCCGCGCGCATCAATCCGACGACCATTACGAGCCCCTCGCTGCGCGCCACGTACGCCATCCTTCGAGAGGCGCTCGAAGGCTCGGTGGCGACGCGCGTGTGCAGGAACGAGCTGTGGATGGTCAGCCAGTTCGTCAACGGCTGGCAGATCCAGGACAGCTATCTGATGACGATTCAGCCCGTCGGCACCGACGAAGCACGCCGGCAGGCGCTGGCGCGCTGGAGCGCGCTGCCGAGATACATCGACACCGAGATCGCCAATCTCCGCGAAGGCCTGAGTCTGGGGTATTCGGCGCCGGGCGGCAACGTGCGGATCGTCATCGATCAGATGAACACGTTGATCGCAACGCCTCTCGCCGACTCGCCGTTTGATTCACCATCGGTGCGCGACAAGACGCCGGAATTTCAGAAGGCGTTCGACGCTCTCGTCCGGGATCAAATCGTGCCGGCGTTCAGGCGATATCGCGACTTCCTGCAGAACGAGTACCTGAAGGGGGCTCGCGAGGTCACGGCCGTGTCGTTCAACCCCAGTGGCGCGTCGTGCTACGAAGCGTCGATCCGCTACCACAGCTCCATCCCGGCGACCGCGCAGCAGGTCCACGACCTTGGCCTGCAACAGATCGATCTCCTGACGAAGGAGATGCAGACCATCGCCGAGCGCTCGTTCCAGACCAAGGACGTCCCGGCATTGCTTCAGCGACTTCGTACGGATCCGCAGTACCTGTTCAAGAGCCGAGCGGAGCTGATTGCCTATTCGCAGGCGGCCCTGGGTCGCGCGAAGACCGCTGCGCCTCAATGGTTCGGCCTGCTGCCGAAAGCGGACGTCGTCATCGAGCCGTATCCGGCGTTCCGCGAGAAGAGCGGACCGAACGAATACAACCCGCCGGCCGAGGACGGCAGCCGGCCCGGGCTGTTCTACATCAGCGCCTACGAGGCCGAGAAGAAGAGCAGGTCGGGCCCGGAGTCCACGGCGTTCCACGAGACCTTTCCCGGCCACCATCTGCAGTTGTCGCTGGCGCTCGAGCGGAAGGAGAGCCATCCGCTCGGTCGCTACATCGGCAACAACGGCTATCAGGAAGGCTGGGCGCTCTACACCGAGAGACTCGCTGATGAGATGAAGCTGTATTCGTCAGACCTCGATCGCCTGGGGATGCTGTCGTCGCAGGCGTTTCGCGCGGCGCGCCTGGTGGTCGATACCGGCATTCACGCGCTCGGCTGGAGCCGCCAGCAGGCGATCGACTACATGCTCGCCCACACGACCGAGTCGCGCGACGATGTGGCCTCTGAGGTGGACCGATACATCATCTATCCCGGACAGGCCACGTCCTACATGCTGGGGATGTTGGAGATCCGCAAGGCGAGGGACGGAGCCGAGAGGGCGCTCGGCGCCAAATTCGACATCAAGGCGTTCCACGATCGCGCGCTCGAAGACGGGGCAGTGCCCATCACGTTCCTGAGCACCAAGATCGCGAAGTGGTCGGCGGAATCCAAGTAGTGTCCGGCTGTATCCGGACCATCAGCGCGCCGCCGCCGAAGAGCCCTGGCGGAACGGCGCGTCAAAGCTGTCTGGAAGGTTTGAGTGGGCGACCAGTTTCCGAAACCGAGGGTTTTCGCGAACGCGGTCGAACACGGCGTCGATGAGCGGAGGCCCTTGGGCTTCTCGCGCATCAATCGATTTCTCAACCCAATCAAGTCCCCGAGTCGTATCCCCAAGCGCGACGTAGATGGCCGCAATGCCCATTCGAGGTGGTTCTGGCGTCCTCGTCAGCGCCTGAACGATCTGTAGCGCGTCGTCACGTCGTCCAGCGGAGACATAGGCCAGGCCAAGGGGCGCCGATCCCTTGAATTCTGGGAGGCGCTCAAGCAGCGTGACGGCATCCTGCGGTCGTTCGGCTTCGTAGAGGTGAGCGAGGACCGCGGATGCCAGGCCTTGCTTCGAGTCCAGTTCAAGGGCCCGCTGAAGGTAGGGCACGGCCTCTGGGAATCTGCGCGCCCCAGACAGCACAACCCCATAAACGGCGTGGACGAAGGAATCGAGCGGATTCGCTGCAAGGGCGCGCTGGACGACGGCAAGGGCTTCCGAAGAGCGGCCCATGCTTGACAGCAGCATGGCGTAGCACGCACAAGTATCGACAACGCTCGGATTCAGCTCGACCGCCCGCTTGAACTCCTTGTCTGCACCCGCCCAGTCGCCGTCCGAGCGGACGAGGATTTGACCGATCGCCGCGTGAGCCTCTCCGAGACCGGGATCGAGCTCGATGGCCTTCAGCGCCGCTTCCTTTGCCGCAGCAATTGCAGCGGCTCCAGGAAGGTCGCCCCAGGCCATTGCCAAGCCTGTGTAGGCAGGTGCGTAGTCTGCTTGAAGCTGGATCGCTCGTTGATAGTGCTCGACCGCCTGCTTCGTGTCCTCTTGGTTGCCCTTATAGAGGTGATAGTGACCGTAAAAGATGGCCTCTTGAGCAGCGGGATTGACGCTGCGAGCGCTCGCCAGGCGGTCGGTCTCCTCGGGCGTGAGCTGGACCAGAATTTCCTGAGCGATCGACCGTGCGAGGTCCGCCTGGAGCCTCAGGATGTCCGACGCGTCACGATCGAACTCCTCTGCCCACAGATGAGCGTCCGTTGATGCGTGAATCAACTGCGCGGTGACACGAACCCGCCGTCCAAATGGCGCACCGAGCCCTCGATGACGGCGTCCGCCCCGAGTTCTCTCCCGATCTCTGGCATGGACTTGGTCGTGCCCTTGTAGCGCATTACCGACCTGCGAGAAATGACCCGTAGGGAATGAATTTGCGCCAACGTCGAGATGAGCTCTTCGGTCATGCCGTCCGCATAGACGTCTTGGTCCGGATCTCCGGAGAGATTCTGCAGCGGAATTACCGCGATGGACCGAACCTGGGCGGCGGCAGGTGTTGGCGTCGTCGCGCGCCAGAGCATGGCGCCGGCCACGGCGACCACAACCAGTGCGGCGGCAGCCATCCATGGCCCCAGCCGCCGTGCGCCGGACCGAGTGGCGACGACCGGCCCTATCTGACGCGACAGCCGTTGGAGATCGACGACAAGATCTCGAGCCGATTGGTACCGTTCAGCAGGCTCTTTCTCGATCGCCTTCTCAACCACGGTCCGGACCGCCGGCGGTACGTCATCCCCAAGCGGCTGCGCGCGGCCGTGGAGGATGGTCTGCAAGACCTCGAGGTCCGTCGCGCCGGTGAACGGCCGACGGCCTGTCAGAGCCTCGTACAACACGACGCCAAACGAAAAGATGTCGCTACGCGCGTCGAGGCGCTTGCCGGCTGCCTGCTCGGGCGACATGTAGGGAATCGTGCCGAGGATGACGCCCTGGCGGGTCGGGTCGAGGCTTCGCGTCGTGTCGGCATCGCCAACAGGACCCTGGGCCATCTTTGCCAGGCCGAAATCGGTCAGCTTCGCATGGCCGCCCCTGGTGACCAGGATGTTGTCGGGCTTGACGTCGCGATGAAGGATGCTGGCGTCGTGCGCCGCGGCCAGCCCATCCCCGATGCCCTTGAGCAGCTCAATCACCTCCTGCCACGTGCGCGGCTCGGCACCTGTCCAGGTGTTCAGCGTTCCGCCATCTACGAGCTCGGTGACGATGTACTGCCGGCCCTCGAACTCGCCGACGTCGTGTACCGTCACGATGTGCGGGTGGTTGAGCGACGAGGCCAACTGCGCTTCGCGTTGGAACCGCCGCCGCGCAGGCTCGTCGCCAATCTCCGCCGAGAGAAACTTGATCGCGACGTCTCGGTTCAGCGAAGGTCGCGTGCGCGGAAGACCTCGCCCATCCCGCCCGCGCCGATGGCGGACTGGATTTCGTAGTGGCCAAGACGGGTGCCGGGTGTGAGAGGCACGGGACGTTTCGGAGTGACCGGCCGATTATACGGCAGGTGACCGAGCTACAGCTCCGGAACGACGTCGATCGGGCGGAGGTTCAACCCTGGCAGGAGCGGTGAGTGCACCGGCTCGTGGCCGGTTGCCGTACTGGCCACCAGGAATCGATCCTCACTCAGCCAATAGACTTCGACCCGGACGTTCTCCGGATCGACCAGCCAGTACTCCTGTACGCCATGCTGGGCTAGCAGCTGCATCTTCCTGCCGCGATCGTTGCCCGCCGTGCTCGGCGAAAGGATTTCGATGGCGAGATCCGGTGGATGCCTGGTGACCTTTCGCAGCTCGATGAGGCGTTGGCGTTCGCGTGTGAACAGAAGGAGATCCGGCTGAACGACATCGTAGTCGGTGAGCGCGATATCGAGTGGTGCATACAGCACGATGCCGCCGTGACTCTGGACGTAGTCACGGAGCACGTCGTATAGGCGTGCCGACACAACCTGATGAAGCGGAAGCGGTGATGGGACCACGTAGACCTCGCCGTCGTACAGTTCGTACCGGCGGCCGTCTTCGGGCCATCGCTCCAGATCCGCGTAACTGACGCGCGGGTGGGCAGCCTTCACAGCCGTCATTCTACATCGTCACACGCGAGGACCGTGCCGCTAGGAGCCGCTAGGAATTGTTGGGAAAAGCGCGCGAGAAGGTGCGAGAGGTTGCAGTATCTGCCACCCATTTTTGACTTTTAAGTTTTGACTTTTAAGTTTTGACTTTTAACTTTCTCTTAATCTCCTCCCATCCATCCAATCGCCGCTTGATCTCCTTCTCAAACCCCCGCTCCTTCGGTTCGTAGTACTTCCGCCCTTCGAGGGCCGGCGGCAGACACGACATGTCGGCGACGGCATCGGTTTCGTTGTGCGCATACTTGTAGCCCTTGCCGTACTCCAGTTCCTTCATCAGCTTGGTGGGCGCGTTCCGCAGGTGCAAAGGCACTGGCTCCGCGACGTCCCGGTTCGCATCGGAGGCGGCGCGCAAGTAGGCCTGATACACGGCATTGCTCTTTGGCGCCGTCGCGAGATAGATCGCGGCCTGTGCGAGCGCCGTGTTCCCCTCCGGCATGCCGATGAAGTGGACGGCGTCCTTGGCGGCGACGGCCACGGTCAGGGCCTGCGGATCGGCGTTGCCGATGTCTTCTGACGCAAACCGCACGAGTCTGCGGGCGATATAAAGCGGATCCTCGCCGGCCTCGACCATCCGGGCGAGCCAGTACACGGCCGCGTCCGGATCGCTGTTGCGCATCGACTTATGCAGCGCCGAGATGATGTTGTAGTGTTCCTCGCCGCCCTTGTCATAGAGCAGGGCCCGGCGCTGGATCGCCTCTTCGACTCTCGCCGTGTCGATGCGCCGCACGCCGTCGGCGAGCGGTGCGGCCGCCACACTCAACTCCAGGAGATTGAGGGCCACGCGAGCGTCGCCATTGGCGTACATGGCGATCATTCGCAGCGTGTCGTCGGCCACCTCGACAGGCGTGCTTCCCAGGCCGTGCTCTGGATCCAGCAGCGCGCGTTTCAGGATCGTCGAGACTTCCTCGACGCTCAGCCCTCGCAGCACGAAGACCTTCGATCGAGACAAGAGCGCCGCATTTACCTCGAACGACGGATTCTCGGTCGTCGCACCGATCAGGACGATGTCGCCGGCCTCAACCCGAGGCAGGAAGGCGTCCTGCTGCGCCTTGTTGAACCGGTGAATCTCGTCGATAAAGACGATGGTGCGGCGTCCGGTCGAACGGCGGATGCGCTCGGCCTCGCTCATGACGTCGCGAATCTCCTTGATCCCCGAGAGAACGGCACTGAAGGACACGAACCGAGCCCTGGTGAGGTCGGCGACGATGCGCGCCAGCGTGGTCTTGCCGGTGCCCGGCGGGCCCCAGAGGATGATCGACTGCAGGAGGTCTCGCTCGATGGCCTCGCGCAGGGGCTTGCCCGGCGCGAGCAGTTCCTCCTGCCCGACGAAGTCGTCAAACGATCGCGGCCGCATCCGCTCGGCGAGCGGAGCAGGGGCCGCGGCGCGATCGGGAGGCGCGTCCGGGAACAGCGAAGACATGGCTACTTCACCCTCTGTCGTCGAGCTTCGTAGACGATGAGGGCGGCGGTCACCGCCGCATTCAACGACTCCACGGGCGGCTGCATGGGAAGCGTCAGACGCTCGTCGGCGGCCTCCAGAAGGGCAGGCGTGAGGCCCTGGCCTTCGCCGCCGATCAGGACGGCTACAGGTCCGGTGAGATTGACGTCAAAGAGCGAGCGTCCTTGTCTCGGCATCGCGGCAATGATTCGGCATCCGCGGCGGCGTGCCTCGTCAGCGGCCGCCGCTGCATCCGGCCGGGAGAGGATGGGGAGCCTTAGAGCGCTTCCCATCGAGCCCCGAAGGGCTTTCCATCCGAATGGATTGGCCGACGCCCCGGTCGCTACGGCGCCCGTCGCCCCTCCCGCCTCGGCGACGCGCACGATCGCGCCCAGATTGCCGGGATCTTGCACGTCAACCGCAATGACGACCAGCGCCGTCTCTCGATAGACGCGGCCGGCTTCGGCTCGCGGCCGGTCCACGAGTGCGACGATCGGACTCGAGGAACGAACGGGGCTGACCGCGCTCATGACCGCCGGGGTCGCCGTGACCACATCCACCCCGAGCTCGTTCAGGCGGGCGAGGGCAGGCCGCAGGTCGGGCCGATCAACCGCGTCGGCGGCCGCCGCGACTTGGCGAATCGGCAGGCCCGCGTCCATCGCCTCGACCACAAGGTGGACGCCGTCCACGAGCAGCAGGTCGGCTGCCTCGCCTCGCGCCGCGGCGCGGAAGCGGGCGACGATGGGATTGTGACGGCTGGTGATGCGTGTCATCAGGCAATGTTCGCGCGGGCCGCGGGCGCTCATGAGGGCCGGGCGAAAGCATAGCACTGTGGTACCATCCCCCCTGCCGATGAAGGACCGCCTGATCAAGAAATTCGAGGACGAAATCCAGGCGCTCGATCGCGAGTTGAAGGTCGAGCTCCCGAAGGAAATCAAGCGCGCGCGCGAGCTTGGAGACCTGCGCGAGAACGCGGAGTACTCCGCCGCCAAGGAGCGTCAGCGGCTGGTCGAATCGCGGATCAGCATGCTCCAGAAGCGCGTGGCCGAGATCGCGCTCATCAACATCGACCGCATTCCCTCCGACCGCGCCGGCTTCGGCTCAACTCTTCACGTGATCGAGAGCACGGGCGAGACGCTCGTATTCCAGCTCGTGATGCCCGAGGATGCAGACGCCGGCAAAGGCCTCATCTCGACGACCTCGCCGATCGGCCGCGCCCTGCTCAACAAAGAAGAGGGCGACAGCGTCAAGGTGGTGACGCCCGGAGGGATGCGGGCGTTCGAGATCGTCAGGCTCATTACCATCCACGACGAAGCGGCGGGATGAACGATCGGCCGCGCGCGACGACCCTGGCTGCCGACGCCTACTCACCACACCTTCGCACGGCGCTCGTTCTCGCCGGAACCGGAACAGCCGGGGCCTATCATGCCGGTGTTCTTCGAGCGCTCGACGAGGCGGGCGTGAAAATTGACATCGTCGCCGGCCGCGGCATGGGCACCATCGGGGCGCTGTGTTCGGCGATTGGCGGCGCTGAGCACCTCTGGGGCGAGGCAGGCTTCTGGCGCAGTCCGGCTGTGCGCGGGTTCTACGGGTGGCGGTTCGCGGTGCGCATGGCGTGTTGGGCGCTCGGCCTGTCGGCCGCGATCGTCGCGGTGCCGATCGCCACCATGGCCGCCGGGCTGGTCGTCTTTCCAATCGACTTCGTGCTGAAGATGGTCGGCGGCGGCGCTGGAGGCCTCGTGGGCTGGTATCTCGGCGGCGCCGAGGCCGCGTTTGCTCCAGGGGCGCTGCCCACATGGCTTCCGCGGCTCGTGTTTCTCGTGTTGCTGTCGGCGACGCTGGTCGCGGCGGCCGGTGCCGCTCATCAGATGCGCGGGAGGGGGCGCGGTCGGTGGTGGTGGCGGGTCGTCCCGTCGCCGCTGTCGGCCGACGGAGTTGCCCGCGACTGCTCCCGCGTCGTGTGGGATCTGGTGCGCGGCGCCACCGCGTCTTCGGGGCCGCAGCCGGGCGAGCTGGGACGGCGCTACATCACGCTGCTCGCCGAGAACCTTGGACAGCCTGGATTCCGCGAGCTGCTGATCGTCGTGCACGACGTGGATGCCCATCGCGATCTGGTGTTCGCCCTGGTTGGCGAATCACGCCGGCGCGACCTGATTCGACGGTCGACGATCGAGGCCGCCGAGATGCGTCGCGGCGAGGTCTTCGACCTCAGTGGTCCGGCCCGCGACCACCTGGCCGACGCGATGGCCGCGGCGCTGGCGGTGCCGGTGGCGACCGACCTGCATCCCATCAGGTTCGACAACGACAGCTACTGGCGCGGCGAGGCGCACCGCCTGTGCGATCGACCGGCGGCTCTGGGGCGTGTCATCGACGAACTGGTGGACCTCGGCGTGGAGCAGGTGGTCATCGTGTCGGCCGCGCCGGAATCCGAAGGACCGCACGCGCTGGCGGCGCCTCGCCTTGACGGGCGGGCGCGGCTCGGCGAGTACGTGCATTCGGCGGAAGCCGCCGCGGTCCGCGACGCCATCGCGATAGCGGCTCGGTCCGTGCCTCGCGCGTTCACGATCCGTCCCGCGCACAACCCGATCGGGCCGTTCGACTTCGACGGCGGCTACGACGATCGATCCGATCGGCCTCAGGGGCTCACCGAGCTGCTCGACCTCGGTTACCAGGACGCCTACCGGCAGTTCATCGAGCCGGTCGTCGGCGCGAGCGGCGACGAGCTCGGCAACACTCGAGAGGGGCAGGAGAGATGGCGCCACAGATGAAGGGACCCGCAACGGAGTTGATTCACGCCGGCGAGTCGGGCCTGGGCGAGCCCGTGCCGCTCACGACGCCGATCTATCAGACGACCACGTTTGTGTTCGAAAGCGCGCAGGAGGTGCTCGACTACAACGAAGGGCGGTCCAACAAGTATCTCTATTCGCGCTACGCCAATCCCACGCTCGTCAGCGTCGAACGCCAACTCGCCGTACTCGATCGCGCGGAGGCGGCGCTCGTGTTCTCGTCGGGGATGGGAGCGACGGCCACCATCCTGATGGCCCACTTGAGGGCGGGCGATGAGGTTGTGTGCGGCGCGGCCGTGTATGGAGGCACGCTGCACCTGCTGAGCGACCTGCTCGCCCGGTACGGCATTGCGCCTCGCTTCGTCTCGTTGCAGGAGCTGGCCGATCCCGAGCGCGTGTTGGGCCCCGCGACGAAGCTGCTGTGGTTCGAGTCGCCGGTCAATCCCACGATGCGCTGCGTGGATGTCCGGCGCATCGCCGAGGCATGTCGCGCACGCGGCGTCGTATCGGTGTTCGACAACACGTTCGCGAGCCCGATCAATCAGCAACCCCTGTCATTGGGCGTCGATCTCGCGATGCAAAGCGCCACGAAGTATCTCAACGGCCACAGCGATGTGACGGGTGGCTGCGTCACGGGTGGGTCCGCGCTGGTGCACCCGATCGAATTGACGCGGCGCCTCTTGGGGACGATCATGGACCCGCAGGCTGCGTACGCGCTTGGCCGGGGTCTCAAGACGCTGCCGCTTCGCATCGCGCGCCACAACGCCAACGCGCAAGCGGTCGCCGAGTTCTTTGGCCGGGATCGTCGGGTGGGTCGCGTCCACTATCCAGGTCTGCCTGCGGATCCGGATCACGAGATGGCCAGGCGGCAGATGAGCGGGTTTGGCGGCATGGTCACCTTCGATCTCGACGGCCAATACGACCGGGCGGTCCATCTCTTCGATCGACTGAAGCTCATCAAGCGGGCGGCCAGCCTCGGAGGGGTCGAGAGTCTGGCGAGCCTGCCGGTGCTGACGAGCCACTGGGGCCACACCGGCGAACAGCTCCGGGCGGCAGGCGTCACCAGGGGCATGGTGAGGATCTCGGTCGGCCTGGAAGACGTCAAGGATCTCATCGAGGACCTCGACCAGGCGCTCGGCGACACGTAGCGCCTACGGCACCGTCGCGTGACTCTTGACGTCCTTGTCGTGCAGGAAATGCACGGCGAGCTCCTGCAGCCGCCGGCCGACCGATCCGGCGTCCGGGTCGCCGAACTTGTTGCGGAACGCCGCCAGGGGGACGACGGCCTTTGCCATCGCCCGATGGCCGCCGGCGCTTCCGATATCCGAGAAATGACGCCGCACGAATTCCCCCGCGTTCTTCGAGTACCCGAGGTTGCGCACCGAAATCACGAGTGAATCGCCGACGATGCCCGCGACGATCGTCCACTTGACGTCTTCCAGCTGCAGGAAGAAGTCGGCGACGTACGGGATGAAATCTTCGCGGGCCAGCGATCCGAGAAACGCGCAGAACACCTGGTCGACGGTGGCGCCGCTCTGGTACGCCTTGATGACGTACTCGAGCCGCTCGGGCGTGATTTCGGCGCCCTCCATCTTGCGAATCATCGCGGCGTCGGCGAGCGAATACAGATAGGAGAAGGCGTCGAGGTCGACGCGGTTGGTCTGGCGATTGAAGAACAGCGTGTCGGACTTGATGGCGTAGAGCATCGCCGTGGCCGTCCGTTCCGAGATGTTCACGTCAACCGACCGGAGATGTTCGGTCAGGATCGTCGACGTCGAGCCGTAGTCCGGCCGGATGTCCTTGAACACAGCCGTGTAGCCGGGCTGCTCGGGATGGTGATCGATGACGAGATCCACCCGATCGATGAGGCCCTCGAAGTAGTGCGGTTGCACGTCCACCATGGCGACGCGGTCGTATTCCCTGACCGACTCCACCGTCACCGCCTCGACGTGGATGTCGAGCAGATTCACCATGCGGAGGTTTTCCGGCCTCGTGACGCCCTGCATGGCCCCGATGATGGCGGTCGTTTTCGTGCGGTGCAGCACGTTGCGCAGGGCCAGGCCGCTCGCCATGGCATCCGGATCGGGATCGTTGTGCAGCATGATGAGCACGCGATCCGCGTCGCTGAAGAGCCGCTGATACTGCTGGACCTTGGCCCGCGTGAGCGAACGGCTGAATTCGATGAGCAGCGGCCCGCCGAAGAGCTCCGACATCGCGAGATATGAGACGTCCGGAAATTCGGCGCGAGATTCTTCGGTGCGCTTGGTCGTGGCGTCCGCGCCGACCCCGAGCACGTACACCAAGGTGCCGCCCGCGTCGCGCACCGCTTCGAGGATGCGCTTGGGGCTGCGGCGGCCGTTGTCTTCGATGATGACGCAGGTGCCAGGGGTGATGTCGGCCTTGAGATACGTATCCGTGCGGCGGGGATCGCCGACCGTCACGGTGACGCCCGCCGCATGGAGGCGGCGGGCCAGCGGGCGGCTGTCGGTGATGAACTCGACCTCGAAGCCGGGCAGCAGGATTTCCTCGAGCATCCTGATGACCAGTTCGTCCTGACACACAGCTAGACACCGCATCGGGGTACCAACCGTAAATTATACGCTCGGACGCAGCGCAGGAGGGCTGCAGAGGGTGTAGAGTGCAGTTCTGTGCGCTTGACGATGGTCCCGCTGCTCGCCGCCTGTGCGGGCGCCAGTCTGCTCGCCGCGCCGCAGCTGCCCGTCTTCCGAGCTGGCGTGGATCTCGTCACAGTCGGCGTCACCGTGACGGATGGCAAGGGCAGGCTCGTCACCGATCTCACCGCTGAGGACTTCGAGGTCGTCGAGGATGGGAAGCGGCAGACCCTGACCGACTTTTCGGTCGGCCGTGGTGAGCCGGGACAGGGCCCCGCCCTTCATCTCGGCCTGCTGCTCGACTCGAGCGAGAGCATGGGCGAGGACATCAGCTTCACCAAGACGGCCGCCATTCAGTTTCTCAAGGCGTTTACCGAGGCTGTCGACGTCACGGTCGTCGATTTCGACACCCAGGTGCGGGTGGCTCGCTACAGTCAGCGGGAGTTCGTCCGGGTGGTCGAGCGAATTCGACAGCGGAGGGCCACCGGCTGGACGGCGCTGTACGACGCGATCGGCGTGTACCTCGATGGCGCCGCCGGCCAGGACGGCCGGAAGATCGCTCTGCTCTACACGGATGGCGGT
This sequence comes from Vicinamibacterales bacterium, assembly GCA_049679965.1. GTDB lineage: Bacteria > Acidobacteriota > Vicinamibacteria > Vicinamibacterales > CAVVIG01 > 2-12-FULL-65-11. The sequence goes on from JBAUGX010000262.1 coordinate 33,702, forward strand.
GACACGACCAGCGCGATCAGATATGGCGACCTGATTGAGCTGCTCAAGGCGTCTGATGTGACCGCGTACGTCATCGGCCAGCTCGACCACCAGTCGGCGTCCCAGGGCACTGCGCAGCGGGCTATTTTGCAGCAGGTGGCCGAGATCACGGGAGGGCAGGCGTTCTTTCCGACCTCGGTCCGGGACCTTGGCGCCGCCTACGAGAAGGTTCTCGCCCAGATTCACGCGCAGTACGTGCTGGGGTACCAGTCGACCAACGCCACGACGGACGGCGCCTGGCGGAAGGTCGAGATCAAGATCGGCAAGAAGGGCGGCGAGTACCGCATCCGTTCCCGCAAGGGGTACTTCGGACCGTACAAGAAACCTTGAGGCCAGGGCTCATGGCTGAGGGCTCAGGCTGGCCCAGGCCCTGAGCCGTGAGCCCTGAGCCATGGTACGATCCGCAGTTCCCATGCCGTCCGTCTACGACCGCTTCGCCCTGGTCTCCGACTTCGAGCTCAAGGGCGATCAGCAGCGCGCGATTGCGGAGCTCGTCGAGGGCCTGGAGCGAGGCGACCGGCATCAAGTGCTCCTCGGGGTGACCGGCTCGGGCAAGACCTTCACCATGGCGCAGACCATCGCGCGCATGAACCGGCCGGCGCTGGTCATGGCGCACAACAAGACGCTGGCCGCGCAGCTGTTCCAGGAATTCCGCCGCTTCTTCCCGGAGAACGCCGTCGAGTATTTCGTCAGCTACTACGACTACTACCAGCCCGAAGCCTACGTGCCGTCGACCGACTCGTACATCGAGAAGGAAGCCACGATCAACGAAGAAATCGATCGCATGCGGCTGTCGGCCACCCGATCGCTCTTCGAGCGCCGCGACGTCATCATTGTCGCCAGCGTGTCCTGCATCTACGGCCTCGGATCGCCCGAGGCCTACTACGGCATGCTGCTGCCGCTCGAGCGGGGCCAGCGAATCGCCCGGGACCAGATCCTGCGCAAGCTGGTCGAGATTCAGTACGAGCGCAACGACCACGACTTCGGACGCGGCACCTTCCGCGTGCGCGGCGACATCATCGAAGTCTATCCCTCGTACGAGGAGCAGGGGCTGCGCATCGGCCTCTTCGGAGACGAGGTGGATGAGCTGACGTCGTTCGATCCGCTGACAGGAAAGACCCTGCGGCGACACGACAAGATTGCCGTGTACCCGAAGTCGCATTTCGTTGCGCCGCGCGATCGTGCCACGCGGGCCGTCGAGACGATCAAGGAGGAGCTGGCGTGGTATCGGTCCAAGCTCGAGGCCGAGGGCAAGCTGCCCGAGGCGCAGCGGCTCCATCAACGGACGATGTTCGATCTGGAGATGATCAAGGAGATCGGCTACTGTCACGGCATCGAGAACTACGCGCGGCACCTCACCGGCCGGGCGCCCGGGGAACCGCCGCCGACGCTCATCGACTATTTGCCGGCTGACGCGCTCATCTTCGTCGACGAGAGTCACCAGACGGTGCCGCAGATCCGCGGGATGTTCCACGGCGACCGGGCGCGCAAGGAGGTGCTGGTCGCGTATGGGTTCCGGCTGCCATCGGCGCTGGACAATCGGCCGCTGACCTTCGAGGAGTGGGAGTCGCGCATCGCGCAGGCCGTGTTCGTCTCGGCCACGCCCGGGCCGTACGAGCTCAAGAAGGCGAACGGCGTGGTCGTCGAGCAGATCATCAGGCCGACCGGCCTGGTCGACCCGCCGATCGAGGTGCGGGCCGTGAAAGGCCAGATCGACGATCTGTTGCAGGAGATTCGAGCGCGGACGGCGCGCGGCGAGCGTGTGCTGGTCACGACGCTGACCAAGCGCATGGCGGAGGACTTGACGCAGTACTACCAGGAGCTCGGTGTCCGCGTCCGGTACCTGCACTCCGATATCGAGACGCTCGAGCGTGTGCAGATCCTGCGTGACTTGCGTCGGGGCACGTTCGACGTGCTCGTCGGCATCAACCTGCTGCGTGAGGGCCTGGATCTCCCTGAAGTCTCGCTCGTGGCCATTCTCGACGCCGACAAGGAAGGGTTTCTCCGATCGGCGGGTTCGCTCATCCAGACCTCTGGCCGCGCGGCGCGCAACGTCAACGGACGCGTGATCATGTACGCGGATGTCATGACGGCGTCGATGCGGGCGGCGATCGACGAAACCGGCCGCAGGCGGGCGATCCAGGAGGCGTACAACGTGGAGCACGGCATCACCCCGCAGTCGATCATCAAGGAGATCGACGCGGTGATGTCGAGCGTCTACGAGCGCGACTACCTGACGCCGGAAATCGCGAACTCTCCAGTCGATCGCTTCCGCACGCAGGCCGAGCTTGACGTCTACATCGCGTCACTGCAGGACGCGATGCGCGCGGCGGCGACCAATCTGGACTTTGAGAAGGCCGCCTCGATCCGGGACGAAATCAAGCGCGTACGGAACCCCGAGCTCGGCCTGGTGTGGCGGGCGGGAAAGGCCTGAGAGCCGCGCGTGATCGCCTTCATCAACAGCTGGCTGAAGAAGACCGCCATAGAGGCGCAGGAGTACACGCGCCTGCTCGGCGCGACGGCGCGGGCCGTGGTCTCGCGACCGATCTACTTCCGCGACATCGTCGAACAGTTCGACGCCATCGGCGTGGCATCGCTGACCGTCGTCCTGCTGACCGGCTTTTTCACCGGCGCCGTGCTCGCGCTCCAGGCCGGCCTGACGCTCGATACGTTCGGAGCGCGGCCCGTCGTTGGCCGTCTGGTCGCCACGTCGATGATTCTGGAGCTCGGCCCCGTGCTGACCGCCCTGATGCTCAGCGGACGGGTCGGTTCGGGCATCGCGGCCGAGCTCGGATCGATGGTCGTGACCGACCAGATCAACGCCCTGCGCGCGCTCGGCACCGATCCGATCCGAAAGCTCGTGGTGCCGCGGGTGCTGGCCGGCATCTTCATGGCGCCGGTGCTGACGGTGATCTCGGATTTCCTGGGGATGGTGGGCGGGTGGGTGGTCGCGAAGTACCAGCTGCAGGTGGCTTCGGGCTTGTACTGGTCGTCGGTCCGGCGGCTCTACACCGAAGACCTCATGATGGGCCTCATCAAACCCTTCGTCCTGGGATTCGTCATCGTGACGATCGCGTGTCACGTCGGGCTGCGGACGACAGGCGGCACGCAGGGTGTGGGCAAGTCGACGACCGAGGCGGTGGTGGCGGGGTCAGTCGGGGTGATCGCGGTCGATTTTTTCCTGACGCGCATCCTGATTTCGTTGCTGTACTGAGATATGGTCCACGAGCTGGCGCATCGAGAAGCCGGAGGACGGGTGCTCGACGACCCGGATCGGCCGGCAGTCGTCTTCGACCACGTGTCGCTGGCGTTTGATGACACGGTCGTTCTCAAGGACGTCAGCTTCGCCCTGCCGGCGGGCCATACCAAGATCATTCTGGGGGCCAGCGGCGCAGGGAAGTCGATTACGCTGAAGATACTGTTGGGACTGCTCAAGCCCGACAGCGGCACCGTGTGGGTGAACGGCCAGCGCGTGGACGATCTGACCGAAGAGGAGATGATGGCGGTCCGCACGAATCTGGGCATGGTGTTTCAGGAGGGGGCGCTGTTTGATTCGCTGACGGTTCGCGAAAACGTCGGCTATCGTCTCTACGAGGAGACCAGACTGCCGCTCGAGGACGTGGACCGCCGGGTTGACGAAGTGTTGGGATTCATTGGCCTGGGAGAATTCGCCGAACGGATGCCGTCGGCCCTCTCGGGTGGCCAGCGGCGGCGCGTGGCCATTGCGCGCGCGATGGCGTCCAAACCGAAGATCCTGCTCTACGATGAAGCCACGACCGGCCTCGATCCGATCACCGCGATGACCGTCGATGACGAAATCATCAAGCTGCGGGACATCGAGACCGTCACGTCGATTGTGGTCACCCACCAGCTGCGCGATGCCTTCTACGTCGCGACGCACGTGGCCGCGCGGGACTCCGGGGGCCGCATTCAGATCGCGCCCGCCGATCGGGAGAAAGAGCGCGAGTCGGAGTTCCTGATGCTGCGCGATGGATTGATAGTGTTCGAGGGAGATGCCGAGGCGCTCCGGCAGTCGAAGGATGCATATCTAAAGACATTCTTGAGTTGAGGACAACATATGCCGCGCACGCGATCGCTGGCCTGGTCGGAACTGAAGATTGGCGTACTCACCATCGTTGCGGCCATCATCACCGCGATCACCATCTTCATGGTGACGGGCACACGAGGGTTCCCATGGCAGCGCTACAGTCTCAAGACCCAGTTCGCCAACGTCGCCGGACTCAAATCGGGATCGCCGGTGCGGCTGGCTGGTGTCGAGGTCGGCCAGGTGACGGATGTCGTTCTGGCCGGCGAACAGGTGGACGTGCTGTTCGAGGTGAACACGGGCTATCGCGATCGCATAACGAGCGCCTCGGTCGCCACGCTCGGGTCGGTATCACTGCTGGGCGAGTTTGCCGTCGATATCACGGCGTCGACGCGCGGAACCCCGATCCCCGAAGGAGGGTACGTGCCGCACGGCGCGGCGGCCGTGCAATTGGCCGACGTCGCGACCCAGGCCAGCCAGGGCGTATCGGAAATCACCGGCCTCCTGCAGGACATGCGCGCCGGGAGGGGCACGGTGGGCAAGCTGATGACTGACGATCGGCTGTACATGGAGCTGCAGCAGTTTGCGAGCGCGGCGGGCGAGTTGACGCGGGGCATCCAGCAGGGACGCGGGACGCTCGGCAAGCTGGTGAACGATCCGCAGGCGGCCACGGCCCTCGAAGGGAGCCTCAAGAACATCGAGACGATGACGCGGCAATTGAACGAGGGTGAGGGAAGCCTGGGTAAGCTGTTGAAAGACGACACCTTCTCGAAATCGCTTACCAGCGCGACGTCGAACCTGCAGGAAGTCGTGGCTCGGCTCAATCGGGGTGAGGGGACCGCCGGAAAGCTGCTGACCGACCCGGCGTTGTTCAATCGCCTCAATACGCTCGTCGAGCGCTTCGACGAACTGGTCACCAAGCTCAACCAGGGCGAGGGGACCGCCGGACAATTGCTGAAAGACAAACAATTATATGAGAACATGAACGGCGCGGTGACGGACATGCGGACGCTCGTCGCCGATATTCGTAAGGATCCAAGAAGGTTTCTCCCCAATAACGTGAAAATCAGCATCTTCTGACGGAGACCAGCGATGGCGAGAGACGAAGGGGTGGGCGCGGGCGGTGTTCTTCTGGCGTTCCTCGTGGGAGCGGTGGCGGGCGCCGCGGTGGCGCTCTTGTACGCTCCGGCCACAGGTGAGGAGACGCGCGAGTACCTTGGCAAGAAGGCGCGTGAGGGCCGCGAGCGCGCGACCGAAGCGGCCGCCAGGGGCCGAGAGATCGTCAAGGAGGGCCGGGAAACGTTGGCGACCGCCATCGAAAAGGGGCGCGAAGCGTATCAGCAGGCACGTACGCGAGACAACGCATGAGTACTTGGTCTGAGGTGTTCCTGGGCGTCATCGCGGCCGCCACGCTGGCGACGGCCATCGCGCAGATTGGCATTTTTGTCGCGGCCGGCCTGCTGGCGAGACGCCTCGATCGGCTGTCCAAGGAGATCCATGTCGAGCTGCGGCCCATCTTCGGTCATCTGGATGCCATCGGCCGCGATGCGTCGCGGGCCACAGCGCTCGCCGCGGCGCAGGTCGAACGGATTGACGGGGTCTGCACCGACCTGGTGCAGCGGATCGAGGAGGCGGCGGGCGCATTTCAGGCCGGTCTCGCCGCTCCCGTGCGCGAGGGCCGGGCGATGTTGAGCGGTCTGCGCGCGGCCTTCGAGGCCATCCGCGAGCTGCGGGGCAACGCGCGACCGAGACGGGGCCGTGACGATGAAGACGCCTTGTTCATTTAGTGTTCGCGTGGTCAATGTGGAAGGAGCTCCTATGACGCCGGTTGCGCGTGGATGCCTGGCTGCGGTTCTTGGGTTGGCGATGACGGTGGCGACGATTGCGCAAGAGCCCAAATCAGCGACGCTGGCCGCCGAGCTCGCCGCGGCGCTCGACGCCGCGAAGCTCGACGCGATAGCCGCGAAAGACCCCAGCCAGCCAGACGCGTTTGTGGGCGCACTTTATTTCTCCGGGGCGCAGCTCCTGGTCGTGTCGGCGCGATACGCAGTGCCTCAGCTGCTCGACGAGCGCCTCATGAAGAAGGAATACCGCGACGTCTACCTGGATCTGAGCAGCGCGTCGATTCCCGAGAGCAAGATCTTCATCGAGGATGGCGGCGCCAACGGCCTGAGGGCCAGGCGGGAAGAGAACCGGCCCTTCGACACCTACGAAGCCGGCGGGAAGCGGACGATGTTCAACAACGACTGGAGGGCCCAGAAGCTGTCGGAGGACGAGTATACGAGCACGTTCTCCGCCGCCGACACCCGCTACGCCGCGATGTTGACAGCGCTCCTCGAGCAGCTCAAGAAGCCGTAACTTGTCGGGGCGCTCCCGATGAAGCCCTTCGCTGCCACTGGCATCGCCATTCTCCTATTCGTTGGAATCCTGGCCTCGCCACAGCCTCTGGCCCAGTCGACAACTCCGACATTTGAAGTCGCGACCGTCAAGCCGAACAAGGATGGGAGCGGTCTCATCTCCGTCGGGTTCGAACCGGGCGGTCGGTTCAGGGCGGTCAATACACCCCTTCGGTTGCTGGTGCGGCTGGCGTACGAGGTTCAGGACTTCCAGATTCTGGGCGGGCCGGGCTGGTTGAGCACCGATCGCTTCGACATCGTGGCGAAGGCTGACGGCGTTCCACCGCTGCCGCAGATTCGATTGATGCTCCGCGCACTGCTCGAAGACCGCTTCAGGCTGGCCGTGCACACGGAAACGAGAGAGCAGCCTATCTATGCCCTCGTCATTGCCAGAAGCGACGGCAGAACGAGGCCCGAGCTCCGGCCGTCGGGGACCGAGTGTGCCCCTCTCACGCTCTGGCCTGGGGCGCCGCCGCCTCCGCCACCTCCAGCCGGGCCCGCCGCCGCGCCCCGAGGCTCATTTCGTTGCCCTTCGATGTTCGTACCCGGACGGACGAGCGCCCGCGACGTGACGATGGCGCAGTGGGCGACCACGTTGTCGCAGTTCGTGAGCCGTTTCGTGACCGATCGCACGGGCCTCACTGGAAGTTTCGATTTCGATCTCCAATGGACCCCGGATCAGATGCCGCCGGGCCCGCCGGGACCGCCGCCCATCGACCTGAATGGCCCGTCTCTCTTCACGGCCCTCCAAGAGCAGCTCGGGCTCAAGCTCGACCCGCAGCGGGGGCCGGCCGAGGTCCTCGTCGTCGATCGCGTAGAGCAGCCCTCAGAAAACTAGCCTGGCAGGCGCTCGGGAACTTTTTCCTCGCCCAACTGAATGTCAGAGGTGGGCGTCCAAGCCTGCACCTGTCATGCCTGACCACGCATCCGAACAACACGACGACCTGATCGAGAAGATTGCCGGGGGCGACCGCGACGCGTTCGCACTGTTGTACCGACGATTCCGGCCAGACGTTTATCGCTTTGCGGTCCATATGTGCGGCTCGCGGGCGCAGGCGGAGGACGTGGTCCAGGACGTGTTCGTGGTGGTGATCGAGGACGCGGAGCGTTACCGTCCGGGCCGATCGGGCGTCCTGGCATGGCTGCTCGGCATCGCGCGTAACCATGTCCGTCGATGGCGGTATCGCCGGCCGGTTATGCCGCTGCCCGGGGACGAGACGGACGAAGGGCGGCGGCTCGGCGTCGAGAGCGATCCGATCGGAGACCTCACGCGTCAGCGGCACAAGGCCGCACTGGCTCGCGCCCTCCTCGAACTGCCGGCGCGGTACCGCGAGGCGATCGTGCTGTGCGATCTGCACGAGCTCAGTTACGAGACCGCGGCGAGCGCGCTGGGATGTGCGATTGGCACCGTTCGCTCGCGCCTGCATCGCGGGCGTGCGCTGCTCGCCCGTGAGATCTGCGGTGTGAAACGCGGTGTGATCTCGCGGATGCCGGCCATCAAGCCCTTGTAGGGACAGGATCGAACCTCCATGACGAACGAACGAGGCGATACACAGATGAGCGACGCGTTCGCCAGGCTCCGCGACGGGATCGAGGTGCCGCCCATCGATCCGAAGAGAGAGCAGGCGCTCCTCGCGGCCTTCGATATCCGTTGGGCACAACCGCGTCCGAGGAGGGGTCGCTGGGTGCGCCTGGCGGCGGCAGCCGCCCTGGTCGCGACAACCCTGGTGCTCGATCGGCTGATCGTGACGCGCGCGCCGCAGGTTGGTCCCGCGATGTCTGATCCGCCTACCGACATGGCGGGCTTCGTGCCGTGGCCAGGTGCTTACGCGTTGCCGCCGTTTGAAAGCGGAGAGTTGATGCGAGTGGATCTTCCTGTGTCGGCGTTGCCCACCTTGGGGCTCTTGCCGCCATCGTCTGCGGCCGGCGTCGTGCAGGCAGATATCGTCGTCGGTCAGGACGGCTTCGCGCGAGCCGTCCGTCTCGTCCAGTAGACGTTTCGTGTGACGTTGTCGTGCGACGCGTCGTACGTAGTGTCCGGCCTTCGTTTCGTGTGGAATGTCCGGCTTCAGCCGGACCGTGAAGTGAGGTGCATGTGAAGAAGATCATCGTGTTGTGTTCGGCGGTCGCCGCACTGACCTGTGCCGTCACGCTCCACGCGCAGCAGGTCTCCGGGACCACCGCCCCAGCGCAAGTGGCCTTTCGAATATTCTCGATCACGCCGCTCGAGGCCAGGGTTGTGAAGGGGATGCCGTACTCGGCTGAGATCGCGACCGAAAGCATTCAGACGCTCGCCGATGGCAACCGGATCGTGCAGCGCACGACTGGCCGCGTCTATCGCGACAGCGAGGGACGCGTGCGCCGAGAGGAAGACCGGCCGTCGGACGGTCCGACCGTGACCATCACGGACCCAGTGGCCGGCACCAGCTTCACACTCGATCCCGCAAACCGCACGGCACGGGAAACGCCGGCCATCCTCTCGATACAGCTCGCGCAACTCGTCGAACGCGCACGGGCAGCCGTCGTGTTTGCGCCTGGCGCGCGGGGGTCGATAGCCCAGGCGCCTCAGCCGCTGAATTGGGCCCGTGGCCGTCGTGGTGGCCCAGCTGACGGCGGGCAGTCCGAGGAGCGGCTGCAGGATCGGGCGATCGAAGGCGTACTCGCCTCGGGCGTTCGAAGGACCACGACTATTGAGAAAGGCGCCATCGGCAACGAGCAACCGATCAAGATCGTGTCCGAGGAGTGGACGTCGCCCGAACTTCAGGTCCTCGTGATGACCGACTTCAACGACCCTCGAACTGGGCGTTCGACGTACCAGTTGCTCAAGATCACTCGCAGCGACCCTGACCCAGGTGTATTCCAGGTGCCCGCGGATTACTCTGTGCAGCGCATGCCCCGTTTGGCCCCGGCGGCGGCTGGAGCACGCGGTGCTGGGGCCGGCGGACGCGGCGGTACCCGCGGCCAGTAACGGCGTAGAGGCCATCATGACCAAACACATTGGATTCAGACTGAACGTGGCCAGGAGCGTTATCCTGGTCGGTGCCGCGATAGCGACTCTCGCCCAAGCCAGGGCCCAGCAGCCGGCTGCGGCCAGGCCGCAATTCGAAGTGGCCTCTGTCAAGCCGTGCGGTGATGATCTCCCGGCGGGCGGCAGGGGAGGAGGCGGAAGCTTCGCTCCCGGACGGATGACGCTGAACTGCCAGGTCGTGAAGGGCCTTATCCAGGCGGCCTATCTGCTTCACGTGGATTCCGCTGTCGCTCATCCCGAACTGGTTCTGTCAACGCCGATCGAAGGTGGCCCGGCGTGGATCACGTCCGAGCGCTACACGATCAACGCGAAAGCAGACGAAGGCACCAGCATTGGCATGATGCAGGGACCGATGATGCAGGCGCTCCTCGAAGACCGCTTCACGCTGCAGATCCATCGCGAGACCAGGGAGGTCCCGGTCTTTGCGCTGACGGTGGCCAAGGGCGGCCCCAAACTGACGCCGTTTCAGGAGGGCAGCTGCGTTCCCGTCGTGATGACGTTCCCTCCGACGCCACAGCGCGCGCTCGCGCCTGGCGAAAATCGTTGCGCGCGCCTGGGTACGCTGAGGGGACCGAACATGGTCGTGGACGCGCAGGGGATCACGATCGAGGAGCTTTCCAAATCTTTCCTGTTCATCGCATCGGGACGCCGGGTTATCGATAAGACCGGTCTCACGGGAAAGTTTGTCATTCATTTGGAGTATGCGCCTGAGGATCCCCTCGTGAAACAGATCGCCGAAAGTCAGGGCGCGGGCGACCCCACGGCTCCGTCGATCTTTACGGCGATACAGGAACAGCTCGGGTTGAAGCTCGAACCAGCCAAGGGACCGGGCGAATTCCTTGTCATTGATCACGTCGAGCGGCCCACGGAGAACTAGGTACGAACAGATTCGTATTGACACCTACGAAGCTCATCGTACACAATCCCGCCCTATGAAGGACCCGAGGAAACCCACCGACGCCGAACTGGCGATTCTCCGTGTGCTCTGGGCGCGCGGGCCGAGCACTGTTCGCGAAGTGGCCGAGGAGATGGGCCGTGAAGGCGCGTACACCACGGTGCTCAAGCTCCTGCAGATCATGACGGAGAAACGCCTGGTCCGCCGGGACGACTCCGCGCGCACGCACGTGTACGAGGCGGCCTACTCCGAGGGCCACACCCACAAGCAGATCGTGACCGACCTGCTCGATCGCGTCTTCGACGGCTCGGCCGGCAAGCTCGTGCTCCAGGCCCTGGCGGCAGGGAAGGCCTCACCGGAAGAAGTCGCCGAAATCCGCGCGCTGCTCGACAAACATCGTGGAGGTCGCCCATGAGTCCCTCAATGAATCAGTGGGTCCATGTCGCAGGCTGGGCGCTCGTCCACTTCGTTTGGCAGGGCGCCCTCGTCGCGCTCCTGACGGCTGCGGCGCTGCGCCTGCTGCGTCACGGGTCTGCGAATGCCCGGTATCTGACGTCCTGCATCGCTCTGGGGGCGATGCTCCTGGCCCCCATCGTCACTGCTCGACTGCTCTCGACACCGGCGCCCGCCGAGCGGAACGTCAACGTTGCACCGTTGGAGTTCTCGAGCACGTTCTCCGAGGGCGGCAGAGCGCTGTTCTTCAACCGGGAAACGCCGGCTCCACCCTTCGCTGCGTCGATGGATGAGGCGCGCCGCATCGTTACTCGCTCGCTGCCGGTCGTGATCGCCGTGTGGCTCGTCGGGGTCTCGTCGCTCCTCATCCGCCTTGCTGGAGGATGGTGGCGGGTGCGACGTCTGCACCAGGCTTCTCTGGCATTGGTCGCTTCGTCCTGGCAGACAGCTGGGGATCAGCTCGCGACGCGCCTTGGCGTTCACCGCGTGGTGCATATCGTCGACTCACTGCTGATTGACACGCCCACCGTGGTCGGTTGGCTGCGCCCCGTCATCCTGCTGCCGATCGCGGCGCTCGCGAATCTCACCCCGGCGCAGGTGGAGGCGATCCTGGCACACGAGCTGGCTCACATCCGTCGCCACGACTACCTGGTCAATTTAATCCAGACGATGGCGGAGACGCTGCTGTTCTATCACCCGGCCGTGTGGTGGGTGTCCGCACGCATTCGCTCGGAGCGAGAGCATTGCTGCGACGCCGTCGCGGTAGAGGCGTGTGGCGACGCGGTGGGCTACGCGGCGGCCCTCACCGAGCTCGAGAGCGCTCGCACTGGGCGACCCTTCCCAGCAGGACAAGCGGCATTGGCTCTGGCGGCGACGGGTGGATCGCTCCTCGAGCGCGTCAGGCGAGTGTTGCGGATGCCGGTCGATGATGTGCGTCCAGCCCGGACCGAAGCCATCCCGGCCATCATGACGGCTGCGTTGGTTCTGCTGTTCGTCGTTGGCGCGGCCGGGCTGCGCCGCCAGCCTGGCCTTCAGGCGAGCAGCGCACCCGAATCGGAGGTCGACCGGTCCTTGGCGCTGATTGCCCCGCACCTCGGTCCAAACCTTATCCCCAGGCATCGCGGCGGCGCCGAGCAGGTTCGAGAAACGGTCATCGTCCGCGTTGAGCGACAGAGATCCGGTGTGCCCGTGCAGACCTCGTCCACGCTGGTGTCCGGGACCATCACCGACCCGACCGGCGCGGGAGTTTCCGATGCGGCGGTTGTCCTCACCGACATTGGAGCGGGTCCCAGCCAGAACGCAAGGACCGACGAATCAGGTCACTTCGAGTTTGTGGGCCTGCCGATTGGCCAGTATTTGATTGGCGTGACCGCGCCGGGACTCGAGCCCTTCCACGACCGACTGACGGTGATCCCCGGAGCAAGGATGCAGCTGGATGTCAGACTGCAGATCCTGGCGGTGGCGATCAGTACGAGCGCGGGCCGACCAGGTCCAGCTCAGGGTCCGCAGGGTCGACCGGCGATGCCGAGCGGTTGGATTTGCGTCGACGATGCGCCGCGAGCCGCCGCCGATGTCGGCGGGCGTGTTGGCCCTGGTTTATGCGGCCCGCCGTCTCTGGTTCAGGAGCTCGAGCGGGATCTCAAGGCACAACAGGAGGCATTCCACAAACAGGGCGCGAAGCCCGCGTTCATGTCGATGGCCGCAATGGCGCCCGTCCGCTATCCGCAGGATCTCTGGGACGCCATGATTGAGGGCGGTGTCGTGCTCGAAGGCCGCGTCGGCACCGACGGATCGGCCATCGGCCTGAGGTCGGTCGCTCCTGTTCATCCCGGGTTGGCGAAGGCGGCCCTTGAGACGGTCAGTCAATGGCGATTCGAGCCGGCCAGGCTCCACGACGTCGCGGTCGAGGTGCCCTTGAAAGTGACGATCAATTTCAGATTGCACAACTGATGGAGTCCAAACGAGGCGCGAGAGAGTCTAACCCCGGCCAAAGGGAGCGTGAATCGTGACGAAGGGATATCTCTTGAAGGCGGCCGGAGTCGCGGCCATCGTCGGACCGCTGGTCGCGGGTGTTCTGAACCCATCGAAGGTGCTGGCGCAGGTACGAGACGAGATCATCATCCGCCAAGACGCAGCCCAGCCTCAGGCCGCAGGGGGAGCGGAGACCAAGCGAGAGTTCGAGGTCGCCTCCGTCAAGCCCAACAAGTCCGGTGGCGGCCAAGTCATGATCGGCACCGATCCCCGGACCGGCCGGTTCAACACCGTCAACGTCCCACTCAGAATGCTCATCCGGTTCGCGTACCAGCTTCAGGATTTCCAGGTCGTGGGAGGACCGAGCTGGATCACTTCGGACAGGTTCGACATCGTGGCCAAAGCAGACGGCGAAATCGGGCCGGCTCCGATCGGCACGGTCGGACCGGTGCAGTTGATGTTGCGGTCGCTGCTGGCCGACCGATTCAAGCTGACGGTTCATTTTGAAACGAGAGAGCTGCCGATTTACAGCCTCGTCGTGGCCAGGGCTGATGGAAAGCTGGGGGCGCAGCTCCGTCCGGCAGCCGTGGACTGCGCAGCGTTGGCC
>JBAUGX010000263.1:0-19720 GCA_049679965.1 Vicinamibacterales bacterium
GCTCTGCGGCGGCCGGCGGCCCAGCAGCCGCGGCCGCTCCCGACGTGGTATTCCACGTCCTGCTGGCGCTGGCCGCGGTCATCATCGTGGGCCGCCTGCTCGGCCGGCTGCTCCACTGGATCGGCCAGCCTCCCGTCATCGGCGAAGTGCTGGCCGGCATTGCGCTCGGCCCATCTCTGCTTGGACGGCTCGCGCCGGCGGCGTCCGCGTACATCCTCCCCCAATCGGTCGCGCCCATCCTGAGCCTGGTCGCGCAGACTGGCATCGTGCTCTACATGTTTCTCGTCGGCCTCGATCTGAACGCGGATTTCGTACGCCGGCGGGCCCGTGCGACCGTCGCAATTTCCCACGCGAGCATCGTCGCGCCGTTTGTCCTCGGAGCGATGCTCGGGTTGCTGCTCTACCCCCGCCTCTCGACGAGCGACGTGTCGTTCACCAGCTTCGCGCTGTTCATCGGCGTCGCGATGTCGATCACCGCGTTTCCCGTGCTCGCGAGAATCCTCACCGACCGCGGGATGAGCCGAACCGAGCTCGGCGTGATGGCGCTGACGTGCGCCGCGGCCGACGATGTGACGGCGTGGTGTCTGCTGGCGCTGGTGGTGGGGGTCGCGCAGGCGAAGGTTGTGGACGCCGTGATGGTGGCGGCCCTCACGCTCACGTTCATTGCAGGCGTCTTCCTCGTGGTCCGGCCGCTCGCGATTCGGCTGGTCGACCGATCCGGATCGGACCCGGCGCCTCAAGCGCTCGCCCTGGCGCTCGCCGGCCTGCTGGCGTCCGCATACACCACCGAATGGATTGGCGTCCACGCAGTGTTTGGCGCGTTCCTGTTCGGCGCCGTCATTCCGCACGATAGTTCGCTGGCGAGAACGCTGACCGGTCGGATGACCGCCGGCGTGACGGTGCTCCTCCTGCCGGCCTTCTTTGCGTTCACCGGCATGCGGACCGAGGTGGGTCTCGTGTCCACCACGTCGGAATGGCTGATCTGCGGCCTCATCGTGCTGGTGGCCACGGTTGGCAAGTTCGGCGGGACGCTCGCGGCCGCGCGGCTGACCGGCATGGGCTGGCACGGTGCGGCGAGCCTCGGCGTGCTCATGAACACCCGGGGCTTGATGCAGCTCATCGTGCTGAATATGGGCCTCGACCTCGGGGTGATTTCGCCGACGCTCTTCACCATGATGGTGCTGATGGCGCTCGCGACGACAATCGCCACGACGCCGGCGCTGCAGATGCTTGGCACTGGCGCCGGTCAAGGCGCCATGCAGTACAATCCGCCTTCGGTTGACGTACGTGGGACCCGGCTTCAGCCGGGTCTGAGGCCGGACCTGAGGCAATCGTGACCGCACACAACACTCCGCAATCGAGGAAATCTATGGGATGGGTGATCTTCGTCGCCGGGGCCGTCCTTTCGTGGGGCGCCTACGGCGCGTTTCTGTATCTCGGACAAACGCAGCTCGGCAATCCGCTCAAGGCGCTGCTGTGCGTGGGCGTGGCGTACTTCCTGATCGGCGTCATCCTGCCCGTCATTGCCCTTAGTTCCCAGGGGCAGCTGTCCGGCTTCAGCACGAATGGTCTCATCACCGCGACCGTGGCTGGCGCACTTGGAGCCATCGGCGCCGGGTGCATCATCTGGGCGTTCAGGGCGGGCGGCCTGCCCACCTATGTGATGCCGCTCGTCTTCGGCGGCGCGCCCGTCGTCAACGTGCTGATCGCGGCCATCATCCATCCGCCGAAGGCCGCAATCAATCCCCTGCTGTACGTCGGCTTCCTGCTGACCTCGATCGGCGCGGCGATGGTGCTGTACTTCAGACCCACCGCGTAAGAAGAGTCAGGGATTGGACACCGGTCTCCAAAAGGCCCGTGCCGCTGCTGCAGACGCCCCGCCTCGATCTGGTACCCGCGACCGTGGCCCATCTGCGTGCGGAGATCGAGGGCTGCGATGCGCTGGCGCGGAGTCTGGGCGCCGGCGTGCCGTTGAGCTGGCCGCCGCCCCTCTACGACGCCGATGCGATTCGATTCGCGTTGAACTGGCTGGTGGAGCATCCCTCGGACGCCGAGCGCGGCTTTGCCTTCTACTACTTCGTCTTGCGAGGGACGGCAGGCGCTTCCCCGCTGCTGATCGGAGCCGGCGGCTTCAAGGGTGCCCCAGACGCCGCGGGGATCGTCGAAGTGGGCTATTCAGTACTGGCCGAGCATCAGCGGCAGGGGTATGCCACCGAGGCCGTTGTCGGCTGGGTTGATTTCGCGTTTGCGTCCTCGGAGGTGACGGCCGTCATGGCGCAGACACTGGCCTCGCTTGGCCCGTCGATTCGCGTGCTCGAGAAGGCCGGGTTTCGGTTCGCCGGCGCCGGCGCGGATCCGGACGCGCCGCCTGGCGAAGAGGTGGTGAGATACGAGATGTCACGCGCCGACTACGCCACCAGATGTCCGGGCTCCAGGACAAATTGAATCCGATCGGCGCAGGCGCTACACTGCAGCCGCCGCAATCAGGCGGCGGCGCACCAACACTGCGAGGAGACCACACATGGCAGAGAGCGTCTACAAAGTCATCGAACTGGTCGGCACGAGTACAGAATCCTGGGAGAAAGCTGCCGCAGCGGCCGTCAAGCGCGCTGGCAAGACCCTGCGCGATCTGCGCGTCGCGGAGGTCTCGCAGCTCGACATCCAGTTGAAAGCCGGCAAGGTCGAGTGCTACCGGGCCAAGGTCAAGGTGTCGTTCAAGTATGAAGGCGCCTAGACAATCCTCTGATTCCTGATGGTCATTGGCATCAAGCAGCGCTCTATGCCGACACACATCGCGAAGCCGACGGTCATCCAATCAGCCGGCAATCTGCCCAAGCGCATCGAGGAGTATGCCGGTCGCGTCAACTCCGGCCATGCGAGCGTCAGCGTGGCACGCATGGTCTCGCCGGGCGGCTGGCAGGAGCCTGGGCAGCGGCCCGAGTTCGAGGAAATCACCGTCGTGCTCCGGGGCACGCTCCACGTGGAGCACGAGGGTGGCAGTCTAACGGTTCGAGCCGGCGAGGCCGTCGTCACCAGGCCCGGCGAATGGGTCCGGTACTCGACGCCGGAGGCTGGCGGTGCAGAGTACGTCGCGGTCTGCGTCCCGGCGTTCTCGCCCGCCACGGTCCGCCGAGACGCGTGAGCCTCACCAGGGAGCGACAAGATGAAGGTCGGAATTCTCGGATCGGGGGCGGTTGCACAGTTACTGGCCGCGGGCTTTCTGAAGCATGGTCACGCGGCCATGCTCGGCACTCGTCAACCGGCCAAGCTCGCTGACTGGGCGGCGAAGAACCCGAAGGCCACGATGGGCAGCTTCGCGGACGCCGCGGCGTTTGGCGAGCTGCTGGTGCTGGCGGTCAAAGGCACGGTCGCAGCCGAGGCGCTCCACGCCGCTGGTCCCGCCAACCTGGCGGGTAAAACGGTCATCGATGCGGCCAATCCAATCGCTGACGCGCCGCCCGTCAACGGCGTGCTGAAGTACTTCACGACGCTCGACGACTCGCTGATGGAGCGGCTGCAGCGCGAGTTCCCGGCCGCCCGCTTCGTCAAAGCCTTCAACTCGGTCGGCAGCGCCTTCATGGTGAATCCGCAGTTCAAGGACGGCAAGCCGACGATGTTCATCTGCGGCAACGATGAGGCGGCAAAGAAGACCGTGAACGGGATTCTTGACCAGTTCGGCTGGGAGACCGCCGACATGGGCAAGGCCGAAGCCGCCCGCGCGATCGAACCGCTCTGCATCCTCTGGTGCATCCCCGGCTTCCTGCGCCAGGAATGGACCCACGCGTTCAAGCTGCTGCGCTGAGCGCTCACCGGCTCCTGACACTATGATACGCACACCATGGCGACGGTTGCGGCCGCTCCGGCCGTAGAGAAAAGCGCGCTCGACCGGCTCCTGGGCCTTGCAGCAGAGGTGCTGCCCGGCGAGTCGGTCACCGCGCTTCTGCTGTCGCTCAACGGGTTTCTGATCCTCGCGGCGTACTACGTCATCCGGCCGCTCCGTTCCGCCTTTCTGCTGCCGGTGCGCATCACGTTGCCAAGCGGCGACGTCCTGACCGGCGCCGTCATCACCTCCTACGTCGGCGCCATCCTCGCGGCGCTCTTCCTGATCATCGTCCCGCTCTATGGGCAGCTCGCGAGCCGCGTGAACCGCAGCCGGTTGATGAATGTCGTGACGACGTTCTTCATCTCCAACCTCTTCATCTTCTACTTTCTCGGACGAACGGGCGCCACCCCGGTGCTCCTCGGCGTCGGGTTCACGCTCTGGACCGGCATCTTCAACCTGATGGTCGTCGCGCAGTTCTGGTCCTTCGCCAACGACCTCTACACCGTCGAACAAGGCAGGCGTCTCTTCGCCCTCGTGGGGTTTGGCTACACGGTCGGCGCCATCGCCGGCGCCTTCATCACCTCGAGCCTCATCGTGCGGATTGGCGAGCTGCCGATGATGCTGATTTCGGCCGCGATTCTGGTCGTGTGTCTCGGGCTGACGAACCTGATCCACGCCCGCGAGAAGCACCGCACGCGCCACACGAAGGCTGGTGCCCAGGCCGACCAGCCGCTCGGCCGGGCCGGAGGATTTCAGCTCGTCCTCGGCCAGCGCTACCTGCTGCTCATCGGCCTGCTGACGCTCGCGGCGCAGGTCGCGAACACGGGTGGCAACTACATTCGGGACGAGACGCTCGGTCAGATGGCGCGCCAGGCGGTCGCCGCCGGCACCGCCGGCGGGCTGACGGAACGCCAGCTGGTCGGGAGCTTCATGGCCGACATGGACTTCTGGCAGAACATCCTGGTGGTGGCGATCCAGTTCTTTCTGGTGTCCAGGGTCTTCAAGTACATGGGCGTCGCCGGGGCGCTCTTCGTGCTGCCCACGATCGCGCTCGGCGGCTACGGGGCGTTTGCCCTCTTCCCCGCGCTGGGCGTCATCCGTATCTCGCAGATTTCGGTGAACGCGACCGATTACTCCCTGCAGAACACGCTCCGCCGCGCGCTGTTTCTGCCGACGAGTCGCGAGGCCAAGTACAAGGCACTGCAGGCGGTCGAAACCTTCTTCTGGCGGGCCGGCGACATGCTGTCCGCACTGACCACCTTCGTCGTCGTTCAAATGCTCGGCCTGAGTGTGAGAAGCTACGCGGCGGTGATTCTGGGATTCGTCGCCGTCTGGATGCTCATCGCGGTGGGCTTGTCCCGGGAGAACCGCCGCCTGACCGCGGCAGCAGAGGCCGCTGCGGCCTGACATTCCCTGCTAACAGGACCCCCATTGCGCAAGGAGTTCATCGAGTTTCTGAAGACGTACGGCGTGATCGGCCTGGCGATCGCGGTCATCATCGGCGGCAAGGCCAACGCCCTCGTCACGGCCATGGTGGACGGCGTCTTCATGCCGATCGTCACCTTCTTCATCCCGGGCGGCGCCTGGCGAACCGCCACGCTCGACCTGGGCCCGATTCACCTGCTCCTCGGCCCGGTTCTCGGCGCGGCCGTCGACTTTCTCATCGTCGCCCTGCTGGTGTTCTGGTTCTCGAAGAAGGTGCTGAAGGAAGCGGTCGTCGCGAAGAAGTAGCCCGCGACGTCAGCGGACCGGCTTCAGCGTGCCCGTCAGGTTGAGCGTGCCGGTGTTGCAGTCGATCTTGGCCTGAGCGGATCTGCCGTCCCATCTGAGCGATCCGGGCTGGCAGACAAACGACGTGTTCTGCTTTTCGACTGCGGCGTCGGTCTGCTGGGCGAATTTCTCCAGAGCGTCGCTGAACTCCTTGCTGAGCTTCTCTTTCTCGGCGTCGCTCACCGTGGGATCGACCATGCGCTTCATGATGCGATCCTGAAGCGCTGCGACGCTTTCGGCCCCGGTCTCGAACGGCGCGGCGCTCTGGACGAGGCTATAGAGGCCCTCGCCCACCGGCGCCAGCGTGGCCTTGCGGACCGTGTACGGCTTGGGTTCGGTGCCGCGGAAAAATTCCGCGTCATAGATCTCTTCGAACTTGCCGCCGGCGGTCAGGGCAAGGCCCGCACCCTCGCTTCGGAGCTGCAACTTCCAACCGCCGCCCGCCAGATCCCAGGCGAACTTGCCTCCGATGACGAGGGCCGGAATGCGCGCGGAGGGGCCGCATCTGACGGGCGAGAAGGCTTGCACCTCGACAACGGCCGGACCGGCGGTCGCCGCGACACGCAGGGTGACCTCGTAGGAATTGGCCAGCACCTTCTCCTTGACGACCTGCACCCAATCGCTGTGGAACACGAAATGGGTTCCAACCACGAACTTCCCTTTGATCGTCAGATCCACAACGCTCCCGGGCGTCGTCGAGACCACAGGGAACGCCTTCATGTTGTCGTCGATGATCCCTCCCGCGCTCCTCCCTTGGGCCGACGACGACGACACGGAGAGTAGGGTGGTCTCTGGCGTGCCAGCCGTGCTGGCGCCCCTGGCGCCGCTGCCAAGGGCGGGGCTCTCGGCCACGCACAGCTTGCGCACAGCCTCTTCGCGCTCTTTGGCTTTGTCTTGTGTCCGCACAACGCCCACGAGCAGCATCACACCGATGCCGACCGCGCTCGAACCGCGCAACAGGCTTCTTGTCATCGTGCCTCCACACTTCGTTGGTCGAACAGAAATCCCGCGGCGACGAGCGTCCAGAACAGAAACAGCTCGGCCGGCCGATGTAGGGGGAAATCTACTACAGCTACGCCCACGAGCGCTACCACGCCGGCCGTACTCGCCGCGGGATCCCGCGGCGCCGAGAAGCGGCGGCCGGCAAACGCGAAGAACGCCCACAGGATGATCGCGAAGCTGACCGGGCCGGCGATGCCTTGTTCAACCAGCAACTCGAGATAATCGTTGTGCGCATGATCCTCCGGGCCGGCGAACTGGCGTTGGGCCTCTTCAAATCGGCCTGCCTGCCAGTCCGTGGCTTGCCACGACTGAAAAGCCTCGGCGAAGGATCCGGGGCCGAGGCCCATACCGACATACTCTCCCGAATGGCCTGCCGCAATCCTCCAGATATACAGGCGCCCCTCGATCGCCCGTCCGAGCGGCCGTGGGTTTCTCGCTGCAGAGCCCGCGACGACGGCCATGCCAAGGACGAGCGCCACCACCGCCCCAATGGCAAGACGCGCGGGTGATCGAGTGGACGCGGCCCGTCGCCGCCACTTCGACAGCAGGTCGCCTCCGGTGCACCACGCGAGCGCCAGGCCAAGGCCAAGATAGGCGCCTCGCGATCCGGTCAACGTGATCACCAGCAGCGTCAGTCCGCAGCCGATGGCCGCTGCCACGCCTCTGCCTCGATGCTCCGGCCAATCCGTGGCTGCTATGGCAATCTGAGCCGGAACGACGCCGGCTAGAAAGGCGGCCACGAAATTCGGATTTCCCAGCGTCGAGAACAGGCGCATCCGCGGAGCGGCGAACTGCTCGCCTGCCCAGCCGATCGCGCGAAACGGATCGAGACCGGCGAACTGCAGGAGCGCCACGGCCGCCATCACGCCACCTGAGAGCGCAACGGCCCGCAGCACCCGCGAGGGATCAGGCCGAAACGACAGCAGCGCCCAGAACCACCCCATGCCCAGCAGCGCCAGCGCGAGCGACGGCAGAGACACCAGCGGCCCGACAATCGAAGAGGCCGCCAGGCTGGCCGCCGACAGTATCAGGCCGATGTCCATCGCAAGCGGGAGACGCGGCCGGCCGATCACACGCAGGGCCGCCGCGGAGACGAGCGTTGTTGGAACCACGATCGCGAGAAGCTGTAGCTTGATGGTCGAGAACGGGCGAAGGGCGCCCGGCCAGACCGCCAGCGGCAGGATCACCGAGAAGCCGACGAGCGCCCACCGGATCCATCGCTCGCCACACCCCGCCCGGCCACTCGTCATCCGCGGTTTCTGGGCCCGATGCAGTAGAGGAACTTCGCCGTGCGGATGAAGATCTGGCCCTCGGAGATGGCCGGCGAGCTGAGCGTGTAGTCGTCGAGATTGTTTTCGGCCAGCACTTCGAAGGTCGGCCCGGCCTTGAAGACCACGGTGAGTCCATCCTCGTTTGTCACATACACCTTGCCGTCCGCGACGACGGGCGATCCGCTGTAGGTCGCAGGCCGGATGCGCTGGCGGCCATAGACCTCCCGGCCCGTCTTCACGTCGAGACACCACACAATGCCGCGGTCGTTCACGATGTAGAGATACGTGCCGTCGGTCGCCGGCGTCGGCACATCCGGCCCATTGCCAAACGACCACAGCAGGTTCGACCGTGTGACGTCGCCGCGGCCGCCGGCCTTGAACGCGAGCAGCGGCCGCTCGCGCGACGGCACCACGATCGTGTCTCCGAACACGACAGGGGACGCGACAAGGCGATAGGCGCCCTCGTTATTGGGATTGAGGCCGCCCGCCCGCCACAGCTCTCGACCCGTTGACGGATCGTGTCCCGTCACCACGTCGCCGCCGCTGACGACAATCTCCGCGTTGTTTCCGTATTGGAGCAGCGCGGGCGTGGTGTACGCATCGGGCGACTCGCGTCTCGCCTGGGTCGGCCGTTCGACCCTCCAGATCGTCCGGCCGTTCGCCTTGCTGATGCGGAGCACGTACGACGGATCGTCGGTCAGGAACCCCTGAAGGACCGGAATATAGAGCGAGTCCCCGTACAAGAGCGGCGACGCACCGTACCCGTACTGCATGCCGAAGCGTCCGAAGTCTTTCTGGAGGTCGCGAGCCCAGAGTTCCTTGCCGTCAAGATCAAACGCCTTGAGGATGCCGGTGCCGGTCATCGCCCACACGCCCGTGCCGTCGGTCACCGGCGAGGGCGACGACATGTTCTGCTTCTGGCGCTGCATGTTGCCGGTTCCAAGCAGCTGCTTCCAGATCATGGCGCCGCGCGTCCGATCGACGCACCACAGGTACAGATCGCGCCCCTCGGCGACGTTCAGGAAGATGCGTTCACCCCAGAGGATGGGCGTGGACCCTGAGAAGTCCGGCAGGGCGAGTTTCCAGGTGATGCTCTCGGTCGTGGACCAGCGGACGGGCAGGTTCTTTTCGGCGCTGTTGCCGTTTTGCGACGGTCCGCGCCACTGGGGCCAGTTCTCGGCAGTCAGAGTCGCGGGCGCCACCAAAACACAGACAGCCACGAAAACACGAAAACACGAAAAGGAAACAATACGTTTTGATTTCGTGCTTTCGTGCTTTCGTGGCTTCATTGTTATTCGGCTCGCAGGGAATCCAATAGCGGCGTGTGCAAGGCTGCTTTTGTCGCGATGACCGACGATAGCAGGCCGGCGGCGAGCACCGCAACCAGCATGGCGCCGCTCCCCCCCAGCGCTGGTAGCCCGCTGCCGCCGCGTGCGACGAAGGCCGGCGCAATCGCGACGACCGCGCAAAGCACTCCGACGGCCAGGCCCAGCCCCAGGAGCAGCACGTTTTCGGCGAGCACGATTGTGACGATATGCCCCCGGCGGTAGCCGACGGCCCCGAGCAGCGCCAATTCGCGCCGCCGCTCGAGCACGTTTCGCAGAAGTACGGCCGCCAGGCCGATCGTGCCCACGAGCAACCCGAGCCCGCCGAGCATCTGGAACGTGGAGAGATACGTGTTCTCGACGCGATGGAACTCGGCCAGCCGGGCCGACGTCGACACCGCGTCTGCGCCAATGTCGGAGCCACTCCCCTGCTCGAGCGCCTCGGCCGCCTGGGCCGCCAGTGCGCTTGGCGCCTCGACCAGCATGAACCGGTAGCCCTCCTGATCGGGAAACAGCTTCAGGAAGTTCGCGTCCGACATGACGAGTTCGCTCTGGAAGATGCTGTCGTCCAGCGCGGCGACGAAACGCAGCCGAACGAGCCGCCCACCGACCTCCATCGCGAAGTCTTCTCCGATCTTCCTGTGGAGCACGTAGGTCATCGAGTTTAGGTCGGCGACGACAGGTACGACGTCCACGCCAACGTCGCGATCGAGAAGCAGCCAGGGATTGCCGCGCTCGGCGTCGGTTGAAGCCAGCGATCCCGCGAACGCAAAACGCCCCGACTCGGTGAACCGCCGGCTCGCGCCGAGAATCCGCGGCCGTGTCGGCTCATACAGATTCAGACAGCTCGCATCGTCTCCCGGCAGCAGGCGGAAGGGCTCGATCTTCATCTCGGCGGTGTTGCTGAGGCCCAGCGATTCGCGGCCTTCGGCGAGATCGGGATGACGCGCGACGGGCAGCAGCGTCTCGACGATGAGCGCGTAGCCGCCGACACCGGAGTGCGGGTCGGTCGTGGAAGGCGCGTCGCGCCGGAAGGCGCTGACCGAGATGAGGATGAAGCTGGCCGACGCGATGACGCCGATGGCCAGCACGCTGCGGCCCGGCCTGGCGGCGGCGTTACGCAGGCCGATCCGCGCCACGGGCCAGAAGCCGCGGCCGGCGAGCGGCCGGCGCGTGGGTCGGCGCAGAGTGAACGCGATCGAACACAGGCAGCCGACAAGCAGCGACGTCCCGGCGCCAAAAAAGGCCGCCGTGCGGTCGAGCACGCCAAACGCGGCTGATGTCGCCAGGCCAGCGCCGAGAAGACCGAATCCGATCCCGCTCAGCAGTGGGACCACGGTCCGGCTACCAGCCTTCGCGTGTTCCACGCTTCGGCTTGGCCTCGCCGCAGCCGAAGGCGCAGGCGGGAGGCCGGACCCCACGTACGAGGGGGACTGCTGACTACTGGCTGCCGACTGCCGACTGCTGGCGAGATTGCCCGCGAGGAGACTGCGCTCCGAGGTCCCCGCCAGACCCCGAAGCGTCCACCAGACGCACACCAGTGCCGCGACGAAGGCGCCGGCGACGCCAGCGGCCAGCGAAAACCAGGACGTGTGAAGGGTCAGCAGCGTCGTGCCGACGGCGCCGGCCCACCACGTGCGCAGGCCCAACATCATCCCCGATGCATAGCCGAGGGCGCCCGCCACACCCAGGGCCGATCCGATGGCCACGAGCACGAGCGCTTCGGCCATGAACAGCCGGCGCACGCCCGGCGTCGCAAAGCCGACCGCTCGCAGCAGGCCGACCTCCCGCGCGCGCTGCTCGATGCCGAGCCTGAAGAACAGCGCCGCCAGCAGCAGCGATGACAGCACGAGGAAGAAACTGAAGTACGTGAAGTACTCGCCGAAATCGGTGGCGCCGCGCGACGCCGCCAGCCCGCTCTCGCGCACATCGGACACCATGAGACCCATCGCCAGCGGATCGATAGCGGTGCGCAACTGGATAGCGTACTGCTCGCGCGCCTCGCCGAGCGGCTGCCCCGAGGCCGGGACCAGGCGCACCGACGTGCGGTCGCCGTAGCGAGTGCGCCACAGGGCCTGTCCCACTTCCAAGGGAATGAACGCCTTCGGCGTCGTCCGGTATTGCTTCCAGTAGTCTTCGTCCATCGGGCGGACGCGGCGCAGATCGAGCGGAAAGGGCGGGTCCCAGTCGCCGATCGTGTCGGCGTCGGTGAGGCCCGGATAGACGGGCGCGAAGTCGCGGTCGGCCGCCGCGCCCGCGATGGGCACGACCGCTGCAATCCGGAAGTCCGCCGTGCGGGAGGACAGCCGTCCCGGCTCCTCCCAGACGAAGTACTCGAGCGTCAGCGGATCGCCAGGCCCCACCCGGAGATCGCGTGCCGTCCAGTCGTTCAGCACGATGGGCGGCCGTGCGGACGATCCAGCCACGACAGCGGGCACGCTCGCAATCGAGCCGAGGTCAGTTGCCGTGACCAAGGAGTACGGCACTTGACGGTCGCCGCTCCGCAGGGTGTTCGCCAGGTAAGTAAAGACGGGCTTGGCCTGCATGGCCGACACTTCGGCGGCCTTCTCCGCCGCGGCCGCCCGTTTGTCATCCATCACGCCGGCGGCACTCTCGAGTGCCAACTCGTGGCGCGATTCGATCGGCCGCAGCGTCAATTCGAGATCTTCGAGCGCCGCCCGGCGACGGACGAGGTCGGAAAGTGGGGCGGACTTTATTAGGTCCGCCGAAGCTAGATCCGCGACGAGCAGTGTATTGACGCGGCCGGCGAGGTCGAGATCCTGCTGCAGACGCCTGAGCGGCACGAAGATGGCCCGCACCTCGCCCTGCTGCGGCTGCAGCGAGAACTCACCGAGGCTCTCCGGACCGAGGACGCCGCGGACCGTCAGACGCAGCGACCGGCCCACGTCTTCCCTGCGACCGTGCAGCGACTCGATGGGAATGGCCGAGGGCCGTTCGAGGCGCACCAGCACCGTGGCATCGGCGGCCGCGCCGATCTCCGACGCCAGCGCGCGGCTGATGAGCGCGTCGCGGCCGTCCAATCCGAACGGTCCAGGCGCACCCGGCAGGCCGTGGAAGCGCCAAAAGCGTTCATCGACGCCGTACACAACAACACGGGACGCTCGGCGGCCGCTCGCCTGCTCGCTCACGCCGCCCTGCACGACGATGAGCGGCGAGATCGAGGCAAACGAGGGCCCGAACGCTTCGTCCGCACGCAGATCGTCGGCGAGGGCCTCGCGGAAGAATCCCGACGAGAGGATGGCGTGGTCCGTGCGGCCGAGACGCTGAAGCACCAGGTCGCGCAGGCTGCCGCGGACCGAGTCGCCGACCAGGAGCGCCCCGGCCAGCACGGCCACGGCAGTGGCCACGCCGAGGACGACGGCGACGTTGGTGCGCCAGTAGTAGGAAATGCTGGAGCGGAGAAGATCGCGTGGGCGCATCATGGCCACGCTCGGGAAGAGACGGCGAATTGGTGATTGATGATTGATGATTGATGATTACGGAACGATTGATGATTGCCGACTGGTTGTGGAACGCGAGGTCCCCGCCAATCAGCAATCATCAATCCGCAATCAGCAATCAGCAATGCAGAAGCGGCGTTAGCCGCGGACGTACTTATTGAACCACTCGATCGCGCGGTTCATGGCCGCGTCTGACGCCGCCTTATTGAACCGCTCGGGCGTCGCGTCGTTGTTGAAGCCGTGCACGGCGCCGGGATAGATGTGCGCTTCGTACGGAACGCTGGCGGCCTTGAGCGCCGCCTCGTAGGCCGGCCACGCCATCACGAGCCGTGTGTCCAACTCGCCATGCAGGACCAGCACCGCCGCCTTGATCTTCGGCACATCCGCCGCCGCCGCCGCCGCGCCGTAAAAGGGCGCGACCGCCGCCATGTCGGCGCCCAGCCGCACGGCCAGCGTGTTGGCGATGCCGCCGCCAAAGCAGAAACCAGTCGCGCCGATCTTGCCCGTGGCGTCCGGACGCGTCCGCAGCCAGTTGGCGGCCGCCACGAAGTCCTCGGTCATCTTGGCGCGATCGACCATGCCGAACAGCTGCCCGCCCCGCGTGTCGTCGCCGGGATAGCCGCCGACCGAGGTGAGCGCGTCGGGCGCGAAGGCCACGAAGTTGGCCAGCGCGAAGCGGCGCGCGATGTCCTCGATGTGGGGATTCAAACCACGGTTCTCGTGGACGACCAGCACGCCAGGCAGCTTCGCCATCGGGAGCATGCTCGCCGGCTTCACGAGGTAGCCCTTGATGCTGCCGTTGCCCTGCGGCGAGGGCACCGTCGCGTACTCGGCCTTGATCCGCTCGTCGGTTTTCGAGACGGTCTGCGCCAACGCGTAGTTGGGCATGAGCGCGTCCACGAGCACGGGAAGGGCCAGGCCGCCTACCGCAAACTTCTTCAGGCCTTCCAGAAAGTCGCGTCGAGGCATGCCACCGTGAATGTAGATGTCGTAGAGCTCCACGGCCTCACGCGGAATCTTCTGCGTCTTTGTCTCGTCCATTGCACTGGCTCCTTTGTCTGAAGGGTTTGCCGTCCCCGGTCTGGCGTCGGCAAAGAATAGCACTGTTTAGACGTTCTTTAGACTTCGGGATCGAGGGTCTGGGTCCCGGCTTTTCACAAGTTGACGGTCGACCAAATCGAAACGAACCGGGAACTTGTCGGCGATCGCCGGACTGTGCGTCACAACTATCAACAGCGCGCCCTGCTGGCGGTGCAAGTCGAGGAGGAGCGACATCACGTTTTCCGCCGAGGCTCGATCCAGGTTGCCGGTCGGCTCGTCGCACAGCAGCAGCCGAGGCTGACGGATGAGCGCCCGTGCGATGGCGACGCGTTGCCGCTCCCCACCCGAGAGCTCGCCCGGCCGATGGTCAATCCGGTCGCCCAGGCCGACCCGGCCGATGAGCCCGCGCGCACTCTCCATGACGCCACGGCCCGCGGCGCCGGCCACCTCACCCTTTGGCGCGACCAGCGTCGGAATCAACACGTTCTCGAGCACCGTGCACTGCGGCAGCAGACAGTGATCCTGGAACACGAAGCCAATCGACTTGTTGCGGAACGCCGCCAGATCGTCAGGAGCGAGCTCGAAGGGATTGCGGCCATCGAGCGTCATGGTGCCGGAGGTCGGCGGCTCGAGCGCGCCGAGAACGTAGAGCAGCGAGCTCTTGCCGCTGCCCGACGGTCCCATGATCGCGGCGGCCTCGCCCGGCCCGAGCGAAAAGGAGACGCCCTCGAGGATCGACAGCGGCCCCCGCGGCGTCGGATATTCCTTGCTGAGATTAGTAACGCTGAGCATCGGATCTGGCCACGAAGTCACGAAGACACGAAGGTCACTTTTGATCTCTTCGTGCTCTTCGTGTCTTCGTGGTTCATCAAAGAGGAGTACACCGCGAGAAGACGGTCGGCCGCGTGCGCAATCGCGTAGTGCTCGCGGACGCCGTCGTGTCCTGCCTGCCCGAGCCGTGCGGCCAGCGCGCGATCCTGCCACAGCGAGTACAACCCGTCGGAGAGCGCCGCCGGGTCGTCGGGCGCGACGAGCACGCCGCCGCCGGTGCGCTCGACGATCTCGGTGAACGCGCCGCGGCGCGGCTGGACCACCGGGACGCCGCTCGCCATCGCCTCGAGCAGAAAGACCCCTTTGGGCTCGTCGTAGGTCGCCGGCACCGAGAGCACGTCCAGCGACCGGAGAAACGCGAGCTTGCCATTCCGATCGACGGCCCCACGATACTCGAACTCGTCGGCCAGCCCCGCCCTGGCGAGCGTCGCTCGCACGTCGTCCAGATATCCCGCGTGCGCGCGCGACATGTATCCCGCCGCCTCGAGCCGCACCCGGGCGCCACCGGTCCGGCGACGGAACTGCTGATAGGCATCGGCCAGCACGTGCAAGCCCTTCTCGGGCGCGATGCGCGCAAAGTACCCGATGCGAAACACATCGTTTTCAGCGCGGCGCGCCGCTCGCGGCTCGTAACCGGACAGGTTGATGCCGAGGGGCACGACCGCCATGCGGCCGGGCGGGATGCCGAGCAGCCGCGACATCCCCGGTACGTAGAAGTCGCTGACCGGGAGAAAGCAGTCGACGTCCTGGGCCTGCCGGCGAATCAGGTCGATCGCGCGGGTACGGTACGGCTCGATGAGGCCCTCGAGAAACAGATCCTCGCCCTGCAGCGTGCAGCAGATCGGGCGCTTCACGATCTCGCCGAGCGGCCTCGCGAGCCCGATCAGCAGCGAATTCGGCAAGTTGACGATGTCGGGGACCGGTTCGTCGGCGAGCCACTCGGTCAGCTTGCCAAATTCCTTGCGAAGCAGACCCCGATCGCCCTCGAGCATCGAGATCGTCATGTCGCCGAGCAGCTTCGGATCGGTCGACAACGACCGGCTCGCGAGCGCGCCAATCACGCGCGGCGAATCCCAGAGCCGGTCGAGAAACCGCGGCGTGTGTCGGAACAGCGCCAGGTGCTGCTCCAGATAGATGCTGATCCCGCCGAAGAGCACCTGCTTCCGGCTGACGTTTTCCTCGTCTGTCGTGGTCGGCGTATAGAGCGGCAGCAGCGTCACGTCGTGGCCGCGCGCGAGCAGCTCCACGGCCAGCGCATTGTCGCGGCCGCAGCTGCCGCAATACATCCCCGCCGCGCCCGCGGTAATCGACAAAATTTTCATGGCACCCAAGCACCGACGAACCTCAGCACCCAAGAACCTACAGTTCCGCCGACTGAAACGCCCTTGGCCGGAACAGAAACTCGATGAGGTTGCCTTCGTGCGGCTGCAGCCAGTTGAGCTGGATGGTCGGGACCGGGCCGAGGTTGAGCCGGTCGATCTGGACCGCGTCGAGCAGCTGCCGCCGGAACTCCGGCGTGCAGGTAATCGCCGTGCAGATGAGTGTGGGGCCGATGGCGTCGAGCATCTTCGCCTCCGGACACTCCACGACGGTCACGAAGGGGAACATGTATTCCTTCTTCGCGATGGCGGCATCGGGCGACTCGCAGTGCACGACGGTCGGCAGCAAATAGTCGGCCCTCCCCGCTTTGACCACGCGCGGGCCTTCGCGGTACTTGGCCGTCAGGTCGGTGATGCCTGGCGTCTGGAGGTCCGCGTCGATCGACTGCGAGATCGCGTCGGCCACACCCGGCACGGTGAAGGCCGCGAGGCTCGCGTCGGGATGGTCGTGCGCGAGCGGCCGGACACTCGCCAGCCGGCGCGCGATCGCGTCGGCAATCTCGCGCGTGTGGCGGCTCGCCCAGATGCCCGAGCAGTTGATGCAGCTGCGCCCGCTGTTGAGAAACACGCTGTCGACCATCAGATCGAGAAACTGCTCCCATCGATCCACCTGGTCGTCGCCGAGCAGAATCTTCGAGAAGCCGGGGCCGTGCGCCTGCACGCGAGGATCGCCGCGATAGCGATCGACGGTCGGTGTGCCGCCAAAAATCAGGTTTCGGCCGCAGCTGGCGAGCACGGACGCGCCGACGTCGCCCTCGCCGGGATAGACCGAGATCGCCTCGCGCGGGATGCCGGCCTTGAAGAACGCCTCCGCCATCCGGTACGGCGTCCACGGTTCCTGCGGCCCCGGCTTGAGTACCAGACCGACCTGCAGCGGGATGATCGGCAGCCACAAGGTGTGCACGCCCGGCGAGTTCGACGGCAGCACGAGCCCGACGACGGGGCTCTGCGCCTGATAGCTGATGGGCACGCCGCGCTCCTCGCCGTGGCCGCTCGAGAGCACATTGAAGTCGAGTCCGCGCGTCAGCGACGTCAGGATGTCGCGCATCCTGCCCAGCACGAACGCGTTCTTCTTCATGTTCGCGCGGCACATGGTCTCGGGCAGGCCTGTTGTGGCCGACTGCGCGCGCACGAATTCCTCGGGCGTCTGCGTGCCGTCGCCCATCGGCAGCGAGGCCGTCATGTAGAGATCGCCCGCCGCGCCGACCCTGGCGATCAGGTCATCAATCGGGAATTCGCGCAGCGCCTCGCGCGCGCGCCACGCCTTGCGCATGTCGCGCTGGATCAGTCCGCCATTCGCGCGGCTGACCTTGGCAATCGGCTCGCCGGTCGCGAAGTGCTTGACCTCGTCGACGTCGATGCTCGTATACGGCTGGCCCCAACGAAGAATTGGAATGTGAAGCATGAGGTTTCACACACTGACCACGAAGACACGAAGAACACGAAGACACAAAACCACGTTGGTTCTCTTCGTACCTTCGTGCCTTCGTGGCTCCATTGTGTCGCTAGTACACACCGACGGTGGTGGTGGCGGCGAACGCGCGGTAAGGCCTTACGCCGCTGATGCCGTCCCAGGGATACTTGTCGCAGGCGGGCTCGCGCTCGCCTTCGTCGCGCTCGAGGAATCCTGGCATGAAGAATTCCTTCGTGAGCGTCGTCAACTTCACGCGTCCGGTCTGGCC
The DNA here is from genome assembly GCA_049679965.1 of Vicinamibacterales bacterium. Lineage (GTDB taxonomy): Bacteria > Acidobacteriota > Vicinamibacteria > Vicinamibacterales > CAVVIG01 > 2-12-FULL-65-11. Next base: position 17,586 of record JBAUGX010000263.1, read on the forward strand.
GTAGTCCACGAGCTTGTCGGGGTTGTCGAAATCGACCACCTGGATCACTGCTCTGGGCTGCGGCGCGTAGTAGGAAATCTTGTAACTATTGTGCGGCCCGGTTGGCGCGCTCGCCGCCAGACCCATCAGCGTATTGCCGTAGGTCGGCGTCATGTACGCCCCGTCGAGCAGCTCTTCGTGCGCGAAGCGGTTCCACTGTGGCGTGAACTCCGTGCCGCCCGAGAAGATGCCCGTGATGCCCATTTTCCTGATTGACGTGCCCATCGACTCGAGACGCAGGGCGAGGGCTTCGAGCAGTTTCGGTGTCGTGAACATGCACCGGATGTCGTGGCCGGCCTGCAGAATGGTCACCGCCTGATCGACCACGTGATCTTTGTAGGCGTGGATGTGATCGCTCCAGCCTTTCTTGATGAGCTTGATCACCCACCGCGGATCGAGATCGACGCAGAAGCAGATGCCGCCGCGGAACTGCGCGAGGTGCTCGACCGACAGCCGCAGGCGCCGCGGACCCGAGGGCCCGAGCATCAGCCAGTTCGATCCTCTCGGAAAGTATTCGTCGGGCAGCGTCGCGCTGAAGAGCTCGTAGTCGATGCGGAAGTCTTCTATCGCGATGCGCGTCTTCGGCGTACCGGTGGTACCGCCGGTTTCGAAGACAAACACGGGCTTCCCGGCGAGACCTTTCGGAATCCAGCGCTGGACCGGCCCGCCGCGCAGCCATTCGTCTTCGAAGGAGACGAAACGCTTGAGGTCCGCGAAACTCTTGATCTCGCGCCGGGGATCCCAGCCCGCCTTCGCGGCAAAGTCGAGCCAGAAGGGACAGCCGGTCTCGGGGTTGAAGTGCCACTCGACGACGTCGAGCACCCAGCGATCGAGCGCCTCTCGCGAGCGGGCAATTGTGACATCGGCCGCCGCACCGGCCGGATCGACAGGAGAACCGCGCATGATGTCGTAGTATAACGCCCATGAAGGCCGCGCTCAGCCTCGTCCTCCTCGCCGCGCTCTACGCGCTGCATCAGGACTTCTGGTTCTGGCGCGACGTGCGCCCGCTCGTCTTCGGATTCCTGCCCATCGGGCTCTTCTATCAGGCGGCCTACACGGTCGCCACCGCCATCGTGCTGTGGCTGCTCGTGCAGTGGCACTGGCCGTCGCACCTCGAGGACCGCGCACACAAATGATTCCGGCGGCCGTCATCTTCATGTACCTCGCGATCGTGCTGTATATCGGCATTTTCGCGAGCCGCCGTGCGGCACGACACTCGAATGCCGAGGACTATTTTCTCGCCGGCCGCTCGCTCGGCCCCGTCGTGTTCCTGCTGTCGCTCTTCGGTACCAACATGACGGCGTTTTCGCTGCTGGGCGCGTCGGGACACGCCTTCGCCAACGGCATCGTCACCTACGGCCTGATGGCGTCCTCGTCCGCGCTCGTCATCCCGGTCTGCCTCTTCTTCATGGGCACGCGCATGTGGGCGCTCGGCAAGCGCCACGGCTTCATGACGCCGGTCCAGATGTTCCGCGACCGATGGGAATGCGGCCACATCGGGACCGTCATCTTCGTCGTCCAGGCGCTCCTCCTCATTCCGTACGTCGTCATCGCCGTCATCGGCGGCGGCACCGTGCTGAGGTCGGTCAGTGGCGGCCTCGTCCCCTTCTGGCTGGGCGGCGCGATCGTCTCGATGGTCGTGATGACCTACGTGTTTTTTGGCGGCATGCGAGGCACGGCGTGGGTCAACACCTTCCAGACGATTCTTCTGCTCTGCTTTGGCGCGATTGCCGTCGCGGTGATCTCCACGGGGATGGGAGGGTTTAGCCGCGCGGTCGACACCATGCTGGCGTCGCCGGCGACTTCACCGCTGCTTTCGCGCGAGCGCGTGTCGCAGGCCTATTTCTTCAGCTACATGTTCATCCCGCTCTCGGCGATTGCCTATCCGCACATCGGCATCTTCTGCCTCACCGCCGAGCGCCTGTCGCACTTCAAGAAGACGATCATCCTCTACCCCATCTGCATGGTGATGGTCTGGCTGCCGTCGGTGTTTCTCGGCGTCGTCTCGAATGCGGCGACCGACGTGCCCGCGATTCGGACCAAGATCGAGGCGCGGGCGACGCTCGCCGCCGAAGGACCGGCGCTCGCGCCGGAGC
>JBAUGX010000264.1:0-13994 GCA_049679965.1 Vicinamibacterales bacterium
GGCTGCGATGACCGGCACATGCTCGCGCGAGTGGTCGGTGCTGGGCGTGGTCGGGTCGTTGCCGTGATCCGCCGTGACGATCAATAGATCCGTGTCGCGGAGACGAGACAAGAGGCCAGCCAGCCTGGCATCGAAGCGCTCGAGATTCCGCGCAAAGCCGCCAACGTCGTTCCGGTGCCCGTACACCGCATCGAAATCGACGAGGTTGGCGAAGATCAATCCGCGCTCCACGTGGTTCATCTGTCGTTCGATTTCGTCCATCCCCTCGGCGTCGCTGGCCGTGTGATGGGACGCGGTGATCCCGCGGCCGGCAAACAGGTCTTCGATCTTGCCAATCGCGACAACCGGCCACGAGGCCGCCTTGAGCCGGTCGAGCAGCGTGTCACGCGGTGGAGGCACGGCATAGTCGCGGCGACGGCTGGTCCGCGTGAAGCCGCCAGGCTTGCCGACAAACGGCCGCGCGATGACACGCCCCACACCGAGCCCCTCGCACACCAGCGTGTACGCGGACTCGCACGCGCGATAGAGCTCCGGCACGGGAACCACGTCCTCGTGCGCGGCGATCTGAAACACGCTGTCGGCCGAGGTGTACACGATGAGCGAGCCCGTGCGGGAATGCTCCGCGCCAAGCTCGTCGATGATCTGCGTGCCGGACGCGACCTTGTTGCCAAGCACGCCTCGACCCGTGAGGTGCGAGAAGGCGGTCATGATCTCGGGCGGAAAGCCCTTTGGAAACAGCGCGAAGGGGTGATCCAGGACGAGCCCCATCATCTCCCAATGGCCGGTGACGGAGTCTTTCCCGGGCGACACCTCGGCCATCCGCCCGACGGCCGCGGTCGCCGTCCCGGGTGACGCGCTTCCGCCGAGCGATGCCACACGCCCGAGGCCGAGGGCCCGCAGCGTCGGCACCGCGAGGGGCACCGATCGCGCGATGTTGCCGAGCGTATCGCTCCCCTCGTCTCCGTACGCCGCCGCATCCGGCAACTCGCCGACGCCGACGCCGTCGAGGACGATGACGATGGCTCGCGTGAAGCAAGTCATGCGGACAACCACTGCTCGACAAGGCTTGCCGCAGCGGTGATCGTCTCCGAAGACTCACCGGGACCGTCGAGCCACGTCAGATTGGGCTCCTTGCGAAACCAGACCAATTGACGGCGCGCGTAGTGCCGGTTCTCCTGCACGATGAGCGCCCGCGTCGCAGCTTCGTCCCGCACACCATGCAGATGCTCGAGGGCCTGCCGATAGACCAGACCCCCGAATGGCCTGGCGTGTTCCGGAATGCCGCTGGCAATGAGCCTCCGGATCTCGTCGAGGAGGCCGCGCTCGAACTGCTCGTCGACCCGCTTGACGACGCGCCTCGAAGTCTCGGCCGCCGGCAGCCGGACTGCCATTGAGTGGACCGTGATGCCGGCAATGGGCGACTCGGTGTCGGCGAAATGCGCGGTCAGCGGGCGCCCGGTCAGGAAGAACACTTCGAGCGCCCGCACGAGACGCTTGACATCGCGCGGCTGAATGCGCGCCGCAGACGCCGGGTCCACGCGCCGCACCATGCGATGCAGGAACGCCACGCCTCGCCGGTGGGCAATCGCCCCAAGGCGATCGCGCAGCGCCTGGTCGCCGGCGGGGCCGGGAAACAGGCCCCTGGTCAGCGCCCGATAGTAGAACCCGGTGCCGCCGACGACAATCGGCAGCCGGCCACGCCCGTGAAGGTCCCGGATGAGGGCGGCAGCGTCTCGCGCGTAGCGGGCCGCCGTGTACTCCTCGGTCGGCTCGACGATATCAATCAGATGATGCGGGATGCCGCGACGCTCGGCTGGTCCGACCTTGTCGGTCCCAATGTCGAAGCCGCGATAGACCGCTGTCGAATCACAGTTGATGATCTCGCCGCCAAACCGCTCGGCCAGCGACAGCGCCAGCGCGCTCTTCCCGGCGGCCGTCGGCCCGAGGACCGCCACCACGAGAGGACCGCCCGCGGTCACCACAAGCGGATCAACACGAAGACCACAAACGCGACGAGGATGATCAGGAGACCGAGCTGTTGGGTGCGGGTGAGCATTCCAAGTTTCAAGCCTGAAGTCTCAAGTCTGAAAGTGCTTCGGCCTTGAGCCCTGAGACCTCAGCCTCGAGACTTCACCTCTTACTGCTGTGATTCATTGTAAAAGAACGTGACGGTGAAGAAGGCCTTCTCTGACGGGTACTCCGGCGGCAGCGGCTGCGTCGGGTTGGACGACACCAACGCACCAAGCGCGGCTTTGTTGAACGCCTCGATCGGGCAGGGACCGATGATCGTCAAGTCCGTGATCGCGCCGCTCTTGTGCACGTTGAACGTGATGACGACGCGGCCCTTGAGGCCCATCATCGCGGCGTTCGGCACGAACCAGTTCCGCTTCACCTGCGCGACGAATCGACGGACCCAGGGCCCGAACTCGACGCCCTTGGTGTCGAACTGAATCGCGTCCCCAAACTCGTTCGTCCCGCCACGCTGGTTGTCGAATGACTCCGACTGGGTGAACCGCTGCGGATTCCGCACTGAGTCGCCGAGCGATCCACCGGGCGTCGAGCTGGCGCCGCCCGACCCGATCGGTGATGGCGGTGGCTGGGGAATGGGCGACTGGAGCGCCGACTGAGACTCCGGATCGGTCCGCTGGCCGGCCGCCGGGTCGGGCGCGGGTCCTTCCCCGCGTGCCGGCTGCTCCTCGGGCTGCTCGACACGCTCGGGCGTGTTCCCGCGCGCGAACGGCAACGCATTGGCCGGATCCTCGGCCCGCTCGCGGGCTCGCGCCTCGCGGTCCTTGTCGGACAGATCGGCCACATTGGGCGGCCTGGGTGCGGTCGGATCGAGCCGTGGCTGCACGAACACGAATCGCGCCTGGGCCTGCTGCTCCCTCTGGAGATTGAGCAGCTCGAGGCGCGCGCGATCGGCTTCGGCGTCTGGCGGAAACAACTGCGGGGCCAGCATCACGACGGTCAACATCCCCACGTACAGGAGCGGCGTGGCGACCGCGGCGAAGATCTGAGATGGCTGCCATCCGCTCTCCAGGTGCAGACTGAGCGGCCCGATCGACAAGACGCGGATCTCTTTGCGAGATGAGCTCTCTCGCCCGATCGGCGCGATATCAGGACGATGATCCTCGAAGTCGAAATACATCGGGTGCTTGCGAGTATAGCAGCCGGGCTAGCCCCTTCGAGCCGTATACAGGAAGACGATGCCGAAGGTCAGAGGGACGGCGGCCACGTCGACGAATCCGCTCTGGCGCAAGATTGTCACAAACTCGTCAGGCGACTCGAACGCGCCGACCGACGCGGGCAGATACCCGTATGCCGCGTTGTGCCGCGAGACGATCCGGCCAATCCTCGGCAGGACGTGATTGAAGTACCAGAGGTAGACCGCCCGAACGCCAGGCGTCACGGGAATCGCGAACTCGAGGATGGCCATGCGTCCGCCGGGCCTCAACACGCGCCGCATCTCTCGGCAGGCGGCCGCCGGATCCTCGACGTTGCGAATGCCGAAGGCCATCGTGATGGCATCGACGGCGGAGTCGCCGAGCGGGATACTGGTCGCGTCGCCCCTGACGAGTGTGATGCGGCCGGTCAGCCGGCCGCTCCGGATCTTGCCTTGTCCGACTTGCAGCATGGCCCCGGAGAAATCGACGCCGACCACACGCGCTGCCCCCGGACGAGCGCCGGCGGCGCCAATCGCGAGGTCTGCCGTGCCGGTGCAGAGGTCGAGCACGCGCTCGCGCCCGGTCAGTGCAAGCGATCGGATTGCCCGACGCCGCCAGCGGCGATCGATACCGGCGCTCAGCAGATGGTTGAGGAAGTCGTAGCGATCCGCGATGGCATCGAACATCCCGGCAATGCGCGTCGGAGATTTGGACAGATCGGTCATCGTCCGTAGATGGACGCCGCGAGAACCAGCAGATAGAGGATGCCGACGTAGCCGTTCAGATCGAAGGCGCGCTTGACCTGCGACAAGTCGTCAGCGCTGACGAGCGATTGCTCATAGGCGAGCAGGATCGCCACAATCGAGACGCCGGCCAGATACACGGGGCCGAGCGGTGTCACAAGCGACAAGGCCATCAGGCACGCGATGGTGATCGCGTGCATCAGTCGAGAGATGACGAGTGCGGCGGGCACGCCGTAGCGAACCGGAATCGAGCGCAGCCCCTGGGCGCGGTCGAATTCGAGGTCCTGGCAGGCATAGAGGACGTCGAATCCCCCGACCCACGTGCCGATGGCCAGGCCCAGCAGCCACGGTTCCCATCCGCCCCGCCCGCCGACGGCGAGCCAGCCGCCGACCGGCGCCACGGCCATCGCCAGACCAAGAAACAGCTGCGTCCAGGTCGTGAAGCGCTTGGCCAGCGAGTACCAGAACACGATCGCCAGCGCGACGGGCGACAGCGCGAAGCAGAGGGGGCTCAGCCGGGACGCGGCGAAGACGAAGACGACCGACGCGACGGCCACGAACGCGGCGGCTTCGACGCTCGTCATGACGCCGCGCGGCAGCTCTCGACTGGCCGTCCTCGGGTTGAGGGCGTCGAAGCGGGCGTCGACGAGGCGGTTGAATCCCATCGCCGCGCTTCTTGCCGCCACCATCGCGACGAGGATCCAGCCGATGGTGCCCCAGCCGACCGGCGTACGGCGCGAGGCGAGCAGCGCCCCGGCCAGCGCGAACGGCAACGCGAACACGGAATGACTGAAGCGGACGAACGACAGGTAGACCGAAATGCGTTTCAGCATAGCGTCAGCGAATTGATGATTGCGGATTGTTGATTGATGATTGCGGCGGATTTCTAATCGATTCAATCAACAATCAATCCGCAATCAGCAATTCGCAATCAGCAATTCGAGTCCTCACCGACCCACCTCACTTGACTCGGGTCGATTCCAGAGACCAGATATTCTTCCACATCCGCCGTCCCTGCCGGGACGTCGATTGCCAGCAGGCGTGCGCATTTCCCGGGCTGGATCGTCCCGTAGTCCCGGCCGAAGCCAAGCGCGCGGGCGCCCTCGAGGGTCGCGCTCGCGAGCAGCTGCGCCGCCGGAACCCTTGGCGCCAGCGCGCGCAGCGCGGCCAGCTCGGCGAAGACATTGAGATCTGGCGCGCTGGCGAGGCTGTCGGTGCCGATCGCAATGCGCACGCCAGATGCGTAGAACGCCTCGACGGGAGGCGCGCCGGCGCCCGTGTATCTGTTGCTGCGCGGACAGGTGACGAGTGTGGTGCCGCGAGCGGCCAGGCGGGCCAGATCGGCTGGCGCCATCTGCACGCCGTGGACAGCCAGCACGCGATCGTCCAGAAATCCGTTGTCGTCGAGAAACTGGACGGGCGTCACGCCGGGTGCCACCCATGTGGGATCCCACGCCCCCAACTCGATGAGCAGCTGGCGCCACGGTCCACTGCCCGCCCGGATGAACTCGGACTCCTCGGCCGATTCCGAGAGGTGGACGCTGCACGGTACTAACGGGTCGCGACCGATCGCCTCCCGAATGGCCAGGAACACCGACGGGGCGACCGAGTAGGGCGCGTGGGCGGCCAGGCTGACGCGAACGCGGTCTGTCGGCTGGAGACCCTGAATCCTGCGCCAGGCCGCATCGACGAACCCGCGCGAATCGGCCGCACCAAAGCGAATCAGCTCATAGAAGAGAACAGCGGCCAGCGGGCTTCGGGCGAGCGGCGCGAAGGTCAGGAGGGTGTTGCTGATGTCGCCGAGAACAGCCGTTCCGCTGGCAGCTGATTCGACCAGCGCACGCTCGATCGCGTCGAGGACAAGCGGGGAGCCGGGATCCGGCCCCTGGCCCCGCTTGGCCAGAACCGCCCGAATCCACGTCACGAACGCCGAGGCGGGCGGCACGGCATCGCGCAGGTACGACAGCTCCAGGTGCGTGTGCGCATTCACCAGGCCCGGCATGATCGCGACGTGGCCCATGTCGACCTCGCGCGCGGTCTCGTCCTCCCCCACCGCTCCGCGCGCCTCTCCACAAGCGACGACGCGGCCGCCTCGGACGGCCACCCATGCATCGCGGATCGGCGGTCCGCTGATGGGAAGGACCCAGCGAGCGTGATAGCGAGTCAATTGACGAGACGAAGGTGTTTGCCGGCGCGGCTGCGGGCGGGATAGTTCGTGAGCTCGTCGGGCACGTGCGTGTCGCCCTCGTCGCGCGAGGTGGCCAACTCGAGCATCCGCGGCACCTCACGCTCACGGAAGATGGGGCCGCCCAGGATCTCGTAGTGCATGTTCCGCCGCTTCGGGACGAACCCCGCGGCTTCGATGTTGCGGACGATCTCCACTTCGTCCATGCAGTAGCTCGCCCCCGCGGCCCGGACGACGTTTTCCTCGATCATGACGCTGCCCATGTCGTTGGCGCCAAACGCCAGGCTCAGCTGGCCGACCTTGCCGCCTTGCGTCACCCAGGAGGCCTGCAGGTTGTCGAAATTGTCGAGCACGATGCGCGCGGTCGCGAGCGTCCGCAAGTAGTCGACGCCCGTCGCCTCCATGCCTCCACGCTCGGTGTGCTCGGGCTGATAGCTCCACGTGATGAACGCGGTGAAGCCGCCCGTCTCGTCCTGCAGCGCGCGCAGCCGCAGCAGATGCTCGAGCCGCTCCTCGTCGGTCTCCACCGTCCCGTACATCATGGTGGCCGTCGTGCGGAGGCCGGCGCGATGCGCATGGCGCATGACGCCCAGCCACTCGTCGGCGGTCGCCTTGCCGTCGCAGTGCAGGAGCCGGCGGACTCGATCAACGAGGATCTCGGCGCCGCCACCGGGAATGCTGTCGAGGCCGGCGGCAATCAGCCGGTCGATCACCGCCGGCACCGCAAGCTGCGAGAGCCGCGAGAGGTGGATGACCTCAGGCGGCGAGAGCGCGTGGAGCTTGAACTCGGGATACCGTGCCTTGACGGCCCGGAACAGGTCTTCGTACCACGCGAGCGGCAGGTCGGGATTGTGGCCGCCCTGCAGGAGGAGCTGGCCCCCGCCGACGGCGATGGTCTCGTCGATCTTCCGAAACAGCTCGTCGAATCCCAGGACGTAGCCCTCGGGCGAGCCCACGGGACGATAGAACGCGCAGAAGTTGCACCTGGCCACGCAGACGTTCGTGTAGTTGACGTTGCGGTCGATGATGTAGGTGACGTGTCCGTCCGGATGCTTGCGCGCGCGGATGGCGTCGGCCAGCTGTCCGAGCACAGGTGTGGGTGCGTGACGGTACAGATCGAGGGCCTCGGCGGCGTCCACGCGCCCGCCGGCCCGCACCTTGTCCGCAATGCGATCGATCGACATCAATAAAACCGAAGCTCGCGCGCGGCCGGCGCCGCACCGGCTTCGAGCGCATAGCGGTAGAACGCCTCGAGGCCCGCCTGCTCCTCGTCTCGCAAATAGTACTTGATGTTGTCCCGAAGGTACCGCGCGCCGAGCGCCTGACGCGCCGGTCCCTCCGGGAAATACGCCCGGGCGATCGCCTCGGTCTGCCGGACCCCCGCATCCCGCGCGGCAACGAGGGTACGGACATCGTCTGATGTCAGGACATCCTGACGTCCGGCCCAGAACGCCCAGACAAACGGCAACCCGGTCATCGACGTCCACGCCGTGCCGAGATCGATCTTCTCGATCGGGGGCTGGGGGCTGGGGGCTGGGAGCTGGCGCCAGAGCAGCGCGTTGTCGCCGATGACGAGCGCGGCGTCCGCGCGACGGAGCATCACGTCCAGGTCCGGATCGAGCGACTGGATCGTCGGCTGGATCCTGAACTTTCTCGCGCACAAGATGCGCACGAGCGCGACCGAGGTTCGCGAGCTGGTGTCCATGGCGATCGACTGGACGTCCCGTATCGGCCGCTTGGTGAACAGCGCGACCGAGGCCACCTCGCCACGCGAGACAATCGCCAGATCCGGCACGATCCGGTAGTCATCACCGTGCAGGTACTCGACCGACGGGATGAGCCCGACGTCGACGCTGCCCGCGTGAAGCAGCCGCGCACACTCCGACGGCACGTCGAACCTCAGGGCGAAGCGCGGTGATTGATCGAGGCCAAAGACCAGCGGGCGCGCGTTGAGGTAATTGACGGCGCCGAGGCGCACCACCTGCGGCACGCCGGAAACTTGTGGCGCGGTCATCCAGCCACGACTTCGAATCGGCCGTTCCGCTCGACCGGCTCCTGCCCGGCGGCCCGGATGTTCCGGCGGATCTCCTCGAGCGGCGCCCGCCGCCGTCCCTGCGTCATGTCATCCTCGGGCGAGACGCCGTCGATGTCGTCGGCGCCCACGGTCAGCGCAACCTGGGCCAGCTTCGGGCCGTAGAGGGACCAATCCACCTGAATCGACGGCACGTTGTCGACCACCAGCCGCGCAAGGGCCACGCACTTCACATCCTCATACCCCGTCGTCGGCATCGCCGGGTTCGTCGTGCGCGGGAGCGGTGCGAACGCCCGGATGACTGCCACACCACGCTGTACGGCGGCGACGGCCTTGAGAAGCGGCAGCACGTCCGAGGATGACGACCGATGGACCGTGAGCCGGGCCAACGTGAGGCCGGCGATGTTGACTTCCTCGATCGCGCGGCGCGGGTCGTGGAGGAGATCGAAGGGCGCTTCAGCCACCAGCTCGAGTCCGGCCGCCCGCAGCTCTTCGAGCAGCGATCGCAGGGTGACGGTCTCGCGGACGGCGAGCGCCTCGAGGTCGGACAGCGAGAAGGCCGAGACCGGCACTCCGTGCGCCGCGTCGATGACTTCCCTGATACGCGCCACCGCCGCCTGCGCACTGGCCGGTTGACCCTGGATGCGAATCTCACGGGCGGCCGGCGGCAGCGAAAGCGGCGCCCGCGGTTCGGCCGAGACGATGGCGACGCGGACGAACGTCGTGCGCAGGCCGTGGCGCTTCTGGCGCGCGTCGTCAGCGCGCATGCCCAGGCTGATGATGTCGTGACTGGCCGCCAGGTTGGTGAGTTCGGTGTCGGTGACCGGCATGTTATCGAACGATCTTCGCCCAGATTTCGGCCGCGCGACGGCCTGCGGCCTCCGTGGTCGCCACCCGCGCGGGCCACGACCGCGTGTACCCCTCCGACGCCCACTTGCGCGTCGCGTCGATCCCCATCTTCCCCCCGTACGCCGGCAGGTCTGCGGCGTCGTCCAGATCGTCGACCGGACCGCGAGTCATCTGAACGTCGCGTACCGGGTCCATGTGCGTGCCGACGATCCACGCCACCTCGCTGACGTCCTGCACGTTCACGTCCTTGTCCACAACGATGATCGTCTTGGAGAACATCAGCTGACCCAGGCCCCAGAACGCGTTCATGATCTTGCGCGCGTGGCCAGGATATCGCTTGTCGATCGACACGAGCACGAGGTTGTGGAAGATGCCCTCGGCCGGAAAGTGCATGTCGACGATCTCGGGCAGCGTCTTGCGGATGATCGGCAGGAAGATGCGCTCGCTCGCCAGCCCGATGTAGTAGTCCTCCATCGGCGGAATGCCGACGACCGTGGTGAGGTAGGTGGGTTTCTTCCGCCGCGTAACGCACGTGAGGTGAAAAACGGGAAATTCGTCAGGCTGCGAGTACAGCCCGGTGTGATCGCCGAACGGCCCCTCGCGGCGCCGCTCGCCCGGCTCGACGTAGCCCTCGAGCACGATATGCGAGCTGGCGGGCACCTCGAGGTCCACGGTGACGCACTTGATCATCTCGATCCGGCGCCTGGCGAGAAACCCGGCGAGGAGCAACTCGTCCAGGCCCTCGGGCATCGGTGCCGTCGCGCAGTACGGCAGCACCGGCTCGGGACCGAGCGCCACGGCGACTTCAAGCCGCTTGCCCAGCCGCTCGGCGACGCGGTGGTGCTGCGCGCCGCCCTTGTGCCGCTGCCAGTGCATCCCCGTCGTCCTGCCGTCGAACACCTGCATGCGGTAGGTGCCGATGTTGCGCGCGCCCGATTCCGGATCCCTGGTGAAGACGAGGGGGAACGTGATGAACGGCCCGCCATCCTCCGGCCAGCACGTCAGGATCGGCAGCTCGTCGAGCGTGCCGTTCTTCCGAACGACCTCGTGGCACGGGGCGTCTTTGACGGTCTTCGGCATCAGATCGCGCAACCGATTGACCATCGGGAGCATCTTGAGCGCGTCCATGATGCCTTCGGGCATCTGCGGGGTCATGAGCTGATCAATCTCGCGGGCCAGATCGTCCAGCGTCTTGACGCCGAGCGCCAGGCACATCCGCTCCATCGATCCGTAGAGGTTGGCCGCGACCGGAATCTCGAAGCCCGTCGGCTTGTCGAAGAGCAGGGCCGGGCCGCCATTGGGCGACTTGCAGGCGCGATCGACGACGGCCGCGATCTCGAGCTTGGGGCTGACCGGATCGGCCACTCGGGAAAGGAGCTTGCGGCGCTCGAGATCGGCCAGAAAGTCGTTGAGGTCAGCGTACATCTATCTTCGTTTCGTGCTTTCGTGTTTTCGTGGTTGTGTTTTCAATCGACATTTTATCCGCGATCCGCGTCGCGAGGGCAAGGGCGCGACGGCCGTCTGCGCCCGTCACGAGGGGCGCGCGCCGCGCGACCACGGCGTCGACAAAGTCGGCCAGCTCGCGCGCGAGCGGCTCTTCCGGCGTCACCGCGATCTCGCCGCCTTCAATCGAGGGCATCGGACCGCTCCCCTGCACGAGGCGCCACACGTCAACCTTCTGCGCCGCGTAGTCGATTGACACATACGCCATCGGCTGAAAGAAACGAATCTTTCTCACCCGGTCCCGGCTGATCCGGCTGGCCGTCAGGTTGGCGATGCAGCCGTTCGCGAACCGGAGGCGGGCGTTGGCAATATCGACCCGCCCGGTCAACACGGGCACGCCCACGGCCTCGACCGATTCCACATCCGACTTGACGAGCGACAGGACGATATCGAGGTCGTGGATCATCAGATCGAAGACGACATCGATGTCGAGGCTGCGGTCTGGAAACGTGCCGAGACGATGGACCTCGATGAAACGGGGATCGGTCAGCAGCGGCCTGGCGGCAGCCACGGCCGGGTTGAATCGCTCGGTGTGGCCGACGGCGAAGATGACGTTCGCCTTCGCGGACGCTTCAATCATGGCGTCCGCTTCGGCGAGATTACCCGCCATCGGCTTCTCGACGAGGACCGCCACGCGGGCCGCCAGGCACGCCAACGCAATTTCGCAATGCCCGTCGGTCGGGACCGCGAGCGTCACCGCGTCGACCTTGCCGAGAATGCCGCGGTAGTCGACATGGGACTCGGTGCCGTGGGTCGCGGCGACCTCTTCCGCACGCTCACGCTTGCTGTCCACGACGGCCACGAGCCGGACGCCCGGCAACGTGGACAAAATGCGCGCATGATGGCGGCCCAGATGGCCGACGCCGACGACGGCTACGCGGAGGGGCATTACGTGGACGCACCCGTGAAGCTCGCCAGGGCGTCGGATTCGGACTCGAAGATCTCGAAGACCGTCGTGAGTCTCGTGACGGCGAGCAGGTCGTGGACACGTCCCCGAGCGTGCAGCAGCTTCAACGCACCACCCAGGCGCATGGCGGTGGTGTAGCCGCGGACGATCTCTCCCATGGCCGCGCTGTCGATGTACGGGGTGTCCAGGAGGTTGAGCACGAGCCTGGTCCGGCCCGCCTGCGCGAGCCGCCGCACGGTATTGGACAGGAGGACGGTCCCATCCTCTTCGGTGATGCGGCCGCTGACATCAATCACCGTCACATCGTTGACCTGGCGCTCTCGGAGGGTCATGGCGCAAATCAGCCACGCTGCGGCGAGCGACCGATGATCACGATGCCTGCCTCATCGGCGTCCCGAACAATCGCGTCGCCGTCAAGGAGCAACGTCTTCCCTGCGTCAACTGACAGCGCGTCGGCTTGGACGGCCTTCATGGCCGCGATCGTCGACACGCCGATGACCGGGACGTCGAAACGCATATCTTGGTTGGGTTTCGCGACTTTGACGATCCGGACACCTCTGCCGGCGAGCCGGCCGGCGCGCGCGATGACCGCGTCGGTGCCCTCCATCGCCTCGACCGCGACGACGGCCGCCGCCTTGACCGCGATCGTCTGACCGATGTCGAGGCCCGCCACCTGATCGGCCATCCGCGCGCCAAACTCCAGATCGGCCCGCTGCTCGCCTGACGGCGCGCGCCGCGTCAGCACGCCGTCACGGGCGAGAAGGGGCGTGAGGAATTTCGTCGAATCGAGCAACTCGATACCTTGCTCGCGCAGCACGTCGGCCACGCCTGCGATCAGCGCGTCGGTGTTTCTCGCCTTCAGTCGCGCCAGTACGCCGAGGAGCGTCAGATCGGGGATGATGTCGGCAAACAGCTTCGTGTGCTTCACCTGCCCGGCCATCACCGCCCGAGAGACGCCGGCGTCTTTCAGCAGCTTGATGCACTTCCCCAGTTGGCCGAGCGACACCCAGTGCAGCGCGGCCGCGGGCAGCCGCGCCGCCGCTTCTGCCAGATCAGGGAACGCCTCTTCGGCGATCGCAATCACGGTCACGTCGTGACCTGCCACGCGCGCCGCATCCAGCACGAGGAATGGAAACCGACCATTACCGGCGATGAGCCCTAATCGCATCGACATTCAACCACGAAGATCACGAAGGGCACGAAGATACATGAAAACCTGGTGTTCGACGTTACTCGTCGGCCAGGACTTCCTCGGCGCGCCTGGTGGCACGGCGCAGAATGACCCCACGCTGGGACGTGCGGATGAAGTCCATCAGGTACTGCACCTCCGCGCAGCCGAGCGAACGGTCCTGCGCGATGCGCTGCAGGGCGTTCGTGGTATTGAGCTTCGACTGCAAGAGGTACCGGAACGACCGCTTCAGCTTGCCGATGACCTCGGGGGTAAATCCCCGCCGCACGAGGCCGAGCGTATTGAGGCCGTAGATTCGGGCGCGATTGCCGACGGTCTTGGCAAACGGCAGCGCGTCCTTGGTGACGACCGAGTAGCCGCCGATGAACGCGTGCCGCCCCACGCGGCAGAATTGATGGACCCCGGAGAACGCACCGATGGTCGCGTGGCTCTCGACCAGCACGTGGCCGGCCAGCGTCGCGCCGTTGGCAAAGATGGTGTCGTTCTCCACCTGACAGTCGTGGGCGACGTGCGCGTAGGCCATGAAGACGTTGTTGTCGCCAATGCGGGTGACCCCGCCGCCGCCCCGCGTCCCGCGATGGATCGTGACGAACTCGCGGAAGATATTGCGCCGGCCAATCACGAGCCGCGTCACCTCGCCCTGGAATTTCAGATCCTGCGGGATGAGCCCGATTGACGCGAACGGAAAGATCTCCGTGCCCTCCCCGATTTCCGTCCACCCGTCAATGACCGCCGACGCGCCTACCCGGCAATGGGCGTCGAGCACGACGTGCGGCCCGATAGTCGCATACGGCCCGATTGTCGTGCCGACCCCGATCCGCGCGTGTGGATGGACGATGGCGGTGGGATCAATGGCGGTGCGATCGGGCACGAGACCGAGCAGGAGCTCGGCTTCGGCGACCACCTGATCGCCGACATAGGCGGCGGCCTGCGCGCGCGAGACGCGCGCGGCGGCGGCCAAGGACGATCTCGAGGCGAAGGCGATCGCCCGGCACCACCTGGCGGCGGAATTTCGCGTCGTTCACGCCGCGAAGGTAGACGCGTGCGTTGGGGGGCGCGCCTTCCCGGTGCAGCAGCAGCACGGCCGCCAGTTGCGACAGCGACTCGATCATCAGTACCGCCGGCATCAAGGGCATGCCGGGAAAATGTCCCTGGAAGAACTCTTCGTTCACCGTGAGGTTCTTCACGCCAACAACCCGGCGTCCGACGTCGTGTTCGGTGATGGCGTCGACGAGCAGCGTGGGATAACGGTAGCAGAGCCGGTCGAGGAGGACGGGGATATTGATCACGGAAAGAATTGCTGATTTCTGATCGCTGATTGTTGATTGTGGACCGCCCATTGCCAAGACAAATCGGCAATCAGCATCCAGGAATCAGCAATCAACAATCCGCCATCAGCAATTCATCGCGTCACTATCTGGG
>JBAUGX010000265.1:0-16553 GCA_049679965.1 Vicinamibacterales bacterium
GGCGAGCTCGAGCCCGATCGCGTCCCGCCGATCGGGCACCCCGACGCCCTGAATCAATCGGAGCGCTTCGTCGATGGCATCGCGGACAATGGTCGGGTCGATGATGTCGTCGAGCAACGCCTCGATCACGATGTCGTTGGCGTCGATCATTGGCGCGTCGGCGCTGTTGGGGCAGACGGTTCGACCGCGTTCGTGGTAGCGAGAGCACCCGTAGAAGTGCTTGCGATCGTGGCCGTGACTGCGCGAGCGCACCTTCAGCGGGCCACCGCAGCACCCGCAGAGCGCCAGCGTGGTCAGCAAGTACTTTGACGGCGTGCCGAGCGCCGGCCGTCCGAAGGCCTGCCCCTTGTTCGTGTGGAAATAGATCGCCCGGGCCGCTGTTAGTCGTGCATGGGCGGCGTCCCACAGCGTCTCATCGATGATCCGGAGCGCCGGCGCCGACCGTCGCAGCCACTCGCGTTCCGGCCGGGCGTGCTGGCGTTGCTGTCCCCATTTGTTCCGCTTCGCCGTACGAGCCCAGACGATCTCGCCGCGGTACAGCGGCCGAAAGAGGACCTCCCGGACGGACGACGGGGCCCATGAGCATGGGCGGCCCTGCTGCGCGCGGGGTGCCGGCGCGCCCGCGTCGTTCAACTGCTTCGCGATCGCCTTCACGCCGTGGCCGGCGGCCGACAGCCGGAAGATTCGGCCCACCACCTCAGCCTCGTCGACGGCGATCGTCCGCTCCACGTGCGACCGGCGGCCGTCCGCGGTGACGATCTCGACATTCTGATACCCGAAGACGCGGCCACCGGTGACGTGTCCGGCTTCCGCCTTGCGCGCCAGCGCATCGTAGGTCCGCTGCCGCGCCTTCTCGCGCTCGATCTCGGCGGCGAAGTTGACGGCCGACATCAGGAACTTGTCGGTCGGCGTGTCGAGCAGGACCTCACGATCCTCCAAGTACGAGTAGATGTGCACGCCCGCCTGCGAGAGCTGTTTCACGGCGTAGCCGGTTTCCAGCTGTTCGCGGCCGAGCCGCGACAGTTCCGAGACCACCAGCACCTCAAACGGCGCGCGCGGCTTGAGCGCGTTGAGCAGCCGCACAAAGCCCGGCCGGTTGGCGAACTCCGCGCCGGAAATGCCATCGTCGACAAAGATGCAGGATTCGTCGACCGTCCAGCCCTTGCGCATGGCGTACGATCGGGCGTGCTCGATCTGGCGCGTGACGGACTTCTGATCGTCGGCGACGCCTGTCTGCTCAGTCGATTTGCGCGCGTAGATAGCGGCCTTCATCGTCGGGTCCTCCGCTTCGATTTCGATGACGCTCTTGCGGCACCCTGCAGCACTCGTCTCGCGGCGTCTGTCAGCGCCCCGCCCGCTCGTCCAGCCGCTGCGATCTCAAGGAAGCGCATCGCACGCGCACGACTCACCAGCGCGCGACTCAGCGCGCGACTGATCCCACGAGCCTTCGCCAGGTCAGCGGCCGGCTGTCGGCTGCCGGCCGTCAACGCGTTCACGTAGTCGCGCGCGACCTCTGCATAAAACAACGCTGGTTTCGGCTTCCGTCCTCGAGAACTCCGCGTAATGCCCCAGTGCTGCTCCGCGAGAGCTTGCATCTTCGCTCTAATCTCCGTGATGTGATCGATCGGGATTGAAACCTGAATCTTCTTCTTCACGAGACCCGCGGTGATGCCCTGACCAGGCACGGAGGCAGTTGCGTTGAACGAGCCGCTCCACTCGCCCGGCCCAAATTCTCGGTCGCCAATGCGTGGCTCTGCGGGAAAGACGCGGAGCTCAGCGATTATCGGCCGCCCGTCGAGCACGACAATCCGGTACGCAGCCACCCACGCATCGCCGATCGGCGCCTCGATCCAGTACAGCCGCCTGGACGCAGGCAGCAGGCCTTTGAATTGGGGCGGCACCTGTCCCGGGGGCACTTCTCTAACCACGGCCTTCTCTGTTCGCGGATTCATTTGCGCGCGACTATTTCATAACGGGCACGGTCCTGTCAATACGTAACAGAGTGCCACCGTGACTCTTTACTGCTACCGTGTGCTTCGTCATGAACATCAGCAGCGTCTGCGAGGCCGCCCGAATCCTCGGGACA
Organism: Vicinamibacterales bacterium; assembly: GCA_049679965.1. GTDB lineage: Bacteria > Acidobacteriota > Vicinamibacteria > Vicinamibacterales > CAVVIG01 > 2-12-FULL-65-11. The sequence goes on from JBAUGX010000265.1 coordinate 2,087, forward strand.
TCGGACGAGACGGTGAGGCGCCTTGAGCGCGCCGGCGTGCTTCACCCTGTGCATGTCACGTCCTACGGCTGGCGCTTCTATCGCAAGTCCGACGTCGAGCGTGTTGCGCGGGCTCGCGCGCGGGCACTCGACGAGAAACGCGCCCGCGTAGGTGCAGGAGTGAGCCGGTGATGGGCCGCGGCCACATGCCGGCCGTCGCGCGGGCACAGATCGTGTCTGGCCTGGCGCGCGCCTTGGTTTCGGCTTGGCAACGCCAGCAGGCGCAGAAACACGAACGGCCGGAGCGTCTGGAACACGCTGCCGGCCGCATCGTCCGCGGTGGAGGCCGCGAACTTGTCGATTCTATCAAACCCTGATCCACGCTCTCCGCTCCGGGACTATCGCGATCTTGTGATCGAGGTGCTCGTCGCCAGCGAGGCCGAGCTGCTCGAGCGAGTGGCGAGCCTTGAGGGTGACGTCGTCCGCTACCGCGAGCTGCTCCAACTCGCGCTCGCCGCCCTGCACGATCTCAGTGTGAAGCAGGAAGCCGCGCGCGCCCGACACCTGCGTCTTCTCGACGAGTATCGACAGCTTCGAGAGCGTCTGACGCAGGAGGCCGTGGCCGCATGAGCCCGCGCGCCCTGGCGGCCGTCGACGTCGGCTTCTCGTCCGGGCGGGTGGATCCCCTCGTGGCCGAGGCCCTCACGGATGCGAGCCATGCCCAGCGGTTCGCCGAAACGTACGGCGGCCTGCAGGTCAAATGCAATCACCGCCGAGGCAATGGAAGCTGGCAGATTTATGACGGGTCGATCTGGCGCGAGGACCGCGACGGGATGATCTACCGGCTGGCGCTCGAATTCGTACGCGGGCGCCAAGCGAGCGCGCTGGAGATCGCCGATCGCAAGCTCAAAGAAAAAGTGTTGAAATTCACGCTCGCGCAGGAGTCCAAGCCAGCCCTCGACAAACTCATCAGTCTCGCCAAGAACTTCCCACCGATCGCGGACAACGGCGAGGGCTGGGACGCGGACCCCTGGCTGACCGGTGTGGCGCCGCAGGGTGTACTCGACTGGCGGACGGGCACGTTGCGACCCGGTGACCCAGCCGATCGCATCACACGGACGCTCGGCGTGCGCTTCGATCCGACGGCCACGGCGCCGCGGTGGACGCGGTTCGTCGACGAGATCTTCGATGGCGATCGCGAACTCATGGGGTTCATTCATCGGTATTTGGGATACGCGTGCACAGGCTTCACACATGAACAGGTCCTCGCGCTCTTCTGGGGCGGCGGTGGGAACGGTAAGGGCGTGCTGATGCACCTCGTCGCCCACGTGCTCGGCGACTACTTCGCGAACATGTCCTTCTCGACCCTCGAACTCAAGCAGCGCTCGACCATCCCGAACGACCTGGCGGCTCTCGACGGAAGACGACTCGTCACGGCCAGTGAATCCGGCGAAGTCCGTCTCAACGAACCGCGCATCAAGGCGCTGACGGGCAACGACCCCATTACCGCGCGGTATCTCTACGGCGAGGGGTTCACCTTCACGCCGTCGGCGAAGTTCATTCTGGCAACGAACACGAAGCCCGTCGTGGCGGACAACTCGCATGGCTTCTGGCGCCGGCTGAAGCTGGTGCCGTTCACCCGGTGCTTCGAAGGGTCGATGCGTGATGAACATCTCGAGGACTACCTAAAGGCCCACGAAGGACCCGGCATTCTGAACTGGCTGATCGAGGGCTGCCTGGCTTGGCAGCGTGACGGCCTCGGCGAACCGGCGGCCGTGCGTGACGCCACGGACGAGTACCGGACCGATAGCGACCCGTTGGCTGATTTCGTCGCCGAGTGTTGCGAATCTTCCGTCACTGCCGTCACTCGCGGCTCGGAGCTGTTCGAAGCCTATGGCAAGTGGGCCGACAGGCAACGGCTGTCAAAGCTCGAACGCTTGACTGCTAAGGACTTCGGCCGACGGTTGGCTGAGAAGTTCAGCCGGCGGCATACGAATACCGGGAAGGTGTACGAAAGCGTGGCGCTGATCAAGAGCACGTTGTGGGGATGACAGTGACGAGTCAACCCATCACTTCCGTAAACCCTTCTTGTATTTCTTCTCGCGTAGGAGAAAACCAGAAGTGACGTCACGACCCGTCACTCGTCATGAAGAGGAACGGCCATGATCACCGTCCAGATCGACGACCGGGAAGTGCAGATCCTGGCGACCGATGCGCCAGGCCGCATCCAGCGGGCCATCGTCCGCGCGCTCAACCGTTCGATTGGTGCCGCTCGAACCGCCATGATCCGGGCCGTGGCTCAGGACACCGGGCTCAAGTCTCGCGACGTGCGCGAGGCCCTGACGCTTACGAAGGCAACCACGGGCATTCCGGCGGCCGCCCTGGCCGCGAGCCTGAAGCGGATCCCCCTCGTCGCCTTCAACGCCCGTGGGCCTGAGCCGTCACGGGGCAAGGGGCGCGGCGTCAGCTACCGACTCCCGGGCAGCGTCGGCCGTAATCCCAATGCGTTCCTCGCGACGATGAAGAGCGGGCACCGCGGCGTGTTTATCCGAGCGTCGGCGTTGAACAACATCCCAGCCACCCATCGCCGCCCGCGCTTGCCGCTGATTGAGCTGCACGGCCCAAGCGTCTCGCGGCCATTCCTTCGCTATCGATCGCTCGGGGAAGCCAAGGCCGAGGAAGCGTTCCTCTCGAATTTCGAGCACGAGCTGGTCTTCAGCGGCACGGAGCCCACGGGTGATGGAGGCACGAGCGAGTGACATCGCGACGCGGTCGTCTCAATTGGCTTGCAGATGTCGGAGAGGGGTCGACAGGCTCCTGCGATCGCGCATCCCAGATCGGGTCGACGAGGCGCCGGGAATCCCTAGGTTCTAGGCGCTCTATAGGGTGTCAACAACAGCGATGGCGAGACGAGCTCAAGGCGACATGAGAACCGAGAAGGCCGACGCGCTGACCCGCCGGCAACTGGCAGACCTTCTCGGACTACATCAGGACAGCGTGTCGCGGGCGCTGCCGGACGGGCTCGCGAGCGCGGTGCTGGAGTGGGGCGGCCGCGGCCGGACGATGCGGTTCTCGCGAGCCCTGGCGCTGCGCTGGGATCGCGCGCGCTCCTGCCATCGTGGCGACGCCGGCCGGCCATGCCTCGTTTGTCGGCGGGTGCTCGAGGACGTCGTCGCCGTCGCGGAGCACCTGATCGCAGCGCACCACGGCTACGGCGGTTGCCGCGAGTGTCGTATCGACTGGCCGGTGTGTCAGCCGTGCGTTGGCTGAAACACACAGAACAAGAGGGAGTCACATGAGAACGTGGTTTCGATTCGACGCGAAGGCTGAAGAGAGCGCCGCGGATTTGTTTATCTTCGACGAGATCGGCCGGTCGTTCTGGAACGACACCGCCGTCACGGCGAAGGCCTTCATCGACGAACTGACGGCGCTGCCGAAATCGGTCAAGACGATCAACGTCAGAGTGAACAGTCCGGGAGGGGATCCGTTCGACGCCTCGGTCATTGCCAACGCGCTGCGATCGCAGCGGCTGCACAACGGGCGCCAGGTGGTCGTCACGATCGAAGGGCTGGCGGCCAGCGCCGCGACGATCATCACGTGCGCCGGCAACCCAATTCGAATCGCGGCCAACGCGATTTTCATGATCCATGAACCGTTTTCAATAGAAGTGGGCACGGCCGCGGACATGCGCAAGATGGCCGACGCGCTCGACAAGATCCGCGACGCGATCGTGGTCGCGTATCAGTGGGTCTCGCCGAAGAGCACCGAGGAGCTCGTGGCGATGATGGCCGCCACCACTTGGTTGGACGCGGACGAGACAATCGCGAACGGCTTCGCCACCGAGAAGATCGCCGAGCCGGTCGACATGGCCGCGCGGTTTCAGCCGGCCGCCCTGGCCAGGCTCCAGGCGCCGGAGCGCTACCGCGATCGCGTCGCGGCGTTCGCGAATCCCCTCCCCCTGCCGGCGCCGGTCCCGGTCGCGGCGTCTGCGGCCCAGGTCCTCCAGATCTGCCGCGCCGGCGGGTGTCTCGCCCTGGCGGAGGGGTTGATCAGTCTCGGGGCCACGATGGAGACAGTCAAGTCGCGCGTCGCGCACGCGAAGGAGATCCGGGCCGTGTGTCGTCTCGTGAACCTGCCCGACCTGGCGGAGGGCTACATCACCGCTGCGGTCCCCGTCGATCTTGTCAAGGCACAACTCGCCATCGTGACGGCGCAGCGTGACGACGTCGAGATCGATGGCGGCCTGGATCCTGATGGCCAGGTCCCGCGGCGTCGGGGCCACGACCTGCGCGCCAAGGACATCTACGCCAGACGAAATGCACCGGCGGCAGCGCCGCCGGCTGGAGGAGCGAAATGACCAGAAGCAAGGCGGTTGACGAAGCCGTGCAGACCGCGCAGAGCGCCAGCGCGGCGGCGCGTGCCGCGATGGAGGCCCTCTCGACCGCGGAGCAGAAACTCCGCGCGGAGCACCGGGAGGAGATCAACCAGCGCGACAAGATCACGAACCTCCCTCCGCCTGTCGACGACGTCGTTCAGCAGATGCGCGCCTGCGTCGATGCGTACGCGGCGCAGGCCGCGGCCGAGTATCGCCGTGGCGTCGTTCACGCGTTCGGTGGCGAGCTCTACCTCCAGGGCGACGGGACGTACGTCCCCAAGCCGCCGGGGCTGTACCGCCCGCCGGCGCCGGTGGGACATACCCCGTTCATGGACCTCTGCGCGTTTGCACCAGCGCTCATGAAGGAGCGCCTCGAACAGATCATCCGGAGCGAGGCGTACGAGGCCGGCCCGCCGATCGCGGATCGCCTGCGGCTGATCGCGGAGGCAGACGCCAGGATCCGCGCAAAGGAGGACGAGCACACGCAGCTCGTCGATACTGCGGCCGCCTTCGACCCGCCCATCGTCATGCAGTTGTTGCCGGCCGCGCGTGAACGGCGCGAGCAGGAACGGCGGACGCGTGAGGAGCAGGAACGGATCGCCGCGGTCAATCGCCAGAACGATCAGGAGTACCTGGCGCAACGCGCCATTGGCATCCGCGAGCCGCGCGTCGCGCCGTCGGAGTACCTGCGGACTGGACGCGTCTGACGCGCTGAACGGTGGGAGTCCCCGCTGGACAGCGCGTGCCTCCCGCGCGAACAGCGTCCCACCGGGCTCCCGCGGGCCCGGACCCAAGCCGCCCGCCAGGACACCTACTCCCTGGCGGCGCGGCACGCGGGACTTTTGTAGGAAGAGGGAAGAAAGGGATGAGATGAGAGACAAGATGGCCACGAAAACCAACAAGCCTCCAATGCCGGCATCAGCGAGGCCCTTGGTGTCACTGACGGCGGTGTTCGAGACCACGATCGCGCTCGTCGACGAGCCGGATGCCATTCAGGTGCCTGTGCGGATCAAGCGCCTCAATAAGACCGAACTGGAAGCCTTCAACGCGCAGATCGCCAAAGCCAGACCGCGCGGCGAGGACCTGGCGCCGCTGGGCGCTGAGGACCGCGCGCGCGTCGACGCCGACTTCAAGCGGTTTGTTGAAGAATCCATTTCCTCCTACATCACAGTTCCGGAAGGCGCGCTTGAACTGAATGGCCAACCCGTGACGGACGGCGCGGGGTTCATCGCAATGTTTCACGCGCGGGCGGAGATCCTCGGCGCAGCGATGGCCGCGATCATCAGGACGAACCGCCTCGAGGATCACATCCGAAAAAACTCGAACTCGCCGCGCGGTTCAGAGCCTGGCTTGGCTCCGTCGATCCCGCTACGCGGTGGGGACAGACCGGGACCGATTGCGGGAAGTGCCGAGCGCTCGACTACTGCGGCGCCCGAGGCTGCAATGGACGAGAGCGTGTTCTAGGGAATGGCACCGCCCGCGTCGTCTGGCGGGCACCTGGCCGCGGCGGGCTGACGACGACGACCTGTCCGGTGTTGGCGTTCACGCCGACGGTGGAAACGATCTTGGCGTGGTTCGACGTGACCCATGACGTGGTCTACGAGGCGATGGGCGTCCCGCAGTACCGGCTGATCGGCTGGCCGCGCGCCGGCGGGATCGGGGAGCAGGAGGCCTGGCTCCTCGAAGGCCTGGCGCTGGTGCGATCGGTGTTGAACGACGAGCTCGTGAGAAAGGCGAACGCGAACCATGAGTGACGCCAAGATCAAGATCACGGTCGACGGGGCCCAGCTGGCGGACGCCACCTTCAGCAAGCTCGGGGGTGGTGTCCGAGACGTGGGCGAGCGCGCGACGACGGCGAAGGCGAGCATCAACGGGTTGCGCGACTCGCTGACGGATCTCGCGGGGGCGGTCGGGATCGGCTTGTCGCTGGGCGCGGTGACGAACTTTATTGGCGGCACCATTCAGGAGGCCTCGGCGCTCAAGGACCTTTCGCAACAGACCCACGTCAACGTCGAAGAGCTGCAGGTCCTCGCCGGGGCGATGTCCGAATTCGGCGTGGACGCGGACACGCTCGGCAAAGGGCTGTTCACGCTGAGCCGGAAGATTGCCCACGGCGATGACTCGATCGCGGATGCGCTGGCCACGATGGGCCTGCGGCTGAAGGACGTGGCCGGCCTGCAAGGGCAGGAGCTGTTTCTCGCGATGGAACGCGGCCTCGCGAAACTCCAGGGTGGGCTGCGGGACGATACGTCGGCGGAGATCTTCGGATCACGGCTCGGGATGGCGATGGCCGGCGCGGCGGAAGGGATCGACGGCGCGATTGCGAAGTGGCGTGAACACAACACGGTGGTGACGAGCGAAAGCATCGACGCGCTGGACCAGTACGACGAGGCCATCAAGCGGACTCAGAAAAGCATGTCGGCGATGATCACGTCGAATATCATCGGACCCGCCGCGGAAGGGTTCAATGTGCTTACCGACGCGGTCGAGCGCGGCATTTCACCTTGGTCCCTCTTCACCGCGATGGTGAAGGACTTCACGAACAGCGGCCTGCGCGTCGGGGCGAGCACGAACGCGCTCGCGAAACTCCTCGCCGAGACCACCCCACCGGACATCACGCCGTTCCTCGTGTCGCGCGGCACGCAGCAGACGGACGGCCCGAACGCCGCTGTCCCCACGAAGGCGATGCGTGAGAACGCCGAGGCCGATCTCAAGATGTTTGCGAAGGTGCAGGAGTCCGCGCGGGACTTCTTTGCCAGTGAAAACGAGTACCAGTACCAGCTCGCCAAAGCCCACCAGGCCGTCACGGATGCCATCACCAAGGAACTCGAGGCGCGGACGCACCTCGGCGGCGTGATCGCGGCCTCGTTACCTGGCGGCGTCGACAATCCGGCTGGCACGCGTCCGATCAATGAGGAGCCGCTCAGCCTGCTGGATCCGTCGACGCTCCCCGGCTTTGAATCGAGCCAGAAGATGTGGGAGGACATCGCGCGGCAACAGGCAAAAGCTGGCCAGCGGGGCTTCGGTGAGAGCTGGTCGAGCTTCATGGGGAATGAGTTCGGGCAACTCGTCACAGGGGCGGCCATGGGCGGGGGCTCCGTCTGGCAGTCGCTCGGCGCTTCGCTGGGCAACGTCATCGGTCAATCCTTGGGGCAGGCCGCCGGGAAGGCGGCGTTTGGGACGGGCGGCGGCTTCGGTGGCAGCTTCGGGGCCTCACTCGCCAACACGCTGCTCAGCTTCGGGATCAACTGGCTCTTTGAATCGATCGGCCATCTCTTCAGCGATCGGAGTGTCCACTACACGCCGCCCCCGGTGTATCAGCCGTCGCCGCTCCCCAGCCGCTCGGGTCCGCCGGCCGAGATTCACATTCACACCCACAGCACCGAAGAGACCGCGCAGGCCGTCGTCAACGCCTTGAAGCTGGGCGACGTGGCCGGCTTGCAAACGACCATCCGGCGGGTGGCGGCCACAGGGTGAAAACTACCATGAGCACGGTGAAGCAGAACTTTCTGGACGGGCTACAGAGTGGGATGAAGGGCGGGGTCACGCTCGCGGCGGTGCTCCGGCTCTGCCTCGGCTTGCTGTTCTTCAGCTTTCTCTCGGGGCTGATGTGGGGAGCGGCTGAGAGCGGCGTCCGCGTGATGCGACGTCTGCTGCCATGAGGATCTCCTTCGTCGTGACGGTCGATCTCGAGGACAGCCTCACCGCCGAGGAGGCTGGCGTCCAGTTGCGAGAGCTGCTGCGTCACCGGTTACCGCTGAGAGACGAGACGTCGGTGTGCGTGCAGTGGACGCCGACGCTGCAGCCGCCGTTTACACGACGGCAAGCCGTTGCGATGATCATCCCCGGCGCCATCCGCGAGCGAGACGACGACGGCATCCTCGCGCAGTTCGTGCCGCGTGCGTTCGATGGCGCATCGGGCTGTGTCTATCGTGCGCGCTTGTCCATTTTGCACGCGTCCGGCTGGTCGTCGATCGCGATCGAAGCATGTCGCCTCGCCGAGATCGCCCAGTGCAGCCGCCTAGCCGCGGCGGGGCGGCGCCCGCGGAACTCCCGACGCTCCAACACGGAGGCCTGGACATGAAGGACGCCGTCTCATCGGCACGAGTCAGACGATTGAGACGTGGTCGGCCATCGTCCGAGCAGATGACGATCATCTCGGTTAGGATTCCCGTTTCCGTTCTCGATGCCTATTCGCGCGTCGCCCTCAGCAGTCCTTGGGTTACATGGATTTGACTTCGTTGCACCTAGTGCAATACACTGCAACACACGATGAGTCCTAAGACTGCCTCCACGTATCGGATCGACGACGAGCTGCTCGACGCTCTCCGCGAAGTGAAGGAGCGTGACGGGATCCCGCAGTCAGAGCAGATCCGACGTGCGATTCTGATGTGGGTGGAGTCGAAGGGTGTCAGCGTGAAAACGGACCGCCCGCGCGCACGAACGCGCAAGCGGTCCTAGAAACGTCAGTAGCATGAACTACCGACGGATCTTCCTGCCATTCTAGCAGGAGACCCGCCGGCCTTCTCTCCGGAGGCCAGAATGTCGAAGGCGAAGCCAAAGACACCCGTGGAGCCCACGTGGGCGACGACCAATACGGCCTGGGTCCCAACCAGCGCCCGGTTCTTCATCGCGAGAGCTGCGAATGAACTCATCGAAGAGCGCCTGTACGCCGGCTCGCTCGAACGCGTCAACCTACATTCCGAGGCGCTCGCCAAGGAAATCTATCCTGACTACGGAACGGTCTACCATGCCTACGGAGAGATCTGCGAGAAGCTTCACCGCGCACTCGGCCAGGCGGCGTTCGACTCGTTGGAGCGCGCCACGTGGGCGCTCGATGCGCGTCACGCAGAAGCGGCGTACAGGCTTGGTCTTGAGGTGGGTCGACGGATGGCGGGAGGTGCCCGATGATCGCCCTCAGTAAACTCCTCGCCACCGCGTCCCCGAGCAGCGAGCTGCTCAGAGACATCAAGAACGCGGAGGCGCTGGCCCCCGGCCTCCTCGCCACCTGCGGGGTGGACCTCGTCTACGGTCCGGACGACGCGGGTCTCTATACGATCGTGATTGACCAGCTCTCGAAGGCGGATCGCGAGAATTATGAGCGAGGTAGCAAAGCACTGGAATCTTGCGCGCCAATAAAGGACACCAACCCGATGGACATCGCCTGCGACATCTACACGCCACAGATCGCCGCGGCGTATCACTTGGGCCTGGCGATGGGCTTCGGGCTGGCTCGTACGATCAGCAGGCGATGACCGCCGAGCCGTTCTGGGCGAGGGATGGGGCCATGAACGCTGACGCGGAGTTCCGCTACGGCTGGATCACTCCTCAGGAGGCGCTGCGTCACCTGGGCCTCGGGTCGTTGTCGGCGCTGTATCGCTTGCTGCGCGAACAGCGGCTGCCGTACGGACGGATGGGCAAGCGGTATCGGTTTCGCCGGGCAGATCTTGACCAGTGGTTGACGGAGCATCAGCCCCTACCGCGGGCGAAATAGGCGAGGGAAGGACATCACCACATGAACCACGCGAAAATCTGGGAGTCGTTCGATCGCATCAAGGCCGCCGTCGACCCTGACGGTGAGCTGTCGTCGGCGGAAAAGCTCGCGGCGATCGAGTCAGCGTGGTTGTACTGGTCCGTTCGTGCCAGAGATGATGAGCTCAGTATTCCTGGCGGCTTCCCTGTGGAACAGGCCCGCCAGGTCGCTTGTCTGGAGAAACTGCTCGCGGGCGTGCGCGCGGCTGAGCCCGATCTGGAGCTGGAACGGTTGACGCTTGAAGGCGATCGAGAGGGCATCATTCGTCACATGATGAAGAAGATTGGTCCGGAGGGCTGGAATGGGCCAAGTACGTAAACGCCGCGGTGTGTGGTGGATCCGGTACTACCGGGACGGCCGGCGCCTCGAGGAGAGCGCCGGTGCCGGCAAGAGCCATCAGGCGGCTCGAAACAGGCGGTAAAACGGAATCCCCGAGGCAACGGTTCCCGTTGGGGACGCCAAACTTTCCTCGGCCTAGGTAGCGAAGAACGCCTTCGAGAGTGTGAGAGCGCGATCTGACTTGAGCATCGTTCGTTCCACAGCCCCCTGGCCGGCTTTGGGCTCTCCAAAAAACACGCTGTTCGCTTCGCCGTCGTGCGGCACCGGCCCGCTGTGCGCGGCATGGATCATCTCGTGGATCAGCGTCGCGCCGTCGGATGCGACGGCGTTCGAGTTGAGCACCGCGAACGCCGGGAACAGCTTGCCCCCGACCGTGACGGTCCGAAACGTCTCCCCCATGGGCGCATTCACCGACCGCGGGCAGGCGATGATTCTTACGATCTTCTCGGAGCCCGCCCGTGTGGCTTCCGACGCCTTGCGCAACTGCGCCACGTCGTCGTCGAGCACCAGGCTATAGGGAAAGGTGATCGTGTCGGCGAACCCGCTGCTCCCGCCGAACTCCAGCGTCAGCGTGAGCCCGTGTGGCGACAGCACGTCCTTGGCTTTCTGGATCTGCTTTGCCAGAGGAAACCCGCCCTCGGAGGACGCTTTGCTCGTGATCGAGCAGTAGATGTGAAGGGTCTTTGACAGCTGCGTCAGCCTCCCGCCTGGCCCGCCCACGAGACCGGAACTGCGCGGTTGAAGTCCCGCGAGCACTGCCGGCGCACCAGCAACGCTTGGTGCCGGACCGCACTCGCCAAACCCTCGATGGGTCTGTTCAAAGAACCGCATGTCCAGATCGAGCCGGGTGATCGTCATCTTGCCAACGATGTTGTCGGGGGTGTTCTGGTAGGCGGTGTTGATGATCTTGCGCTTTGTTTTGTAAGCCAGGACGGCTTTGGCCGTGGACGGTCCGTACGTCTGGAGTCGCACTTCATTCCTGTCGATGGCTGACGAATCGAGGGCGAACAGCGCGAACTGCACTTTCGCGACGTGCTCACCCCTGGCGCCAATCGTCAGGTGTGCAGCATCGTTGATCTGGCACGCCGCGAGTTTCGCGTCGCCTTTGAGGAGATTTGAAAGTAATGCCATGATTTTTTGGGTGGCTCAGCTTGGTCGTCAACACCGTGGCGTACCACGTCTAGAACTCAACGATACAGTTACGGGACTGTATCGGAGGATTGACTGTGCCGCAACCTGTTGATCTTCATCGGGGCCGACCGTAGTTTCCCCTCGTCAAGGGTGCGGAGGAGTTCGTCAAGGTCCTCACCTTGTCGCGTCTGACCGGCCGCTTGCACTCAACCTGCGACAGTATGCTGACTCTGGCGCTCAACCGGCATTTCTGGCTGGCGGCGACACTACCGGATTGAGCCGCCACAGGTCTCAGCGTCACGTGCAAGCAGCCCTTGTGATGCATTGCCACCAGTGGCTAGGCAGCATTGATACCGGCTCTCCGCAGTTCGGCCATCGACCGGAGCCAATCCGCGATCTGGTTCCAACTCGGCATGCTTTGGGACGCCATTCCTGACGCGTGAAATTGCAGATTGTAGATTTCAGACTGCGGGATTCTGATTCCGGCCCCCCCTGGGGGGGGGCCGGGCAAACGCGGCTGGCGTATACTGGCCCGACGCCGGCCGCAGAAAATGGACATCTCCAGAGCGAGACCCCAGCTCCTTGCCATGGCGCTCGCAGCGACCGTGTTCGTGGAGCACCTGGTGAACGTCGCAGCTGCGGTGACCGTGACGCTGCCGGTCGAAGTCGTGGGCGAGAGCGGCACTACGTCGAGTGTGACGGTCGAGGTTCCGGCCGGGCGCGCGCGCGAGGTTCGGTCGCTGTGGATGCAGATCCACGGACTGAGCTACACCGGCATGGTGAGCGTGCAGGTCAACAACAGCGCCTGGGTGTCGTTCGGCAACGAGACGGTCGCCGTCGCCGCGCCGGGCAGCAGCTACGGCGGAATAGGCGGCGGATTCTCGACACTGAAGGTGACCCTGGCGCTCGCGGCGGACACCGTGGTCGAGGGCGCCAACGCGATTCGGTTCCGGTTCAACCAGACCGATGGCGTCGCCAGCGGGTTTCGCGTCCTGGCTTTCAATCTCCTGACCGACGACTCGAGATCGATTCTGCAGCCGGACACATTCACGCAGGAAGACCCTGGCACATGGGCGCCGCCGCTCTCCGATCCCGACTCCATCCGGGCCGGCGAGGAGCATTGGCGGGGCGCTCAGCTGAATGCCAACGCGCTCCCCAATGCCCCGAAGATTCGCGCCCACTGTTCGGACTGCCACGCCCACGACGGCCGGGATCTCAAGTACTTCAGCTTCTCCAACGCATCGATTGAAGCCAGATCCCGTTTTCATGGCCTTTCGGATCTGCAGGGCCGGCAGATCGCCAGCTACATCCGGTCGCTGCCCGTTCCAAGCCCCGGCCGCCCGTGGAATCCTCCCTATCAGCCGGGTCCCGGCCTGGACGCGCAACCGGTCGAGAACTGGGCGGCGGGAGCAGGGCTGTCATGGGCGCTCGACGATGACCGCGCCACCCTGCCATTCATCTTTGCCTCCGATGGAGATGCGGCGGCTCGGCGACGTGCCGTTCATCCCGATGGAAACCTGAATCCCCGCGAGATCCCAATCTCCCTGCAGCTACCAGACTGGAACCACTGGCTCCCTCGCGTGCATCCGCTGGATGCATGGGGTCAGGCCTTCCAGAACAGCGAATTCTCAAGACTCTACGGCTCGACTGACCGCCCCTCGAGACAGTCGCTGCGTGGTGCGTTGGCGTCGCCCGGCGTTTCCACCCTGATCTCGTCGGGTCGCGTCGTCACGTCTTTCGACAACTGGACGAAGGCGCGCCGCGCGCTGCTCAAGCCGTACGTTGAGGGCGAAGCGGTCAACTGGTCGCCGGACCTGTCGCTGCGAGCGTATTCCACCGAGCTCTGGCAGCTCGTCAAGACCTGGGAGATGACTCAGGAGTTTGGCCTCGAAGGGCGCGGACGCGAACTGTTCGGGCCGACTGGCGAGGCACGGACCTGGTTCAACACGATTCCAGCGGCGACCTCTCCGGCCGCGGTCAATATTCCCGGCGGCCCGTCGGGCATGGGCGGCAGTGCACTGACCAACGAGTACTTCAACGCGTCCTGGTACCAGCTGCAGATACTCCTCAATAGCGGCAGTCACCGGCACCGCAACCGGCTGCCCATCGACTGGCTCTACGTGATCGGTGGGTTCCAGGATCTCTTCAGCGAAAGCCGACGACCGGAACCCGCCCGGGTGTTGATCGCCTTGATCAAGGCGATGCAGTCGACCGATTCAGGCGTTGGACCAGAAGACGTAGCGCAAGGGTGGCGTCCTGGACAGACCGTCGATCCCACCATCATGGTGAAGGCTGCATGGGCGCCGATGTTTCAGCCCCTTTCCGGCGACGAGAAGCGGTCAATCACCGAGTCGCTTCTGGGGGCGTGGCTGGACAAGAACCAGCAGTATCGGATCGATCGATACTTCAGGGCCGGCCTCTCGGAGAGCAGCTACGCTGCGCCAGCGCGCTACGAAAGTATCGTTGGCGGGAAGCCATGGGAATCCGCACCGCTGTTGACGGCAGCCGGCGTCGATCCCGAGCTCATCAGACGGCTTCAGCAATGGGGCGCCTCGTACACGGAAATGGCCGGTCGTTTTCAGTACTCCCCGGCTCGAAGCCGAGAAACGGAATCGAAGAGATGAAGAATCGACTTCTCCAGATTGCAGCAGTCATCGCACTGGCCACAGCCGGATGCGGGGACGGGAAGCCTGGCGTCGATGGCCTGCGCGAGTCATTTGCGCAACAGCTCGCGGCCAATCGCGCCGTCAAGGACTTCCAGCGAAGCGGCGAAGACCTGCTCTTCTCGGGGCCCGGCCCTGAGGAGGGCCCAACGGTCAAATGGCGCGTCCACATCGACTCGACGGTCATCGAACCGTCAGGCGACCCCGACTACCCGTACAAGGGCATCGTGAAGTCCTCGTGGTATGCCAACGATCAACCCATCCGGCCGAGCGCCAGCGGGAAGGACTCGAATCTCCCAATCGCCCTCACCTCCAACGGCCTGGCCCAGGAATGCTGGGGCCTCTGGGACAAGGCCGCTCGGAAATGGGGCTGGGACTGACGAAAGGACGCATGAAATTCGGAGTGGTGTTTCCACAGAATGAAATTGGCGCGGATCCGGACACCAT
>JBAUGX010000266.1:0-11037 GCA_049679965.1 Vicinamibacterales bacterium
CGCGTCGCGCGCCGCGGCCACGGCCGCGAAGGCCCGCACGTACCGCTCCGGCACCTGGCGGCCCGCGTAGCCCACCCATGTGATATCGGCGTACACGGCGCCACCCTTATCGAGCTTCGCCCAGAGATCGAGCAGCACGAGCTCGTTGGCGCGGATCGCGCGATGGCCGGTCGCCGTCGGCAGGTAATGCGGGTTTCCCGCGTTCTCCGCCGCCGACACGTTCGGATCCGAATCGCTGACCAGTCCCTCGTCGCGGAACCAGCCGGCCATCAGCTGCTGAATGTCGTACTCCGTCGTCGGCACGCCCTCGCGCAGGCGTGTGGCGATGGCGTCGAAGGCGCGATCCTTCACCGCGTAGAGCTTCTCGGACGCCTCGCGGTGCGTGGCGATCGTCGCCGAGTCCCACACGGCCGCGAATCGCTGGATGAGGTCGCCCGACGACACGACCTCGACGCCCAGTTGTCGGACCAGCTCGACGGTGCCCGCATCGATGCGCGAGATGTACGGGATGGCGCACTGCGGCGAGTACTCCATCGCCACGCGCCGCGCGCCGCCCACCAGACGCCGCAGGCCTGCTTCGAGCGCGTCGCGTCCCGCGTAGCGTTCCACGGTGCCGGGGAGGTGGGCCAGCGTGTCTCGCTCGATCGCATGGACCAGCCCGCGAGGTTCGCCGCTCGCGGGAATCAGGTAGTACCAGCGCCGGGTCGCCAGATGTCCACCTTGGCGGCCGACACCGGTGATGTCGGACGCAATCGGATTGATTCCGCGAAAATCGTACAGGAGCCACGCGTCGATGCCCTCGGCGCGAAGGGCGGCTTGCACGGCCCCCACGTCGAGCGTCGTCCTATCCATGGCGGCTATCGGCGCGGACATCGGTCAAGTATAGCCGGCCGTCGCAGCCCGGCCTATAATCGGCTCCATGCTGTTTCTGCTGCTTGCCGCGCTCGCTCAGACCACACCGACGCCGCCTGCCCGAACGATCGAGCGGGGCCAGATGAGCTTCATCGATGCGCCTCGCCAGGTCACGGCCCGCACAGCCGCCGAGTGGTCGGCCGCGTGGCGGGCGCATGCGGGCGACCGCCAGCCGCCCGCGGTGGACTTCTCGAAAGAGATGGTGGTGGGAGTATTCCTCGGGAGCCGCCGGACGTCGGGCTACGCGGTCGAGATCGTGAGGACCCGCGAAGAGAACGGCGCGCTCATCGTGCAATACGTCGAAACACAGCCCGCGCCTCGCGCGATCACCGCGCAGGTCATTACCATGCCGTACCAACTCGTCGCCGTGCCGCAGCGCGCGGGCGAGGTCAGATTTGAGAAGGTTGACAAGTGAAAAATGAAAACTAAGAACTGAAAAGGACACAGCCCACCCTGGCGGTGTCCTTTACCTTTTTAATTCTGACTTTTCACTTTTTAGCCGCCGCTGCCGCCTTCGATTCGTCCACCAGCTTGTTCATGCGCGCCGGCTTGGGCACCGCGCCGTTGGCGTGGCTGAACTGGTAGCTGTTCCGGGCCATCCTCGGATTGGACGGGGTCTCGATCGTGATCGTCCTGACCTCGCCAGGCTGCAGCAGCTCGGCCAGGAAGCCCTTGCCGCCGACCACCTGCTGGTCGGCCTTGTCGTACCAGGTCTCGTCGATCGTCAACCGTGCAATCGGCGCCTTGGAGATGTTCTTGACCTGAATCTTGGTGACGATCAGGGTGCCGACCCGGGACGGCACGGGATAGACAAATTCAATGGCGGCATCGCCCCTGAGCGGGGGAGTGAACTGCCGATTCCCCAGGATGGGCTTGAGGTCGGGAGCCTGGACCGCCTGGGCCAGGGCGGTGCCGGCGACGAGACTGAAGCCACAGAGCGTCACCGCGAAAACGACACGCGCGCGGAACATACATCCTCCTACAAGAGACGGGCGGTCACGTCGGTGACAGCGCCGGGAATTATACTCACATTTCGCCGTTCCAGTCCTCCGGCTCGGGATTGACGGACCGGAAAATTTCCATGTGCCATTTGCCGCCGCCCCACGGTTCGATGACCTCGGTGGCCACGACGTCGACCAGAATCTCCGAGAAGAGGCGTCCCTCGGGATCGCCTTCGAGGTGGTAGGCCGCGTCGTCCCACCCGAAATTGGGGTAGAGCACCAGCGTCAGGAACAGATCGTAGCCGTCGTCGACCACAATGAGCTGCCCGCACGGACGTTTGTGCGTCGAGTGATAGATGAGATACTTCTCCGCGCTGTGCGCGCGGATGTAGCGCTTGAGGGCGAACTCTCGCGCGACAATTTCCTCGACGGCAATTTTCTTGTCCCAGCAGTCGCGACAGTACTTCTCTTCGCCGCGCGGCTCGGAGACCTCCTTGGCGCCGCAGAGCGAGCACGACTTGACGACCGACTTACGGGGCATGGGGTAATTTAATCATGGATCGACCCTCGCACGCAGGCCTCCGCCATCTGGCGCTCAACGTCCGCGATCTCTCGGCGATGAAGGCCTTCTACGTAGACCTGCTGGGGTTCGTGGTCGAGTGGGAGCCCGATCCGGACAACGTCTATCTATCCTCGGGCATCGACAACCTGGCGCTGCATCGTTCGGCTTCGCTCACGACAGGCCGTGCGCCGACGCTCACTTCAGGCCGGACGGCCGAGGGGGCTGGATTTTCGCCGCTCGATCATCTGGGCCTCATCGTGGCGATCCCGGCCGATGTCGACCAATGGGCGGGGTTCCTCGAAAGCCGCGGGGTGTCTCTCAGCGCGCCCCCGCGCACGCACCGCGACGGCGCCCGATCCTGCTACTTCTGCGATCCGGAGGGGAACCGGATCCAAATCCTCTACCATCCGCCCATCAGCGGGAAAGTTAAAACTCAAAACTAAGAACTTTTGACTTCTGACTTTCTCTCGAGCGCGGGCGCGTACATGCGCTCGACGTATTCCTTGACCATGCGGCGCGCCGAGAAGCGCGGCGCCACGGACCGGATGGCTTCCTTGATCGTCGCGACAAACCGCCGTGGCACATTGGCGGCGTCGCGATCGTAGAACGCCGGGACGACCTCTTCTTCCAGGAGCCGATAGAGCGCCCGGGCGTCCGCTTCGTCCACCGCGTCAGGGTTATCGCTCTCGACGCCGCCGTCGATCACCCAGCCGTTGGCGCCGTCAAAGCCTTCGGCCCACCAGCCATCGCCGATGCTCAGGTGCGGCACGCCGTTGATGGCCGCCTTCATGCCGCTCGTGCCGCTGGCTTCGAACGGCTTGCGCGGGTTGTTGAGCCAGACGTCGCAGCCCTGAATCAGGAAATGCGCCACGTGCAGGTCGTAGTCGTCGACGAAAGCGACGCGGCCGCCGAACAGGGGATCGAGCGCGCGCCGATACACGTTCTGCATGTGGCGTTTGCCGGTGTCGTCGGCCGGATGCGACTTGCCCGCGAAGATGATCTGGACCGGGCGGCCCGGAGCGTTGAGAATCCTGGCGAGCCGCTGGGGGTCGTGGAAGATGAGTTCGGAGCGTTTGTAGCTGGCGAAGCGCCGGGCAAAACCGATCGTCAGCGCGTCGGGCTCGATGAGCGGGCCGGCCGCCACGACCCGCGGGATGCCGACGCGCTCTTCCATCCAGCGTTGGCGGGCGCGCTCGCGCATGAACGCGAACAGAAACTGCCGGAGCGGCTGTCGCACGGCCCACAGCTCTTCGTCTGGAATCGCGAGCACGTGGTCCCAGAGCGTCGGGTCGTCGTGGCGCTCCCGCCAGTCGGTGCCGAGGTACCGCGCGAACAGCTCGGCCATGTCCCTGGCCACCCAGCTGGGCAGATGCACGCCGTTGGTCACCGACGAGACCGGCCGTTCGGCCTCCGGCACGCCGGGCCAGATCGCGCCCCACATGCGGCGCGTGACCTCGCCGTGCAGACGGCTGACGCCGTTGACCCGCGCCGCCGACCTCATCGCGAGCGCGGTCATGTTGAACTGCGGACCGCCGCCGCTGTCGTGCGATCCGAGCGCCAGGAAGCGCTCGCGGTGCGGGCCGAGCGTCCCCCAGCAACCGGCCAGATGCGTTTCCACCAGATGGAAGGGAAAGGCATCGTGGCCGGCCGCCACCGGGGTGTGGGTCGTGAACACCGTCGTCTGCCGGACGTGCTCGAGCGCGGCCTCGAAGTCGGAGCCGGCCTCGACGAGGTCGTGGATCCGCTGCAGAACGGCGAAGGCCGCGTGACCCTCGTTGAGATGAAACACCGCCGGCGCCAGACCGAGCGCGCGCAGGACGCGCACGCCGCCGACGCCCAGCACGATTTCCTGCTGCACGCGCGTCTCCCGGTCGCCGCCGTACAGCCGGGCCGACAGCTCGCGATCCCAGGGCGCGTTTTCCTCGAGGTCCGTATCGAGCAGATACAGCCGGACGCGCCCGAGGCGCACCAGCCACACCGCGACGACCACGGACCGATCACCGAGCGGCACCGCGGTCAGGCACGGTTTGCCGTCAGGCCCCATGGCCGGCTCGATGGGCGCGTCGAGCCAGTTGAGGCGTTCGTAACTTTCTTCCTGCCAGCCTTCGGCGGAGATCCGCTGGTGAAAGTACCCTTGCGGATAGATGAATCCCACACCGATGAGCGGGACGCCAAGGTCGCTCGCTTCCTTGCAGTGGTCGCCGGCCAGCACGCCGAGGCCGCCGGCGTAGATCGCCAGCGATTGATGCAGCGCGAATTCAGCCGAGAAGTAGGCGATCGACTGTCCGGACCGATGCGGCTGCCCGCGCGACCACCAGGTGTCGTCGGTCGCCCGCCCCCGGTCGAGCGCCGCGATCACCCGATCGTACCTGCCCAAGAACTCGGCGTCGCGGGCGGCGGCATCGAGCGTTTCGCGCGGAATGGCCCACAGCATCCGCACCGGGTTGTGGGCCGTGGATCGCCAGAGCGGGTAGTCGAGCTTCCGGAACAGGGTGCGCGCTTCGGGGTGCCACGTCCACCAGAGGTCGGTCGCGAGCTCCTCGAGGCGCCCGATGCGATCGGGAATTGGAGGAAGGCCGGAGTAGCGAGTCATCTGCGCGCCATTATCCACCGTCTCCCCAGTTGGTACAATGACCGCGCGCTCATGCGACTGCTCGTCGTGCTCGTCCTGATCGAGGTCGCTGCGGCCTGTCCGTCGGCGTCCGCGCAGGAGCCGCCGCCGCGCCTCCCGATCGTGGTCGTGGATCTTCATGGAACTGTGCCCAATTTCTCGGACGATCCGCGGCTGGCCGCGAGCCGTGGACTCAGCCAGGCGCAGCTTCCTGGTCTCGGCATTGGCGGCGCCGTGGGCGCGCACGTGTATCCGTTCAGATGGCGCGCCGTCACCTTCGGCATCGGCGGCCAGCTGACCGTCGCGCGGGCCCGTCAGTCGCCGGCTGCCTCTGGCCAGACGCCGGCGCTCGCGCCGGTGACCGCGCGGTTTCGGTCGATCGCGCCAGAAGTTTCTTTCAACTTCGGCACCGGAGACGGCTGGAGCTACCTGAGCGGGGGCCTCTCGACCTCGACGTGGTCCATCGTGCCCGACGGCGCCGCGTCCGTGCCCGGCGATGACGAGGCGCTGAAGACGATCAACTATGGCGGCGGCGCCCGCTGGTTCGCGAAGCCGCATCTGGCGTTCAGCTTCGATGTGCGGTTTTATGCGATCAGTCCCGGCACCTCGAACGGTTCGCCATCCGGCACCGGCAGTCCGCGGACCACGATGGTCATCGTCGGTGCCGGCGTGTCTCTCAAGTAGCGCATGAATTGCGGATTGCGGATTGCTGATTGCTGATTGGAAGACGGAAGTATTCGGAGGAGTTCATGATGAAGAGTCTGATGAGAACAGTTGTGGCCTTTGGCCTCGTGGGTGCGGTTCTTGCGGTGGTCTCGGCGCAGCAGGCGGCGCAATTCCAGCAGCCGCCAGGGCCTCCCGTGCGAACGATCACGCAGGTCAGAGGCGATCTCTACAAGGTGCAGAGCGGGGCCGGCGTCGCCGCGGTGACCGTGTTCCTCGTGACGCCGGACGGCATCATTCTGACCGACCCACTGAACCCTGAATTCGCGTCCTGGCTCAAGGCAGAGTTGTCCGCGCGCTTTCCGGGCAGGCCCGTGAAGTACGTCATCGAGAGTCACTACCACTGGGATCACGCGCGTGGGGGCGCCATGTTCGCCGACACCGCGACGTTTGTCGCGCACGAGAACATGCGCCGGAACATGGCCCTGCCGCTCGCGCAGGCCCCGCCTCCCGGCGACACGGCCGACAAAGACGGCGACAATCGCCTGGACAGGAACGAAGCGTTGACGGGCACCCGCGCGAACTTCGACCGGATGGACACCGACGACGACGGCTTTCTCACCCGTGACGAGCTCATCGCGGACGTGCGCTGGCCGGACGTCGTGTTCAGGGATCGGTACACCATCACGCTCGGTGGGAAACGTGCGGAGCTCATCTGGGCGAAGAACCGCCACACGAGCGACATGATCGACACGTACTTCCCGGACGAACGGGTGCTCTTTGCCGGCGACTACGTCTGGATCAACAGGATGTGCTGCAACTTCTCCTTCGATCGCCGGCCGATGGCCGCGTGGATCGCGTCCATCAAGGCGCTCGAGGCGCTGGACTTCGATACCGTCATCAACAGTCACTGGGAGGCCGGCACGAAGGCCGACCTGGTGGCGTTCCGCCAGTGGCTCGAAGATCTGCAGACGGCGGTCTCGGCGGGAATCAAGGCCGGCAGGAGCCTCGAGGACCTGCAGAAGACGATCAAGCTGGACAAGTACAAGACCTGGACCGGCTACGAGATGCAGCTGCCCGCTATCATCGAGTCGGCGTACAACAGCCTCACGAAGTATCCAGCGTGAGAGCGAGCTGTGACGTGGTGAGGTAATTGCGTACCGAAGGACTGAGGTCCGCAGGACTGCGCGTAATTTCGCAACGCCGATTTCATTTTTGAAGCCCTAGATTCACAATGGTCCTCAGTTAACCGGCAATGAAACGATTGCTCAAGGCCGTCGTCAAAAGCCTCGTCACGACGGTCATCGTGTTCGCCGTTGCTGAGGGTGCGCTCAGAGGCGCGTACTTCATTCGGAACTCTCAGGTCCAAGTCGTGCCGCTGCCGTACACCTTCGGCGACGACTACGGGCCCATTCCGCCGTGGCTCGACCGGCTGATGATTCTGAAGTCGGATCCGACGCTCATCTGGTCGAATACGCCGAACGCCCGGCGCACCTACATCGACGTCTTCAGTCCGGTCCGCCGCGAGCAGGACCGTATTGCACTCCTGCGTCAGTTCTCGACCACCTTGCCCGAGGTGTTCAGGGCCAACCCGACGTGGGCCATTCAGCTGAACTCCAAAGGCTATCGCGGTCCTGACGTCGCCGCCGCCCCGCCGCCGGCCACGATCCGCGTGGCGTGTATCGGCGACTCGTGGACCTTTGGCATGAACGTCAATCAGGACAAGACCTATCCGGGCCGCCTGGCGGCATGGCTGCAGCGCGAGCGGCCCGATCAGCCGTACGAGATTCTCAACTTCGGCGTACTCGGCTATTCGTCGTTTCAGGGGCTGCGGCAGCTGAAGGATCACGTGCTTCCGATGAACCCCGCCATCGTCGCCATCGGCTTTGCGATGAATGATTCGGAAGTCGGCGGCTACCGGGACAAAGACGTTCTCGTCCAGGCAGGGCCAGGCTCGCTGATGTCTCGTGCGGCCGGCGTGGTGACCAGTGCGGCGGAGGAACTGGAGATCTACAAGCTGCTGAAATATGAAGCGCTCGTGTTCAGGTTCCGATCCAAGTCCACCGGCGACTATCTCAAGGCGGAAGCCAACACCAAGGGCCCAAGCCCAGTCAATTACGACACCATCGAGCCCTGGACAAGAGTCTCGCCGCGCGACTACGAGCAGAACATCCGCGAAATGATTCGGCTCACGCAAGAAAAGGGCGCCAAGGCGGTGCTGGTCGACAACGAGCTGTGGAACGACAGCCCGTATCGTCCGATCCTCAGGAAGCTCTCGTCGGAACTCGGCGTGCCGCTCGTTGACAGCCTGGCGCTTCTCGAGGAGGCGCGGGCCACGATTGAGCAGGACATCGAGAAGTCACTCGATCTCACCGACCGCAGCAGTCCGCCGCCCTCGCTGCACCCGGATCTGACCACCGTCGTATTCCGGGCGTTCAAGGGCTCGCAAACGGTGCCAAAGGCCCTGTCGATCGTCGGCACGGCGGCCGAGCTCGGCGCGCTCACCCCCAACGCCGTCGTCATGCACGATGATGGAACGGGTGGCGATCAGAAACGAGGCGATGGCGTGTGGAGCTATGCGGCGCCCTTCGCAGCGGGCACGTCGCTCTTCTACGTGTACACGAATAGCGGGTCGCCGGGTGTGTGGGAAGGGCTCGATGTGCCTGCCATACGGCACGTCCGGGTCCCGACGATCAAGGACGACCGGCCGGTGTACCTGCCCATCGAGACGTTCGGCCGCGTCTACATGCAAGCGGACAACTGGCACACCGACGCGGTGGGCTACGACCTCATCGCGCAGGCAGTTGCGCGGGCGATCGCGGCGATCCGCTGACGCATCCATCGCGCGGGGTCGCCTGCCACGGGTGCTGAGATCTGCCGGCGCCGTCATGTTTGCTTACGCAGAAACTGCCACATTCGCGGACTGGCGTTCTCCGAAGTTGGTCTGCCCGCCGAGATTCCCGCGCCGCGTCCCGCCCGCGCGGCGCCGCTCCCCGCGGGAGATTCCGACGTGGCGTGGCGAGCCGACGAGTCCCCCGTGGTCGACCCCTGCTCCTGACGGACGGCCGAGCCCACGGCGCGCCGGAGGTGTGCCTGCGGCTGTGCCGCACGTCGAACGAGGCCGCTGGTCCTTGACTCTATCGTCCTCCATGGGACGCGCGGCCAGGGCCGGGCGCGAAGTTTCTACCGCGGGTTCTCCAGCCCCTCGAGGGAAAGCAGGATAGGCGAGGGACTCCCTCCACTCGGCCCGCCATCGAGCCGCACCCACGGCCGCACCTTGCCGCCCCAGATGAAGATGCGGCCGTCGTCGAGGACGGCAATCCCCTTCGAGGCGCACGTCGTCACCGACTGGACGCCGGTCAGCCCCTTGATGACCGCTGGCGGCTGGCCGACCGTCCCCGTGGTCGTGCCCTGCCCCAAGTTTCCGTACCCATTGAAGCCCCAGGAGATCACAGTCCCGGTCTGGGTCAGGACCATGACGGAACCGACGCTGGCCGAAACCGCGCGCGCGCCTGCCACGCCAGGCACAATCCTCGGCAACGGGTTCGCGTTCCCATCGCTGCCGTTCCATGGCGGGCGCCCCAGCACTCCGTTACCGTCGCCGCCCCACGCCCACACCGTCCCGCCTGCCAGCACGACGACAGAGAGCACATCACTTGCCGAAATGGCGACCACCTTCCCAAGCCCCTTCACCGGCACGGGAGTCGCGCGATCGACAGTCGTGCCATCGCCGAGCTGGCCCCGTTTGTTGCCCCCCCAGGCGAGGACCGTCCCATCTTTCAATAACGCCAGCGAGTGATCAGTTCCGGCGCTGACGGCGATGACATCGGAGAGGCCTGGGATACGCATGGGAAACGGCACGAACGACATGGCGCCGGGCGTGCGCGTCTTGAAGTTGATGACCGGCAGCGGTCCATTGCCCAAGCGGCCTTGCCCACCAGCGCCCCAGGCCCACACCGTGCCGTCGCGAGCGAGCGCGAGGACGTGGTCGGCTCCCACCGAGATGTCGACCGCATCGAAGCGCACCGCGACTGGAGTTGGCGTCGACGTGTTCGCCCGAGCCTGCCCGCTCACTTCAACCTCCGCGAGTGGCGTGATGCCGAGGATGCCGGCGCCCCTCTCGCCCCACGCAAAGATGCGGCCGTCGGCGAGCACCGCAAATGAAGAATCCCACCCGGCCCCGGCCGAGACGACGTTGGCGAGGCCCGGGATCGAGTACAGGGTGTACGGCTTCAGCCCGTTGACGTGTCCCTGGCCAAGCTCGCCCTTGGCATTCGGTGTCTGCGCGGCGGGATTCGACCAGCACTTGAGCGTCCCCTCCGGATCGAGGAGAAAGTCGTGGTACCTCCCCGAAAAGATCCGGCGCAGCCTTCTCGTTTGGGACTGCACGCCGACGCGCGCGGCGAAGGGAACCGCCGCCAGGAGCGATAGCGCCGCTCGTCGGGTGACCAGGTGCTTGGTCATGGGACGATCTCCTTCAGCCACGCCTCGGCCGCGGTGCGCGCCGCCGTCGTCGCTTCCCGCCCGACAACGAACGCGTGCTGCCACTGCCAGGGCTTCTCGTCGTAGCCCGGAGGCTGCACAAACCCCACCGTCTCTCCCCCGAGTCCCCGGATCACCTGTTTCCTGGCCTCAAAATCGACATCGGCGGTCGCCGCGAGAAACTCGCGGAGCCGGCGTGTGAAGAGCACCTGAAGATCGGCGGGGAACTGCTGCTCCCACACCTGGAACGCGCGGTCCTCTTTCACCTTCTCCTGCGCGCGCGTGGCCTCGAGCGACGCGCGTTGCGCGTTCTGCACGGCGGGGCTGCGCATCATGTCTTCCTGCGACTTGAGACTCGCGAGCAGTTTCTCGCGATCGGCGGCCGGCAGCGACGCGGCCATTCGCTTCGCTGGCTCCTGCGCGGCGACCATGTCGTCCAGCTGCTTTCTCATCTCCTCATCGATGGTGCGCGCGTCATGCGTGCGCTCGGGCATCGCGTCGGTCCGCAGGCGTGGGTACGCGGCCTCGACCGCCGGCGAGTTCGCATACGCCTTGGCCCACGCGAAGAGACCGGTGGTCACCGGGCCCCGAGCCGCCTCGGGGACCCTTCGGTACGCCGCGCGACCCGCGTCGGCGAGCTTGCTTGCGGCGCCCACTCCTCCTCCGGACTGAATTTCGCCGAGCAGCAGTGCACGCGCGGCGGCCTCCGTGAGACCGAGCTGGGTGAGCGCGTTCTGGGCGAGCGCCGCCACTCCGACCATCACCAGGACGACCGCGATCGGCGCCGACCCTTTCACGATGCTTCGAGTCATGACCGCTACTTCGGGCCGATCTCCTTCAGCCACGCCTCGGCCGCAGCGCGCGCG
>JBAUGX010000267.1:0-11182 GCA_049679965.1 Vicinamibacterales bacterium
GCTCTCGGCCAGCAGGACCTCATAGCCTTCGCGTCGAAGCACGATCGCCAGCAGCTCCCGCATCGACTGTTCATCGTCGACCACGAGAATGCGCGGCTGCCGGCGGTCGGCGGCAGGCGCCACGGGCTCCAGCTCGGTCTTCATGCGGCACTCGCCGTTCGGGCCGGCAGCCGCACCGACACGGTGGTGCCCACGCCGGATTGCGAACTCACCTGAATCTCCCCGCTGTAATCGGTCACGATGCGATGGACGATGGCCAGTCCCAGCCCGCTGCCCTTCGCGAAGCTGCCGTGAAAGGGCTGGAACAGGCCATCGAGCTCTTCGGGTGGAATGCCGATGCCTTGATCCTGCACGGTCAGGACCACGCCGTCCGAAGCGGGCTCGAGCGCCCCGGCCAGACGCAGGCGGCCGCCCTCGGGCATGGCGCGCAGGCCGTTGGTGGCCAGGTTCCACACGATCTGCTTGATTTGCCCCTCGTCGGCTTCGTAGCGCAGTTCATCGGACGGCACGTCCACCTCGATGACGTGCCCGTCGCGGACCTCGGCGCTGTTGCGCAGCAGGAGCGCCGTGTCGTTGAGCGACCGGCGGAGATCGAAGCTCGCGATCTGAAAACGCTGCGGCCGCGCGTACGCGAGAAAGGATCGAATCGTGTTGTTCAGCCGCTCCGACTCGCGGAGCACGATGTCCATCAGCTGCTCCTGCTCGCTGGTCAGCGACAGATCGTGCCGCAGGATCTGAATCGACCCCGACATCGACGCGAGCGGATTACGGATCTCGTGGGCGATGCCGGCGGCCATCTCGCCCACCGCGGCAAGCCGCTGCTGGATGGCCGCGTCGCGCTCGAGCTTCTTGATGTTCGTCACATCCTGGAAGGTGAACAGAAACCCGGCACGCCCGCCCGGCGTCTCCAGGTGCGTCCCGGTCAAGCCAATCTCGAGCTCTCCACGCCCGTCGGCGGGGCGATGACGAAACTCCACGCGCGCGGAGGCTCGGGATCGATCGCCCTGCAGCGTGCCGACAAACTCGGACGGCAGCTGCAGCACCTCATCGATGCGCCTTCCGACCGCCGAACGGCTCGGCACGCCGGTAATCGCTTCGGCGGCCCGGTTGAACGTCACTACGCGCTGCGCCGGATCGGTGGTGGCCAGCCCGCTCGGCAGGCTGTCAATCACGTGTCGATTGAGCGCCTGCAGGTCGGCGATCTCCGTCGAGGCCTGATCGAGCTGCACGCCGGCCGACCGCACGCTGTTGGCGAGTGACCCGCTGAGCACCGCCACGGCGAAAAAGCCGAACAGGTTGAGCGCCACCGTGAACTGGGCGAACAAGCGGCTGGGAAGCTGGACCGCGGGCCCCATCAGCCACATGTCGGCCAGGAGCCCGGCGGCCGCCAGATACTGCGCCAGGACGAGACCGGTGTACAGGACTGCGCTCAGCGTGGCGACCAGCAGGCCGCCCCGCCGGAACTGCACGGCGCTGCCGGCGACAATCGGCAGCACGTAGAGCGACGAGAAGTAGCTGGTAATGCCACCGGTCGCCCAGATGAACGCGGAGACGACGAGGGCGTCGCCGACCAACTGGGCATCGACGAGCCAGCGATGCGCGTCGACGTAGCGAAGCGTCGTCGCGTAGCCGATCGTCAGCGCGTAGGTCAGGCCGATGAGGAAGAACGCCGGATCGATGGCGAAGCTTCCGGGCGACGTAATCTGGAGCAGCGTCGCCGAACCGAGCAGAATCGTGCTGACAACGGCGCGGATGCCGATGAGCCACGCCAGCTTCCGACGAAGCTCGGAGTCCCGCATCGGCGGCGCTTACTTGCCGCCCGACAGCTGTCCGATGAGGCCGAAGATGGGCAGATACATCGCGATCACGATGCCGCCGACGACCACGCCCAGGAACGCGATCATCACCGGCTCCATCAGCTTCATCATGCCCGTGACGGCCGTCTCGACTTCCTCTTCGTAGAAGTCGGCGATCTTGGACAGCATCGTGTCGAGCGCCCCGGTGGCCTCGCCGACGCCGATCATCTGGGTGACCATCGGCGGGAAGACCTTGGTTTCCTTGAGCGGCACGGCAATCGTTTCGCCGCGCTCGATGCTCTTGCGCGTCAACCGCACCGCGTCCTCAATCACGACGTTGCCCGCCGTCTTGGCCGTGATTTCGAGACCGTCCAGAATCGGCACGCCCGAGCTGACCAGGGTCGACAGCGTCCGGCAGAATTTCGCGACCGCGTTCTTGCGAAGGATGATCCCGAGAATGGGTAGTTTGAGCAGGCCGCCGTCGATGACGTGCCGCCCGCCGTCGGTCGCGTAGTACCGCCGAATGGCGTACGCGGCCCCGAACATCCCGGCCACGATGAAGACCCCGTACTTGACGAGCCCCGAGCTCATGGCCATCACGATGCGGGTAGGCATCGGCAGCGTCGCGCCGAGGTCACTGAAGAGCTTGGCGAAGGTCGGAATGACGAACACCATGATCGCCGCGACGATGATGCTGGCAAAGACGATGACGAATACGGGATACATCATCGCC
This sequence comes from Vicinamibacterales bacterium, assembly GCA_049679965.1. Taxonomy (GTDB): domain Bacteria; phylum Acidobacteriota; class Vicinamibacteria; order Vicinamibacterales; family CAVVIG01; genus 2-12-FULL-65-11. Next base: position 2,530 of record JBAUGX010000267.1, read on the forward strand.
GACTTCACCTCACCCGTCAGCTTTGCGGCCTTTTCGATGTAGTTCGCCAGCCGCTTGAGAATCGTGTCGAGGATACCGCCGGCCTCGCCGGCCGCGATCATGTTGCAGAAGAGCGAGTCGAACGTCTTGGGGTGCCGGCGCATCGCGTCGGCCAGGGTCGCCCCCGATTCGACGTCCGTCCGCGTCGCCAGGATGACGGCGGCAAAATTCTTGTCCTCCTCCTGATTGCCGAGGATGTCGAGACACTGCACAAGCGGCAGGCCCGCGTCGATCATCACGGAGAACTGGCGGGTGAAGACGGCCAGCGTCTTGGTCGGCACCCCCTTGCCCAGGACGCCAGCCTTGGCGGCCTTGGCGGCTGCCTTCGCGGCGGCGGGCGTGATGCGTGTGACCTGGATCTGGTCGCGCCGCAGCGCGGCCACGGCGGCGTCCATGTTGTCGGCCATCCGCTCGCCGCTGACGTTCTCTCCCCCTCGGGTCCGTCCTGCGTATGCAAAAGTGGGCATATCTCTGCTCCTGTGGTCCTCGTCCCCTTATCGGCTGATGCGCCTATCGCCCTTCTATCGGCCGATACGGCTATCGGCCTGAGGCCGGCGCCCGCGGGGGCATGGCGCCCCCAGCCCGCCCCATTCCGGCGCCCGCGACCACGCCGACGCCGCGGTTGATCATGTCCTGCAGCTCGTCCTTCAGGGAGGAAGCAGCCATGGCCGTCTCGAGCGTGATCTGACGCTTCATATAGAGACTGGCGAGGGACTGGTTCGCCGTCTGCATCCCCGCCTTTTCCTGACCGGCCTGCATGGAGCCGTAAATCTGGTGGACCTTGTCGTCCCGGATCAGGTTGCGAATCGCGGAGTTGGGCACCAGGATCTCGAGCGACACCACGCGTCCCCCGCCGATCTTCGGCAGGAGCGCCTGGCACACAATGCCCTCGAGCACGAGGGACAGCTGCGTGCGGATCTGCGCCTGCTGATTCGCCGGAAACACGTCGATGATGCGATTGATCGTCTGCGCCGCCGAGTTGGTGTGCAAGGTCCCGAACGTCAAGTGGCCGGTTTCCGCGATCTTCAGGGCCGACTCGACCGTTTCGAGATCGCGCATCTCGCCGATGAGGACGATGTCGGGATCCTCTCGGAGCGCGGCGCGCAAGGCGGCGGTGAAGCTCTCGGTATCGGCGTGGATTTCGCGCTGATTGACCAGGCAGTTCTTGTGCGGGTGGATGTACTCGATCGGATCTTCGATCGTCAGAATATGCTCGTAACGTTCGGCGTTGATCTTGTCGAGCATCGCGGCGAGCGTCGTCGACTTGCCGCTGCCGGTCGGGCCGGTGACGAGCACCAGGCCGCGAGGTCTGTCGGCAAGGGTCGCGAGCACGGCCGGCAGCCCGAGTTCGCCGAAGGAGCGAATCTTCTCGGGAATCAGCCGGTAGACGGCGGCGACCGCGCCGCGCTGGTTGAACACGTTGCACCGGAAGCGTGCCAGGCCCCGGATGCCGAAGGAGAAGTCGAGCTCCATCGTCTCCTCGAACCGCTTCTTCTGCGAGTCGGTCAACACGCTGTAGGCGAGCTGCTTGGTCTCGGCCGGCGTCAGCTCCGGGAGCTGCAGACGCTGCAACTTGCCGTGCACGCGCACCTGCGGCGGCGTATTGGTGGTGAGGTGCAGGTCCGATCCGTTGAGGTCGAGCGTCGTCTTCAGCAAATCCGGCAGAGTCATCTCTGTCTCCAATCAGCAATCAGCAATCAGCAATCAGCAATGACTACTTAACCGTCTCCCTCACCACTTCCTCGACCGTTGTCAGCCCGGCCTGTACCTTGCGCAGGCCGCTGTTGCGCAGCGTGATCATGCCTTCCTCGATCGCCTTGCGCCGCAGCTCGAGGCCCGAGGCGCCCACCAGGATCAGCTCGCGCAGCGTCTCGCCGACTTCCATCACCTCGTAGAGGCCGACGCGGCCCTTGTAGCCCGTCCTGTTGCACTTCTCGCAGCCCTTGCCCTTCATCGGCTTGACGGCGTTGGCCTCTTCCTGCGAGTAGCCCGCCTGGACGAGGGCCGCGGGCGGCAGTGGGTGCGGCTCCTTGCAGCCGCTGCAGATGCGGCGCACGAGGCGCTGGGCGCAAATGAGATGAACCGAGCTCGCGACCAGGAACGGCTCGATGCCCATGTTCATCAACCGGTTGATCGTGCTCGGCGCGTCGTTGGTGTGCAGGGTCGACAGGACGAGATGGCCCGTCAGCGCGGCCTTGACGGCGATCTCGGCCGTCTCGAAGTCGCGGATTTCGCCCACCAGAATGATGTTCGGGTCTTGCCGCAGGAACGACCGGAGCGCGGCGGCGAAATTGAGCCCGATGTTCTCCTTCATCTGCACCTGATTGATGCCCATCAGGTTGAACTCGACCGGATCCTCGGCGGTCATGATGTTGGTTTCCGGCGTGTTGATCTTGGCAATCGACGAATAGAGCGTGTTCGTCTTGCCGCTGCCGGTCGGACCCGTCACGAGCACCATGCCCCACGGACGCAGAATCGCCGTCTCGAACTTGGCCAGCGACTCGGGCTCGAACCCGAGCTTCGTCATGTCGAGCATCAGCTTGTCTTTGTCGAGGAGTCGCATGACGATCTTCTCGCCGAACAGCGTCGGGAGCACCGAGACGCGGAAGTCCATCTCCTTGGACGTGCCGCTTTCGTTGAAGCGAATCTTGATGCGGCCGTCCTGCGGCAGGCGCTTCTCCGCGATATCGAGCTTGGACATGATCTTGACGCGCGAGACGATGGCGTCGCGCATCTTCATCGGCGGGTTCATGATGTTGTAGAGAATCCCGTCGATGCGGTACCGGATCCGGAGCTCCTTCTCGTACGCCTCCATGTGGATGTCGCTCGCACCCTTCTGAATCGCCGACATCAGCACGACGTTGACCAGGCGCACGACCGGCGCATCCTCGCCCTGTTTGGCCAGGGCGTCGGCGCTGATTTCCTGCAGTTCCTCGAGAACCTCGACGTCGCCGGTGGCATCGAACCCCTGCTGCTGCAGTTCCTCGAGGCCCCGGCTCGCGACGTCGAGCATGCTCGGGCCTGACGGCTCCATCATGACCTTGGCGGCGCCACCGCTGCCAAAGCCGTTGCCGCCTACGCTGCCAGCGGCGTAGTACCGGGTGATGGCATCGATAATCGCCGTCTCGGACGCGACCACCGGCTCCACGTTGTAACCGGTCATGAACTTGATGTCGTCCATGGCGAAGACGTTGGTCGGATCCGTCATGGCGAGCGTCAGCGTGGCGCCAGAGCGGCTGAGCGGCACGATTTGGTACTTCCTCGCCGTGTCGCCGGGGATGAGCTGGACGATCGCCGGATCGATCTCAAACTGCGTAAGGTTGATGGAGGGCACGCCGTACTGCTTGCTGAGCAGGCCCGTGATCTCCTCGTCTTTCACGAAGCCCAGCTTGACCAGGTTGTAGCCGAGCTTCCCCCCGCTGGACTTCTGATGGGTCAGCGCCTGCTGCAACTGCTCGGGCGTGATGCGCTTTTCTTTGAGGAGGAGCTCACCGATGCGGACGGCCATAAAATATTGAGGACCCCCTAGAACGTCGCCCTGAGGCCGACCACCCACCCTCGGCGGGCCTGGTCGGAACCGCCAGTGATGCCGCCATCCAGATACAGGCCTCGACGCACCCCAAGGCTCAACCCGCCGCTCGGCGACAAATTCGCGTCCCCGATCGTGCTGGCGCTCAGGCCGCCGCGAACGCCGACTCGCCGGCCCATCACCCACGCTTCCGCCCCAGCGGCCGCGTGACGCACTTCTCCAAATGCCGTCGGCGTTTTCGTCAGGTCCGCATCGAACGCCAATATGAGATCCCCGACCGGTCCACGTCCACGCCCCACGAGCGCGGCTCCGGCGCGCACCTGGCGCGTCAGCTGGAACCAGTCGGCGCCGCTGCCGAAACTGGGCTCGGTCAGGTGCCTCACCGTAAGGCCCAACCGCGCTCCGCCGCCTGACGCCATGACACCGGCGTCAAAATCGACGTGCGTGTCCCCCGCCTGGGCCAATCTCAATGTGGACGCCACGACAACATATTCGCCAAGCGATTGACCCGTCGTCACACCCAGCAGGGTGAGCACCGCTTGATCTTGTCGGTTCACCGGCTCGGCACCTGTAGGACCGACCGCCCGAATCTCCCGGAGCTGTAAGCGGTAATAGCTGAGTCCAAGGCCGAGGACCTTCGCGGCAAAGCCGCCGGCCCTGGTCCGGGCGGGATCCGACCCCCGGCCAAGCTCTAACGTGGTGTCAAAAAAGGAGTTGCTGGCGAGACCGGCTGGATTCCACCAGGTGGCCGTGGCATCGTCGGCGACGGCCACAAACGCGCCACCCATACCCCGCGCGCGAACTCCAACACTCTCAAAGGTTTGGGCGGTTGCGCCGGATGGCACGCATAGGAGTAGGAGAAGGACTGACAGGACACACAACGAGGATCCCAAGGATCCCTTGGCTTTTGTCTTCATCCGGGCAATTGTACCGGGGTTCTTTGCGGGCTAACCGACGAGCACCGCGGCGGCGACGACCGTGGTCCAGAGGCCTTTCTTGTCGCCCACGGCGGTCTGCGTCACGTTTTGCGTGCGGACGATCGAGTTCGACAGCCGGTAGACCTCTTTCTTCTCGTCCCAGCTCTTGTCGGGATCGAACTCGAGCCCCAGCGTGGTCGCCAGCATCTCGGCCGCGAGTTCTTCGGCATAATCGCCGGCGATGTCCTCGCTCTCGCCGAAGCTGTGGTGCTCGGAGAGGTAGCCGTAGGTGTTCTTGTCGCGGGGAATCGCAACGCCGACGGTGGCGGCAATCAGGCGGTGCGGTTCGCGCGTGGCCGCTTCCGACATCACGACAAAGGTGACCTGGCCCGGTTCAAGGAGCTTGCTGCCCTGGGCGCGCGAGAGGATCCGGCACTTGGGGGGAAAGATGCTCGAGACGCGCACCAGGTTGCAGGCAGCGATGCCGGCCGACCGCAGCGCCAACTCGAAAGAAGTCAACTTCTCGCGGTGCTTGCCGACGCCCTTGGTGAAGAACATCTCCTTGGGGACGAATCCGACCACGTCACGCTCCTTGTCGACGAGATGGGGAGTGCATGGTAAACATCGGCATTCCACGTGTCAATGACGGCTTCCACCGGGAATCTGGAACATGACCCGATCGGAGGCCGTATTATGTCTAGGTGACAAGCCCGCCAACCTCCGCCACGTCAAAAGGGCTCGTGGCACGTGTCTTTGGCATCCTGACGTCCCCGCGGGCCACCTACGCCGAGGTGGCGGTGCGCCCTCGCTGGTTGGGCATCCTCGCGATCGTGATGGCGGTCACGGCGTTGGGCTGGGGCGCCTTCCTGTCGACCACGGTCGGGCAGGAAGCCCTGCTCGATCAGCAGGTCCGGCAGGCCGAGTCGTTCGGGCGGCCCGTCAACGACGCCGCGTATCAGCGGCTTCAGCAGTTTGTCCCCTATGCCGGGTATTTTATCGCCTGCCTCCAGCTGATCACTCAGCCGGTGTTCGCGCTCATCGTCGCCGGCGTCCTGTTCGGGATCTTCAGTGCCGGACTCGGGGGCGAGGCGACCTTCAGGCACGTGTTCTCAATCGTGGCGCATTCGGGCGTCGTCTTGATCCTGTCGCTGCTGTTTGTGCTGCCGCTCGACTACGCCCGGGGGACGCTCGCGAGCCCGACCAGCCTCGCCGTCTTCGCGCCCGTCCTGGACGAGAACACATTTGCTGCGCGGCTCCTCGGATCGATCGATCTCTTTCTCGTCTGGTGGATGGTCAGTCTCGCGATCGGCCTCGGCGTCCTCTACAAGCGCCGGACGGCTCCGATCGCCACAACAATGCTTGTCACGTACGGCGCGATCGGCCTGGTGATCGCGGCCGTCAGATCGGCGCTGGCAGGTGCATAGATGAAGCGGAAGAATGTCCTGATCGTGTTGGCGATCGTCGTGATCGGCGCGGCCGTGGTGGGCGCCAACCTCTATTTCAAGCGGGAAAAACCGCTCGTGGTCACGACCGAGGTCATCAAGGCGCGTGACCTCGAAGCCCTGGTCTCGGCCTCGGGCAAGATTCAGCCCAAGCGCCTCGTCAACATCAGCGCCGACAGTTTCGGCCGGGTGGTGAACCTGGCCGTCAACGAGGGCGATCGAGTGACAAAAGGCCAGTTTCTTCTGCAGATCGACCCCAAGTCGCTCACCACGCGCGTCGACAGCACCACGGCGTCGCTGCAAGCGGCCTCCATGTCGCTCGACCAGACGAGGCAGTCCATCGTGACGGCGCGCGTGCAGCTCGAGCAGGCGAAGCAGAACCTCAAACGGCAGCAGGATCTGTGGGCGAAGCAGCTGACGACGCGCGAGGCGTTCGAGAAGGCGACCAACGACGTGAGCGCGGCCGACTCGGCGCTGCAGGAGCGCGAGCACGCCGCCGACGCCCAGGCGGCGCGCATCGAACAGGAGCGCGCAGGTCTCGAAAGCGCCAAATACGACTTGAGCAAGGTCCGCATCGAGTCGCCCATCGACGGCATCGTCACGCGCCGGAATATTCAGGAGGGCGAGACGGCGGTGGTCGGCACCATGAACAACGCCGGGACGGTGTTGCTGACACTGGCCGACATGTCGGTGATTCAGGCCGAGGTCGAGGTCGACGAGACGAACATTCCGAACGTCAAGATCGGGCAGAAGGCCAAGATCACCATCGACGCGATCCCGGACAAGACCTTCGCCGGCCACGTGACCGAGATTGGCAACAGCCCCATCCAGGCCGCCGCCGGCGCGGCCGGCGCGCAGGCGACGAATTTTAAAGTGGTCGTGGTGCTCGACGAGAAGGTGCCGGACGTGAGACCCGGGTTCACGTGCACGGCCGACATCACGACCGCCACGCGGACGCAGGTCACCGCGGCGCCGATTCCCGCCGTGGCCGTCCGCGAGCTCGTGTACGACGCGGCGGGGCAAGTGGTGAAGAAGGAGCCGCGCGCGGACAGTCCCCCAGCCGGGCTGCGTGTGCGCGTCTTCGGGAACGAAGTCGGCTCGGCCCCACCGGGGGCGGCGCCGACCGAGCTCCAGCCGGGACAGACCCGCAAGGAAACCGAGGGCGTGTTCGTGTTGCGCGCCGGGCGCGCCGAGTTCGTGCCGATCAAGGTGGGTATCGCCGGCGACAAGTACTTCGAGGTGCTCTCGGGCGTGAAGGACGGCGAGCAGGTCATCACCGGACCGTACAACTCGGTGCGCGGCATGGCCGAGGGCGACCTTGTGAGTGCCGACAACACCAAGAAGCCGTGAACAAGTATTTCGACGCGGCGAGAATCGCGCTCGAAGCGATCTGGGCGGCCAAGCTGCGGTCGCTCATGACCGTGCTCGGGAACATCGTGGCGGTGACGTCGATCATCGCCGTCGTGTCGCTCATCCAGGGACTCAACGCCTCCGTCAAGCAGGCGATTCTCAATCAGGCGGGCGCCGACTCGTTCAACATCCAGCAGCGTCCGATCACCAGAACCGACGAAGAGTTCGAAAAGGTGCGGAATAACCCGCGCATCTCGCTGGCGGACCTGCGAGCCGTTCGCCGGTACAGCACACTCGCCAGTGCCGTGATGGCCGACTCGGGGGCGGGCGGACGCGTGACGTATCAGGGTCGATCGATCGACAACATGCAGATTACGGGCGTCACCGCGGAGTTCGGCAGCTTCTCGAGCTACGACGCCGAACGCGGCCGGCTGATGAGCCCGACCGAAGTCGAGAGCGCCCGGCCCGTCGCCGTGATCGGCTGGCAGACAGCCGACCGGTTGTTCGGCACGGCGATCGATCCGCTCGACAAGGTCGTCCAGATCGAAGGCACGCATTTTCGCGTGGTCGGCGTCAGCGCCAAGCGCGGAACCCTGCTCGGCCGGTCTCAGGACGAATTCGCGGTCGTGCCGCTCGGACAGTTTCAGATGATGTTCGGGTCGCGGCGGCAGCTGTCCCTGACGGTCAAACCCCGCGATCTCTCAATCATCCCGCAGGCCATGGACGAGGCGACGATCGCGCTGCGGGTCGCCCGGCGGCTCAAGCCGAAGCAGGCCGACAACTTCGGCTTGTTCACGTCGGACACGATTCTCGACATCTATCGCTCGGCGACGAGCGGCATCTTCGCCGTGCTCGTCGGCGTCGTCGCGCTGTCGCTGGTGGTCGGCGGCATCGTCATCATGAACATCATGCTGATGGTCGTCACCGAGCGGACGCGCGAGATCGGCCTCCGCAAGGCGCTCGGCGCCAGGCGGTCGGACATCCTGGCGCAGATGCTGACCGAGTCGGTCGTGTTGTCCATCTTCGGCGGTCTCGTCGGCACGTTGTTCGGGTCGGTCATCGCCACCGTCATTTCCTCGCTGACGCCCATCCCGGCGTCGATCGAGGCCTGGTCGGTGGCGCTCGGCATCGGCATCACCGCGCTCGTCGGGTTGTTCTTCGGCTTGTATCCCGCGATGCGCGCGGCCAGCCTCGATCCGATCGAAGCGCTGCGCCGGGAGTAGACAAGAGTTCAACCACGAAGATCACGAAGATCAAATGAACCACAGAGTCACCGAGCCACAGAGGCGCTCGATGCGGCGCCGCTACGCGGTGGAATCGGGCACGCCAACCGGCGGACGAACGACGAGTCACGGCCTGATGTCGTTCGCCCGTCG
>JBAUGX010000268.1:0-2437 GCA_049679965.1 Vicinamibacterales bacterium
CAGTTGATATAGGTACATCTATGTATTTATCTTCCTTGGCTCCTGACAGAAGTGGCGGGCGACCAACCGGGCGGCCCCTTGGGTCACGTCTGGCTAACGTTGCTGTCAGTTCCCGAGCGTACGGATACAGGACTGTCTGATACCAGCCTCGGGAGACCCGTTCTTGAGACCACACAGACTTCACCGAGTGGAAGCCTAGATAGACTAAATTGTCTTCTATGTAATATTCACAGACATTAATGTCTTGTATGAAAACCTACCCAATCCGCCTTCTCTGGATTTTTGTCGCAATTCCGGCCCGAACAGCCGACTTGGCGCCGGCACGCGGCATGGAGCCTGTCTTGCAGCATAAAGGCGCGGTATCAGCGTCCTATTCAACTTAACGGAGGTTTGGTGTGATAAAGATGCGCTTCGATCGACGTGGTGACCGAATCGGTCTCGTCGCGGCAGGTGTTCTGCTCGCCGCATTCTGCGCCGCGCCGGCAATGGCTCAGCAGAGCAGTTCGGCTGGGTCGTTGAAGCTATCGGCGGCCGCGCTGCGGACGGCGGCGGGCGCTCTGGCCGCTTCCCCGACGCCCGCTGCGGCCCAGGCGCCGGCAGCAGGCGCGGATCCGATCCTCACGTTCTTCCAGAACACGGAGTTGTCGGGCTTCGTTGACGGCTACTACCTTTACAACTTCAACAAAGGGGCGGGCGGCAATGCGCTGCGAGCCTTCGACGTCACGCACAACTCGTTCAGCCTGAACTTGATCGAGCTGGCGATTGAACGCAAGCCGATGAGTGAGAGTCGAGGCGGCTACCGGATCGACTTCGACTACGGCCCGACGGCGGGCTTCGTCAATTTCGTGAACGCCACGGAGATCGAACACATCCAGCAGGCGTACGTGAGCTACCTGGCGCCGGTCGGCTCCGGCCTGCAGCTCGACTTCGGCCGGTTCGTCACGCCGCACGGTGCCGAGGTCATTGAAACCAAGGACAACATGAACTACTCGCGGTCGCTACTTTTCACGTGGGCGATCCCGTTCGCGCACACAGGGTTGCGGGCGAGCTACAGCGTGAACGACATGGTCACGATCGGGGGCTTCCTGGTCAATGGTTGGGATGTCAACACCGACAACAACACGGGCAAGACAGTCGGCGGGATGGTGACCCTGAAACCGTTTGACGCCCTATCCGTCATCGCGGGCTACATGGGTGGACCGGAGCAGACCGGCAACAACAGCGACTGGCGACACCTGCTCGACACGACCCTTTCGTACACGCTCAACCCTAAGATCACTCTCGTGGGCAACTACGACTACGGTCACGAGAGCTTCGGCGCGGCGGGGGACGCGAAATGGCAGGGCGTAGCGGGATACGTGAAGTACCAGGCGAACGACTGGTTCGCCCTCTCGCCGCGTTTCGAGATCTTCAGCGACACGGACGGAGTTCGAACTGGTACCGCGCAGGATGCAAAGGGAGTCACGGTCACCGCTGACGTCAAGCACAAGGACGGCGTCAGGTTATTCATCGAGTACCGGCGTGACTTCTCCAACGTCGATTTCTTTGTCGACGATGCGGGGGCGCCGGTCAACCATCAGGACACGGTCACATTTGGCATGGTCTACGCGTTCAGTTCGAAGACGCCGTAGGCGAGGTCGCCGCTCATCCGCTTTTCGAAGGCCGGGTCCCTGCTGGGCTCGGCCTTCTTTCTTTGCGCCGTTCAACCGGCACTCCGCGATGGAGCGGTGTCCTTGTGCGACAGCGATACCGCAACCGCGACCCGCACCTGATGGCGACGCCACATGGCGTACACGGCCGGAAGCACGAGCAAGGTCAGCAGCATGCATGACCACAGGCCGCCGACCACCGGCGCAGCGGTTCTCGCCGATACGTCCGCGCCGACGCCGGATTCCCAGAGCAGTGGCAGCAGGCCGAGCACCGTCGTGGCGACCGTCATGACGAGCGGCCGAACGCGGGCCGCGGCGCCCTCCACGACGGCCGCGTCCACGTCCGCCGGTTTCTGAATGCGACCTTCACGCATGTACCGCGCGAACGCCTCATCGAGGTACACGACCATGACGATCCCGGTTTCCGCCGCCACCCCGGCGACGGCAATGAGCCCCACCCAGACGGCCGTCGACAGGTTGTAGTGCATGAACGCCAACAGCCAGACGCTGCCCGCCACGGCGAACGGCAGGCTGGACAACACCAGGAAGGTTTGCGGCCAGCCGCGCATCGAGAGGTAGAGCAACACGACGACGAGAATCAGTGTGAGCGGGATCACGTAGCGGAGCCGGGCCTCCATCTCCGCGAGAAATTCATACTGGCCGGTCCACTGCAGCCGGTATCCCGCAGGCAGCGTCAACTGCGACGCGACGACGGGGATACCGGCTGCAGTGGACCGGCCAGTATGAATTTCTCGCGGAGATGGAGGCCCGGCTCCGCTACGTGATCC
>JBAUGX010000269.1:0-24912 GCA_049679965.1 Vicinamibacterales bacterium
GCGAGCCTCGGCGATTCGCTCCATGGTGCCCCGCTCGTACGCAGCGTATCCCTTGACGGCCTCGACCAGATTGGGGATGAGCGAGGAGCGGCGTTTGAGCTGCACGTCAATCGCACTCCAGCCTTCGCGCACGCGCTGGCGTGCGCCAACCAGGCGGTTGTACAAGATGATGACGGCGCTCGACAGGATGACGAGGCCTGCCGAGACGACCGCGAGGGCCGGTGTCACCAGCTGCCGCCTCCGCCGCCACCCCCGCCACCGCCCGACGATCCGCCGCTCCCCGACGATCCGCTGTCGCTGAAGCCGCTCTCGCCCGACCCGCCCGGCGTGGAATCGGCCGGTCGCGCGACTGCCATGGCAAACGAGATCGACGAGGAGAAGCTGGCGATGTTGCTGGAAAAGCTGCCCGCGTCAAAGCTGCCCGCGTCAAACCGCGAGCTGCCGACGTACCAGCCGGCGGTCTCCGGCCGCGCATCGATGTCTTTGAAGGCTTGCGCCCATCGGTCGATGCACTTCATCGCGATCGCGTAGGGCAGGTAGCTCGTGAAAAGATTCGCACGCTCGGCGAACGCCTGCTGGTGCCGCTCGGCCGTGTTGATGTAGCGGGCAAAGCCGAGCGCGCGTCGCGTGGCTTCCCGGCCCTTCGCCGTGCGCCGCGGCATCGCGTCCGCCACGACGAGCAGGAGCGTCCCGGCTGCCACGACCGGCAGGCCGACCAGCCCGGCGCCCCAGCGGAAGCCGAGATAGATGGTGAGCGCCACACCTGCCAGAGCCACCGCGACCGCGACGACATGCCACGCGGTGCGGACCGCGTTGGGATCTCGCGGAAACCAGCCGCGCTCGACCGCGTCGGCGATGAGCGCCTTCTTCGCCTTCAAGAGGTCCGCGTAGAAGTTCTCCTTCAAATCGGACAGCTTCCTCCGCGACGCCGACCCGGAGTCGAACAAGCCGTTGAGCACGATTCGCTCGTACTCGAGAAGTCCGGCATCGGCCTCTTTCAACCGGTCGAGCTGATAGTCGGTCGTCCCGAGCCACGCTCGCAGGTTCGACCGTGGAAGCTCGGTGATCGTGAGATACCCCCGCACGGCGAGGTCGACGATCGTGGCCGTGACGTCGAGTGTGTCGGCGCTCTCGTCGAAGAGCAGGCCCATTTGGCCCGGGCGCATGCCCTTGGGCGGCTCGAACTCGACGACGACCGGGTCGGATCCGAAAAGCGGCACCCGTTGCTCCTGCAGATTCTGGGACAGGTAGTGAATCGAGGCGTACCGCCGATCGCGCCCGAAGGTCCACCACAACAGGCCGACACCGCCGAACGCCGCCGCGAAGCCCGCGAGCGTCAGCGCAACAAACACAGGTGTGCGGTCGAACAAGACATGAAGGATGTCGAGTGGCGGCGCGACGACCCTGCGCGGCCTCGCGATGAGGAGCGGCATTGGCTGAGCGACCGCGCCCTTTCGCAGACCGGCCACAATCGTCATCTGCTCACCCTCGGCAAGCGTCCGCGTCGCGGTGAACGTCGCCTCGTCCGGGGTCAACTGTGCCTCGCAACGCTCGGTGGATCCCGGCCGCCCCTGGAAGCAGTCCGCGCGCTCGATGGCGCCAACGGGCGCCGTGACACGGACGACCGCGCGTTCGACGCGAACGGGCCATACGCCGGTGGCGTTCCAGTACAGCTCGTCGTGATCGGCGAAGGCGTTCAGCGCGCCGTCAAGCCGATACGCGATGCGGTACGTCTGCTTGCCCGATATCGTCCGATCAGGATCGCCGATGCGCAGCCGCGTGATCGATCCCTCCGTCGTCGTCTGCGCCTGATGCGGGCGTTGGTTCGTGTCGGTCACGCCACCGAGGTTGATGTCGTATCGGCGATTGCTGGTGCCGTCGTAGCCCAGGAGGGAGACGATGTCGCGGAAGATCCCGTGCCGTGCGAGGCCGCGAAAGTCCACGTCGAGGGCCTCGGCGGCCTCGATCGAGCCACTCGGCTGAATGGCGAGCCGGAAGTCGAGTCGTTCGATGACCCAGCCCTCGTCGGCGCTGACGAGCGTTGGAGCCAGCAGGACGACGATGGCGATGGACAGGAGCGACCGGCGCATTCGGTGGAATAGTACTACCAGTACTTCCATCGCGGCACGAGCCGCTGTTCAAGGCACATCGATTTCGAGGGATCGCTTCATGTCCGCCAGGTCCTGACCGAGCACGTCGCGGACCTTCCCTTCCATCGCCCAGTTGAGAGGCGCCAGCAAGCCTGGCGGAAGCCCGCCCGTCCCGAGCTCGAACTCGACGCTGACGGTCGTCCCGTCTTTCGACGGCTCGAACCAGAACAGCGTGTCGACCCGGACGCCCCCCTTGTGGTGGGTGATCGTGTACGTCTTGTTTCGCTCGAACGCGGTCACTTCCATTTCGGCGCTGTCGGTAACGCCAAGGACTTCCCGTGTCTCGCGCCATCGGGCCCCCAGCTTGAGCGCTCCGGTGGTCAGCATCTCGATCTTCCTGATGCCCGATACGTGAACCGGCGCGCGCTCGATGTCTGTGAAGTACTGGAAGACCCGCTCGACCGGGGCGTCGAACTGATTGGACACTCTAACTGTTGCCATAGCGCTCGCTCCTCCCTCAATGACTGTGCGATCGTGTCGAGAGAGGAATCAACACTCGTACCGCCCGTCGGCCAGATTCCTGCAATGAAACAGGGGGGCATTTATGGTGACGGCTGGTTTCGAGGCAACAGGCCGGATTTTTCCTCAGGCGCTGAGAGAAAGTCCGCGCTTCGCCCCTGCGAGGTAGCCATGACGACGACAGCACGCGATGACCCGGCCGAGCGAAGGCTGGACCTTCGTCTCTTCTATAGCGGCTGGCACCCAACCCGCCTGGGGAAGCTTCTGAATGGGGTCTGGGCCAGGCTGAGCGGACTAGGCCTGGCGCCGCAGATCTTACTGACGCTGCAGGTCAAGGGCCGCACGAGCGGCCATCTGCGCACCAACGTCCTCGTCCCCGCCACGGGGCCGGTCGCGGCCGATCGTGCTCACGGAGATCCCGCCCGAAAAGCGAGCGCCCATCCTCAAGGCGTACACCCAGGTCGCCACGAGCGGCCGCCATCACTTCCCGGTTGCGCACACAGCCCCGCTCTCCGAGTTCGAGGGGATCGCCGCGGACTACCCTGTCTTTCGCATCGACCCGGCGAATCGGTAGAGCGCAACCAGGCTCAGTTCGCCGCGCATCAAGGCCAGGACGGCGCCTGGTCTTCGAGGGGCGCCCGTGCCTTGGCGGGTGCTGACACAACGGGCGCCAACTCCTGCCACTGGCTGGCAATGTCCCCGAGCAGGACGGCAAACGCCAGGCACACCCACACGACCGTTTCGGTGACGGCGACGCCGAGCGTTTCCCAGCCGGTCACGCCCAGAATGAACCGGGTCTCGAAGAACACGAGCGCCACCGCATAGCTGCGCGTCATCCACTGCCGGTGCTGCGTGATCCTGCGCTTCACCGCGCACATGAAGGCGATGCCGGTTGTGATGTACAGGAGCGTCGCGTCAACGACCGCGGCCATCGTGAACGACCTGGGCAGGCCCACGCTTTCATCCAGGTATTGAAGGTAGACGCCGAGCGGTGCGAGCACCACGATCCCGGCGACGTAAATGCGCCCGCTGACGCGGTGGAGCTTCGGGTACCGTTTTCGCAGCCGATCGGAGAATTGAAACGGCGCCAGGAAGAGCGCTGCCGCGCCGGCGAGCCCGTGAGGCAGCAGCCACCGCCCCATCGTCATGTAGTGCGGCCAGGACGGGTGCGCCGGGTCGATGAGGAAGCGCTCGTTGTGGGCGAGCACATAGCCCATCATCACGGCGATGAAGGCAAAGACCACGTTCTTCGCGCGAAACCACGAACGAGATTCAGCAGCCATAGCGGATCACGTCACCCTGTCCTCACTGCCGATTGCCACCGCGCGGCGTGGCGGGACCCGACACGAGCAGCAGCATCCCGTTCGGATCCCGGGTCCAGGCGCCGGTCACACCGAGCGGCAGCGCTACGGACGTCTGCCCCTGCCCGATGATGCCGCCGTTGGCCTTGATCGCGTCGATCGCGGCCCGGAAGTTCTGAACCTGAACGAGGAGGATGGGTCCGCCCGGATCCTGGACGCGATGCCGCGCGGGCTTTCTGGCGGGGCCGCTGAATTCCTGGAAGTTGATGGTGAAGTCGCTCCCCGGAAACGTCCCCCGCGTCGCCCTCGTCGTCGCGATCGACGGATCGTTGAAGAGCGCCTTGATCCGATCGTTCGCCGGGCTCGCCAGTGCCGGCGCGGCCATGTCGAAGCCGAATGCCTGGTTGTAGAAGTTGACCGTCTGCGCCAGGTCCTGCACCGTGATAGAGACCGACACGCTCGTGATCGGCCCGGGCAGAGCGCTCGCGGCGGTCGCCGGGTTCGGGGTCACGTCCGTCAGCTCGACGATGAAGCCGCTGGGGTCGCGAAGCATGACGGCGCGATTGGGCCCGCCGCGCCCGTCGCTGAGATAGGGCTCGCCATTTTTCGTGATGATGCTCAGGCCGAGCCTCTTCGCGCCGGCCAGCCTGGCGTCCAGGTTGCGGACGCCAAAGGCGAGCATGACCTCGCCCGGGTCCTGGATGCGCGGCTCGACCGCTCTGAGCGGAATCCCGCTCCATTCGACGAGCTCCATCTCAAACGCGCCGCCGGGCACGCGCAGCTGTGCCGTCTGCAGCATCGCGCCCGGCTCGCTGACGAGCCCACCGCCGGCGCGCGGCGGGGCGACCGGTTCGATCAGCTCCATGCCCAGGACGTCTTTATAGAGCGTGAGCGAACGGTCGAGGTTCGTGACGTTCAGGTGCAGCATGCTGACGCCGACCGCGCGCGAAGCTGCGGCGGGTGGCGGGGCCTGGGCACGGCTCTGTGGAGCCGCTGAGATGATGGCGAGCGTCGCTAACACGATCCCGTTCCTGAATTCCATCGCGACATCCTCCGCTGACAATTCTGGTGCTCGAACGGCTTCCTTGCCCTGCTCGGGTCAATTCCGTGCCGGGACCTTGGCGGTCCAGCCGGACACCACGTCGATCCGCGGCCCGGGGCGGAACAGCATCAGAAGCTCGGTGCCGTCCGGCGTGATGTCCCAGTTCCGGCGAAGCAGCGGCTGAATGTACCCGGTGACCGGTAGCTGCGCGGGCGCTCCGAATGTCGGCGCCGCACCAGGCTGGACCGACACGGAGAACATGCGCCCGTCATTGTCGTAGACCAGCCGTCCGCCAGCGGCCCACATCGGCGATCGCCCGCCCTTTGTCGTCACCTGATACTTCGCTCCGGTGGCCGGATAGGGCTGCACATAGATCTGCCAGTCTCCCGACTCGCTCGACATGTACGCGAGCCACCGCTTGTCGGGCGAGAGCGAGCTGCTGAGCTGTGCGCTCTCGTTCACGACGACGAGCGGCTCGACTTCTTTCTTCAACGGCGAGTACGCCCACAGGTCGTAGTTGTTCGCGCCGCCGCGGTGCGTGATGAACGTGAAGCCCTGGTCGCCCGCCAGCCAATGCTCGGGCGCGCGGCCGGGCTTGACGATGAGCTGGGCGTCGCCCGAACCGTCGGCGCGCTGCATGAAGAGCACTTCTTCGCCGTTCTCACGTTGCGTCCCCAGCGACCCGAACGCCAGCCATTGTCCGTCCGGGCTGAACAACGGGAACGTACCCTTCGAGATCACCTTGCGGGCGGCGGCGACATTGGTGATGTCGGCGACGTAGATCTCCCCCGCTGCCGCGAACGTCACCTTCCTGCCGTCGGAGGACATTCTCGGCGCTGTCGTGCCGGCGGGCACGTTGCCGAGCATCTTGCGCCGGCCGTCGAGCCCGACCAGCGCCAGCTCAATCGGCACAACACCCGCGCCGACGAAGGCCAGCGATCCGTTCGACGACATGCTGAGCTGCGCCCCGCCCGTCGTCGCCGACGTCTGCACCCCTTCGGCAATCGCCACGGGCGCGCCAGTCATGGCGAGGGTGCGAGGATCGAAGGCGACCGCCATCGCCGAGGTCCCGGCGACATATACGAGGTGGCCGCTCGGCAGGTACCGCGCGTCACGGCCGGCGACGACGATCGTCCTTCGGCCCGTCGCGACGGACTGCACGACGATGCGGCTCTCTTTCCAGTTGGTGGGCGTCCCTTCGGCAAGCGTGAAGAGCACAGCGTCGCCGCCGGGGAGCATCTGTGGCGCGCGCGCGGACTCGCCGGCGTTCATCTTGACGATCGTCTCAACGCTGCCGCCCGCTGCGGGTGCTCGGAGCACGCCCTTCTCGCCAGCGCCGACGAGAATCCGGCCGTCTGCTTCCCAACTGAGACCGAGAGGGTTATCCACCTTCGCGATGGTGACGAGCGTGCCGCCGCCCACCGGAACACGCTGCAGCACCGAGTCGTCCTGCGCCCAGTAGAGGATCGATTGGCCGTCTGGCGAAAAAGCGAGGTTGGTCTTGCCGCGCCCCTGAAGCGGTCCCTGGACGAGGATTGGCTCGCCGCCCCGGACCATCTTCACGAAGAGCGTGGCTCTGGCAAGGTACGCGATGCGCGTGCCGTCGGGCGACAGCGCGAACGCCTGCCGATCGGGGTTCGTGAATTCGTGGCCTTCGGGGAGCGAGACGGCCACGGTCTGCGCAGCGGCAGATGCCGCCAGCGCGTACGTAATCAGGGATGCAAGCAACAGGCGCAACAGACACCTCCTCGGGACAACGTTCCAGCGTTATTCGTGTGCATTCAAGATGAAGTTATCGAGCGCCCCCTCATCAGGGCCCGTGACATATTCCCCGCGAATCTCCAGCCTCAGCGGCGCGGCCAGGACGCTGTGGATCTGGGCCTGCGTCGCGGGCGCCCCCAGGTTCCACCTCCACCCGGGGCCTTCGGATAGTCGCACGAAAAACTCCTTCCATCTCGTGCCGGGGGCGGACCCGAAGCCAAATCGATAGCCGATCCGTCCGGCGGTCCCCACGATCACGACGTCATCGTCGAGGAAGCCGCCGTCCACGATCGTCGATTGCTTCAGGCTGAAGCTGATGGTCCCGTTTTCGGCGGCCGCCAGTTGCTGCAAGACGGCGCCTGGCGCCAGGAAATACCATGTCTCGCCGATAGCTTCGTCAATCCCCGTGATGCAGCCGCCCGGGCTGCCGCCGCTTGAATTGAAGATTGGATCGGTCGTTCCCGTGTCGCTGCTGATGCGCCAGCCTTGAGCAGACGTGGCGAAGTCGTGGCTCACGAGCGTGCGGCCAGCTTGCGACTGCCCGTGGGCGGGATAAGATGCCAGCACGATGAACGGCACCGACAAGGCCGCCGCGGTGACCAGTCGCGCCACGACAGCCGTTCTGCGGACCATCGGCGCAGTATCGCCTTACGTTCCAGCCAATATCAAGCGCGCCGAAGCGGTTGGCCGCGCCGTGTTGTTCGCCACGGTCACGCTGGCGGCCTGCAGTCCAGGCCCAGATCAGGCCGGGCGAACGGTCGATCTGGGCGCCTGCCTTGCGATGGCGCGCAAGGCGGCCGAACCGTCCGAGGCTCTTTGCCCAGAAATCATCCGTCGGGGTCTGGTCGAAATGACCGCCACCTGCGCGGACGTCGGCGGCCGTCTCGAGCCGGCGGAGCGCCCGTCGCTCGCGTCGCTGGACGTCAATGGCGACGGCAACGCCGAGCTCCTGTACGACGCGACCGAAAACTTCCGATGCGATGGCGCGCCGTCGGTGTTCTCCTGCGGCAGCCTCGGCTGTCCAGTCTCTCTGTTCGAGCGGCAGGCCGGTGGCTGGACACTGATTGGAGCCATCAGCGCGAAAGATGCCCCTGCCCTCGAGGCGCTGACGCCGGAGCCTGGCGCTCGCTACGGCCGGCTGAGGGGCGGGTGCGCCGGGGACAGACCCTGCGAGGAATGGACGTACTACCGCTGGGACGGTGGCGCCTATCAGGGCACCGCGATCGACGTCCGTGGGCACTGGGTCGATACGGCAAACGGTGGCGGCCTGTGGACGCTCGTCAAGGATACGCCGCTCCTCGCAACGCCCTCGCAGGACGCCGCGGTGCTGGAGCGCTACCCGATGGGCACGGAAGTGGTCCTGATTGGCGACGCGCGCGGCGCGCCGTACAAGTATGTGTCGCCGTGCAACGCCTGCACGAGCGGCTTTGTCGATCCGGCCGCCCTGGGCAAGACGAACTGACGCGACGCACTCACGACGGCTTCGCCGCGGCCGTCCACAGGTCGGAGCCCAGCTTGCTCTGGTCGTCCATGCTGAAGCCCAGATAGCTGCCGAGCGCATTGGTCAAGGTGATCAAGGACAAGCAGGGTGTCATCAGGCGCGAGGTCCTGACGAAACACTGGACTGACTGGGTGGACTACTGGGCGGTGGACTTCAACTACGAGAGCCGGAAGGAGATCATCAGGGTGCCGAAAGGCGCCGAGATCGCCGCCGTGCAGGGGCATCTGCCCGGCCAGGAGGCCGCGCAGCGAGAACTGGATCTGCCCGCCGCCGAGTTCGAGGATCGCTGGACCGGCGCGTACATCTTCGAGAACGAGTGGCAGAGTTTCCGTACCCGTCAGAAGCGCGACCTGGAGCTGACGACGGCACCGCACACTTATCCAGCGCCGGGGCGCTACACCATCGCCGTGAAGGTCATCGACATCTTCGGCAACGACACCATGACGCTCATTCCGGTGACAGCCGGCTAATCACGCAGCGTGCCGACCGTTGGGTCGGCCGATTGGCGTCAGGCTGAGCTTCAACCGAAACGGCTTGAGCAGCCGGTTCAGTGTGTCTTGCGTGGGATTGTGGCGAGGGTTGAGCGTTCGCAGGAGGTTAGGGCTCGCCATCCGGACCTTTGCGGCGAACTCCTTGACGCCCGTGGCTCGAACGACCTTGGCGAGCGCGACCTGCAGCGGCACGCCCTCGTCGATCGCCGCCAGGAGAAACTCCCGGGCGAATTCCTGATTTCGAAGATCCTCCGCCAGGCCGACGTTCCAATCTCTACTTCGCCTTGCCATGCCGCTTCGCCTCCAGATAGGCGCGCCAGAACTCTTGCGCGCGTGGAATGTCCTTGGCCTGGGATCCCTTGTCGCCGCCGACCAGAAGCACGATGATCGAGTCGCCGTCCCTGCCAAAGTAGATCCGGTACCCAGGACCGAACATCACGCGAGCCTCCCAGACCCCGTTCCCGACGCTCTTGTGGTCGCCGAGGTTGCCCATCTCGAATCGAAGCACTCGCGCCTGAATCCGCGCCCTGACGGTTACCGTCAACGGCTCGAGCCACTCTCGAAACGGACTCTTGCCATCGGCAGTCAGGTACTCTCGAATGCTCAGGGCCATTCAAGGCTCGCCAATAACATATCATATGTGATAACAATGCCCCCAAGGGTAAGGGCTTCGCCTGCTGATTCAGCGACCGAGACAGTCACCGGCCCGCTTGAACCCGGCGGCCTCGGCTGCGGCGCCGGTCGCGAACGTCCGCGCGCAGTTTGCGCAACTGGCGTTGCGGCAGGTCGGCAAGTGATAGACCTTGCTGCTCACATTGCCGACGAAGCCGCTCGCAGTCGTCAGCGGCGGCGCAGACCGAGTCTGAGCTTCGCGCAGAACGCAGGCAGGCTGCCGAGCGCCGGCAGCCCAGAAACCAAGTTTGGCTGTTTTCGCGCGATCGAGCGCCGCATCGAGCGCCGGGTCGACGATGTGTGGGTGGTAGGTGCAGCCAAGTCCCGCTGCGATGATGGCCTCGCTGGCATCCTTGCCGTCGACCACAATCCGCGCGACGACAACCTGGCCCGCGAGGAGATTCCGCTCGCGTCCGCCGGTCAGACGCGAGAGCACGCCTTCGAGCACCGGGGGCATCCGACCGTGCAGCCTGTCGGCCACCGCCCGGTAGTCGCGGCCGAGGTTCTGGCGCTTGCTGAGCGCTGGCTCGAACTACGCCGCCATTTCATATTCCTTTCAACTTTTTTACGGTATGATGCCTGACCAGTTCGGCGCCGATCCAACGTGTCGGGCCGTCATCCGGGAAAGGAGAAACGATCCAATGCAGACTCGACGTTTCGCCGTCTTGGCCGCAATCGTGGCAACCACGGCGGCTATGGCTGCTCCAAACCTGTTCGCCCAGACAGCTCAGACTGCCAGAGACCCGGTGCTGGGCACCTGGGTGTTGAACCTCGAGAAGTCGAAGTTCGAGGGCATCGCCGCCCCCGGAAAGCGGACGATGACCTTCTCCGCTGTTGGCGACGCCATCAAACACGTCACATCCACGCTGCCGGCTGGGGTGCCCGGGGTTGTTGTCGCCGGCGCCAATCAGTACACCGCCAAGTACGGCGGCCCCCCGGTCTTCATCGACGGTTCCTTCCTCGACACCGTGGAGCTCAAGCAAATCGACCCGCGCACGGTCGAACGGATCGGCAAGGTCGGCGGAATGGCCGTCGAAACCTACACACGAGTCCTGTCGGCTGACGGCAAGACGCTGACGGTGACGACGAAGGGCACGAATCCGACGACGATGGTGGACTACAGCAGCGTGCAGGTGTTCGAGCGCCAGTAGACGCAGTTCACTTTTCACTTCCAGAGCAAGCCTGTGTCCGGCCGCCGAGGCGGCGGCCGGACACATTCCATGTCAGAATCGCGCCCATGAACACCCGCGGCGTGTCGACACTTGTCCTCATGGCCGCCCTGGTGAGTGGCTGCAGCAAGGCGGCTCAGCAGCCGGCGACCGATCAAGACGTGATTGGGTCCGTGCGCGCCGCCATTGCCGCCCGCGACCTGTCAGCCGGCGCGCGGATCCTGAGCGACTTTCGATCGGCCCATGGGACAACGACAGAGGCCATCGAAGCGTTGTCCTGGCTCGCTCGCGGCGCACTGGCGGCCAAGGAGTTCGACGCGGCCGATCGCTACGCGTCGGAGGCGTATACTCTCGCGGTCACCGCGCTCAAGGGACTCAAGCTCGAGGAAGACACGCACCTTCAAACCGCGCTTGGCGCCGCCATCGAAACGGCGGCGCTCGTTGGGGTCGAGCGAGGGGAACGTGCGGACGCTGTGTCCCTGCTCCGCAGGGAGATCGAGACGTATCACGACTCGCCGATCCACAAGCGCCTGGCGAAGAACCTGAACCTGCTGAGCCTTGAAGGTCAGCCCGCACTACCGCTCGAAACCGGCGAGTACCTCGATCGCCCCGCGCCGAGCTTCGCCCAGCTGAACGGGAAGGTCGTCCTCCTGTTCTTCTGGGCCCACTGGTGCCCGGACTGCAAGATCGAAGGGCCCATCATCGCGAAGTTGCTCGAGAAGTACCGCGCGCAAGGGTTGGAGATCGTCGCGCCCACGCAGCGTTACGGATACGTGACGGCGGGCCGGCCGGCGCCGCCCGATCAGGAACTGCGCCATATCATCGACGTCCGCGACACCTACTATGGTTTCCTTCGCGACCAGGCCGTTCCGGTCAGCGAGGCGAACCATCGGCGGTATGGCGTGTCATCCACGCCGACCCTTGTACTGCTGGATCGGCGCGGCCTGGTGCGGGTCTACCATCCGGGACGAATGACCGAAGAGGAGCTTGAGGCGGCCATTCGGATGTTGCTCTGAAGGGAAGCCGGCGGCCGTGGCGGCCGCCGGCGTAGACATCTACTTCGCCTGCTGACTTGCGATCGGTTCGGTGCGCCCGGTTTCAACCTTCTCCTCAGTCTTGTCGTCGATCTTCTCGGCCGGACCCTCGGCCGTGGTCTCCGGCTCGAACGGTTCCTTCGGATCCTCCTTGACCTTCTCCACCCGCGCCAGGTTCTGCTTTGCCTTCTCGTAGTTCGGGTCGGCCGCCACCGCGTTGCTGTATGCGGTGGCCGCGGCCGAGAACCGGCCGGTGTGCTCGAGCGCCATGCCCAGGTTGTTGTGGAACGCGGGGACGTCCTTCCCAAGCTCGACGGCCCGCGCCAGAAGCGGCAGCGCGTCCTCGGCGCGTCCCTGTTCGAGCAGGATCAGCCCGAGGTTGTTCATCGCCCAGCTGTCCTTCCCGTCGATTTCGATCGCGTGCCGATAGGCCTTGATAGCTTCGACACTGTCGCCTTTCGCGGAGTAGGCGCGGCCGAGAAGCCGAGGTACGTCTTTGGACGCCGGATCGAGCTCGCCCGCCAGCACGAGCTTGTCGAGAGCGTCCTCGGCGCGGTTCTGATCGAGCAGGACTCGGCTGAAGTTGACGAGGCTCTTGACGTGCTTGGGGTCGATGCGCAGCGCTTCGTCAAACGCTTTCTCCGCCCCCACGAGATCGCCGCCCTTCCACGACGAGAGCCCGAGCATGTAGTGGCCCCACGCATTCTTCGGCCGCTGCTCGGTGTAGAGCGCGAAGATCCGCGTTGCCTCGGCGTAGTTCTTCGCCTGGAACGCCGCCTCGCCGTCGGCGAAGGTCACCGGTCCTGTGGCCACCGTGGTCGGCGGCGCCGAGACCTCGCCGAATTCCAGTTCGGCGGGCTTCGCCGACACGGGCGGTGTCGACTCGTGAGCCTTCGCAACCGGTTTCTTGCCGCCCTCAGAACAGGCCGTCGCCATGCCTGCCGCCAGAACCAGCCCTGCCGTCGTGAGTCCGTTGTGTCTGCGAGTCATGTGTCCCCTCCTTGGTGGTCGGCCGCTTCATCAGCAGCCGAACGTTCGCAACCAGGGAGGGCAAGCTGGCGGCCATGCGGGGAAGGGAAAAAGGCGAGGATTTGCTGCGGTGTCGTGTGTGCCCGGACACGCACTCCAGGCTACGCGTGTGCGGCCGGACACGTCACACGGGAGCGATGCCCGCGTGCTCCCGCGGCGTCACCCGTCGCGAGAGACTCCCCTGGTCAGCTTATGGCGGCGCATGATCTTGAGCAGACTGGAGTGATCCGAGAGGCCCAACGCCTCGGCCGTCTCGGTGATGCGCCAGTCGTGCTGGTCGAGCGCGGCGAGCACGATGTGTCGCTCGGCCTGGGCCTTGAGGGCCTTGAACGTCCCGGGCCGCGCCGCCGGGTCCGACGCTTCGTCCCCGCCCTCGTTGCCAGCGCCTTGAATGTCGGGCGGGACCTGCGCGGCGCCGATCGTCTCGGCGTCGGACGCAATCATCATTCGCTCCAGGCAGTTTCGAAGCTCGCGAACGTTGTTCTTCCGCCAGTCGTACGCCGCCAGCAGATCGACCGCCTCGGCCGCGATCCTCTTGGGCCGCACGCGGAGCTGCGCGGCGATCCCCCGCAGCAGAGATTCGACGAGTGCCGGCAGGTCCGACAGCCGCTCCCGCAGCGGCGGGACCCGCACGACGTGCACGTTGAGGCGATAGTAGAGGTCCCGCCGAAAGCGCCCCTGCTCCACCTCGCGCTCCAGATCCCGGTTGGTGGCGGCGACCACGCGCGCCGCAATCGACACCGCGCGGCTCCCGCCGACGCGCATCACCTGACGGTCTTCCAACACGCGGAGCAGCTTGGCCTGGGCGGCGAGCGGCAGCTCGCCGATCTCGTCGAGGAACAGCGTGCCGCTGCCAGCGTTCTCGAACGCGCCCGTGCGCAGGCGATCGGCGCCGGTGAAGGCGCCGCGCTCGTGGCCGAACAGCTCGCTCTCGACGAGCTGTTCGGGCAGCGCCGCGCTGTTCACCGCGACAAGCGGCGTTTTCGGGCCGGGTCCGAGCCGGTGGAGCTCGCACGCTACCAGCTCCTTGCCAGACCCGCTCTCTCCCACGATCAAGACCGTGCTCTGAATCGGCGCGACCCGCGCGATGGCGGCTCGGAGGTCCCGCATGGGCGCGCTGTCGCCGATGAGCGAGGTTTCGCCGTCGAACCGCGACCGCAGCGACCGAAGCTCCCTGGCCATGCGCCCGCGAGAGATGGCGTTCTCGATCTCCTGCACGACGCGCTCGATTGGCTCGGCCTTGTCGATGAAACCGCACGCGCCCAGCCGCACCGCCTGAATGCAGCGGTCGTAGCTGCCCGCGCCGGTGTACACGATGACGGGCGTGTCGATGTGGCGCTCTTTCAGGCGGCGCAGGACCTCGAAGCCGTCGGTCCCCGGCATCTCGAGATCGAGGACGACGCAGTCAATCGGCTCGCGGCCCAGGACGTCGAGCGCCTCGTCTCCACCGGCGGCAACCATCGTGCCGTATGCCCCGACCCTCTTCAGGTCGTAGGCATACTGCTCGGCCATCGCCGGGACATCGTCCACCACGAGCACCTGTCTCATGGATGGTGTGTCAGATGGGCAGGCCCAGTTCCTTGGCGGCCTGCTCCTGCGCCGTGTCCATGGTGACAAACCGCTGGAGGGCTTCGGCCCCATGAAACCAGAGCGCCGTTCGAAGATGCGCGAGGTCGAGCGATCGCGGAGTGATCACGGCGGGCAGGATGTTGGACTGGCACAGATCCAGGGTCAGATCCCGCAGGACGAAGAGGCTGGCGTCCCGCTCCACGCGGTCGATACAGGTCCGGTACTGTTCCGGATTCAAGACCCCCTCTCGCGCAAGGCGGGTCAGGTTTCTCTTGGCCTCAAGCAGCAGGAGAACGCTCGAGTGCAGCTCGGCGCCCTCGGTGGCCGCTGACAGACGTTCCGACCCCTCCTCCGCGAGCAGGATGCAGAGATACGCCGAAGTGTCCAGATACACGCGGGGACGCGGCTGTTGGTGAGTGGCGGCGCTCAACGATGGCCCCGGTCCTCAGACAGGATCGCCAGGTACCGCCCTTTCGTGCCTCGCTTGAGCGCCGGCCGGATGCGTCCGATGCCGACGAGGCTCCCCCGGTGCACGTCCCTGGTCCGAGCGGGGCCCACCAGGGCGACCGGTTCGTTGTGACGAGTAATGACGATGGTGCCGCCAGATTCGGCCTCGGCGATAAGGGCCGACAATCTCGCCTTAAGGTCCTGTATAGAGACCAACTTCATGGTCTGTATCTTATCATGATCAGACCCTAATTATGCCCTGATGGCAGGTCGATGATCATGCGCGTCCCGGCGCCAGGTGCGCTGTCGACCTTGAGCGTGCCGTGCAGGTCCATCACCAGTCGCCGCACGATGGAGAGCCCGAGCCCCGCGCCGCCCTCCTTCTTCGTTGTATAGAAGTCGTTGAAGATTTTGCCCGTTTCTTCCTTGGACATTCCGCAGCCGGTGTCCGCAACCGTCACACGGATCGCCGGAGGCTCGCCGTCTCGCTCGATCAATTCGGTGGAGATCGTGACGCGGCCCGGCTTGCCCTGCAAGCTGTCGACGGCGTTGGCCGTGAGGTTCTCGAGGATCCGCCTGAGGGCGACCGCGTCTCCCACGACCCGGGGAAGATTCGCCGCCAGCTCGGTCCGCAGGTCGATGTGGTCGTGCCCGCTGCGCGCCACATCCACGATCAAAGCGTTGAGGTCGCAATCACGCCGGGCCGGTGGCGGCGACAGCCGCTCGTAGTTGGTGGCCAGCGTCTCGAGATAGGCGATGCTCGAATCGACGGTCTGGCGCCGCTCGGCCAGCACCGTCGGGAGGGCGCCGGGGTCATCCCGCCCGACCTGCGCCAGATGGCGCATGACGTTCCTGAGCGGGATGAGCCCGTTCTTGATGTCGTGGTTGATCTGACGAGCCAGGTCGCCGACCGTCGCCCGCCGCTCGGCCTCGCGCACGCGGGCCGTGCTCGTCCGCAGTCGAGCCGCAAGGTCACCCAGGAGCCGCGACAGCGCGCCGACCTCGTCGGCGCCGCCTTCGTCGAAGTCGAGGTCGAGGCGATCGAGGTCGAGGACGGCCGTCTTTTCGGCCAGCCTGGCCAGCGGTCTGCTGATCCGGGACGACACCCATACCGCCAGCAGCAGCGCGGTGATTCCAGTAAGCGCGGCAGCTCCGAGGAACCACGAATCCGCGCTGCGCAGGAGCATCCTCAGAGGCGTCAACGGCTGAATGACCAGCAGCGTTGCCGGAACAACCTGGAGCGGTGCTCCCGCGGCGGACTGGATGAGGGGGATCTGGAGCTCGCCAATGGCAGCGTCGGGACCGGGGTTCCCGGGGTTCCCGAGATTCTCGGACGAGAGGCGGCCTCCTGGGTAGACGAGAGAGACACTGATCGCCCGATCGCGGCTAAGCCGCCTGAGAAACGCCTCGTCGACGGCCACGCCACCGACAAGCGTGAATGTCCGCTCCCCGATGCGGAGCGACTCGCCGCGCGCGAGCGCGAGAAAGTCGCCCTCGGCCCCGTGAGCCGTCACGAGCGCGACGCCGCCTTTCACATCGGCCAGCGCCGCGGCGAGCGAGGACTCGACACCTCCGTGCTCGTTCCTGAAGTGGCCCGAGCTGATGATCCGGCCATCGCCATCCTGGATCTGCAGCATCGAGAGGCCGGTGAGCCGCATGGCCGTGCCGGCGTAGCCCAGCAGATAACCCCGTTCCGACTCGACGCCGGCCACCGCCGCCAGGCGAAACCGGTTGTCGTTGAGGAGGGCGATCTTCAGCGACGCGAGCCGTTCGCCGACTCCGGCGCTCTCGAGCTTGAGATCTTCGTCGATGACCTCGAGCCCCGTGGCGAGCCGGCGCTGATACTCGTCTGACAGACGGCTCGTCATCTCCCGCCGGAGGCCGAACGCCAGGAGCGCGATCGGGATGAGGACGACCGCGGCAAAGGCAAGGAGGAGGCGGGTGCGCAGGCTCATCTGATGACCAGCCCGCCGTCCCACTCGGCCGTCACCCCGGAGCGCCCTCGCCGCGCGATCGCCCGCAGCCGCGTGTCGACGAGCGGGACGATGGTGTCCGGGTCCAGCCATTTGAGGCGATCGACCACATTCCGCAATTCCTGGCAGGGGTCGAGCGGGACTCGGTTGAATGGGACAACGTACCCGGCTTCGGTCCCGCGCGCCTGCGACAACGCCAGCGCGTCGCCCGTCAACCCGATCGCCCGCTGATAGGTCCCAAGACCCACGAAGCGCTCAGCCAGATCCCGCGCCGCGTCATCACTCCGCTCGTACACGATGCGCCCCGGCATTGGTGCTTGCGGCGCCGGCTGATTTTGCGGCTGGAGAGCGGCGAGCTCGCAGTTCGGCAGCCCCTGCCACCAGAACGGGCTTTCGGCGCCCCGCGCCTCTCCTCGCACGGCTTCGTCCGCAAGGGTCTGTCGGGCCGGAGCCGAGAGCGGCGGCAGCGATCGCCCGCGCCAGGGCGAGAGCAACACGTAGGTTCGCTGCCACGCGAGCGGCACCGACAGAAATTGCGGCAACGTGGCGGCATAGTCGAGCGCCGCTGGGTCCCCGGTCAGCAACAGATCCACGCCTTCGTCCAGGAAGTCCCTCCCGTCGCGACCGGGCGCAACGAGAAACCGAACCGACGGCAGATTGTCGCTGGCGAGAATCACGACTGAGCGACCGCCGGCGTTTGGCGTCCCCTGCTCCGGCACGATGCGAGTATCGCGCGTACCGAGCGGCCAGGACGATCCGGGCACCCGTCTCGCGATGGCGAGGTCGGTGTCGGCGAGCACCAACGGCGCGTTCGCGCCGTCGCCCCGCAACGTGATCGCGAGCGCCCGATCGTCGACCGCAATGATCGACTCGACGTAGCGTCTTGCCTGCGGTCCCCTCCAGCTCGACACCACGTCCGCAGCCGCGACGGGCGTGCCGTCCGAGAAGCGGGCGTTATCCCGCAGCGTGACGGTCCACGTGCGCGAACTGGTGTCGAGCCGCCACGACGCGGCCAGCCCGGGACGCAGGCGTCCTTCGCAGTCGATTCGGACGAGCGTTTCGTACAGCTGGCGGAACAGCAATCGCTCGCTGTCGTTCGAGGGACGGGGCGCGTTGGCTGGGTCGACCCGTTCGCCGAGTGCGACAGTCGCGATCCGGTCGCCGGCAACAGCGATGAGCGCACAATCGACGGCGGCGTCATCGGGCGGCAGCGCCGTGGCGACCAGTGGAGGCGACGGCGGATCGGGCGCAGGAGGTGGCGAGGGCGAGAGTACAAGCGTGGGCACGGGCCGCGGACCGCATCCCCATGTGAACGCCACGAGGCAGGCGACGAACCCGAGCCCGGCGAAGCTGCGCGACATCCTCCCCCGCCTCCCCCGCACAACTCATGATAGCCGCTACTTACCCTTTGAGCGCGTCAGGAACCGGGCGCCTTCACCATCCAGACGGTGATGTCGTCGCCATGCTGGTGCGGCACCTCCACGGGTGCGATTGCTCCAAGGTCAAATGGCTCGAGGGCCCGCCGCAGGTCGTCGCGGTGATCCGATTGTGCCTGCACGGTGAAGATCCGACTCTTCATCTGCAGTGAAATCGGTTCGCGGAGAGCCGCCACGGGACCATGGAGACGAGCCAGCGCAAATTCCCAGCCGCCGGCCAGGGGATACCGGCGTGTTGACAGGTATCTTCGTCCCTGCAGATCGAGCGCGCTGTAGTAGTCGAGTGTCGTCAAGTCGGATTCGGGCAGTCCCAGGATGTCGCCCGGCTGCACCACATCGTGCAGCGCCAGACTGACGTACTCGAGCGTACCCGTCCGGTTCCGCCAGAGCCGGCTCCCGCCGTCGACCGTCTGCGCCGCCATCGGCGCGAGTGCGAACACGAGCACGGCCGCCACGGCCCAGCGTTGGCCTGCGCGGCCCCAGCCTTCGACGGCGTAGAGTGCCGACTGCAGCGCAAACCCAACAAAGAATGGCGCGAGCCACAGCCAGGTGCGCTCGTAGGGTGGCGCAACCCCGGTCAGCAGGATCAGGGCAAAGGGCACGAACGTGAGACACGTCCAGAGCCAGAAGAGCTCTCGATTCTTCCGGAACGCCAGCAACGGAAACAGCAAGTAGAGCACAAGCCACACGACGCTCAACGCGGGGACAGCGCTCGACGCAAAGTAGTCCGCCAGCCAGAGGAGGTAGCCGCCGGCGGACTGCAGGCTGTCGATCTTCCGATCGTCTGTGGCGATCCGCGTGCCGAAGAGCGCGACGTAGACGAGAATCGGCAGGTACAGCACGCCCGTCCATACTGCCGTGCGTGTCGCGAGGCCTGCCGCCGGCCTCCAGGACATCCGGCGCGACGCCACGAGAAACACGAAGACGGCCACGACCCCATACACCGCCGTCGGAACCGACCACAACGCCAGGACCGCCGCGAGCACGATCAGCGCGTCTGGCCGCTGCTCGAAGACGGCAGTCAGCAGCAGCAGGAAGAAGAACAGCTGACCGCTGTACCCACGAGCTTGCGTCGAATAGAACACGATCGGCGACGAGATGGCGATGGCCAGCGTGACCAGCGCCCCGGTCAGAGGGCCCATCAGCCGCGAGAAGAGCCGATGGCCGAGAAAAAGCGCGCCGATGCCGAACAGAAAACTGGGAAGCCGCAGCGCCATCGTGCCGTCCGAGAGCAGACGGGTGCTCAGCCAGGCCAGCAGCGAATTCAAGGGGTGATTGTTCGGAAGATTGTACAGGCCGATGGCCGTCAACAACGGCTGTGACACGAAGGCGAGGTAGGTATAGGCTTCGTCGTACGTGACCGGTGACAACCACACATAGACAAGACGTCCGCAGATTCCGATCGCCAGAGCCGTGATGGCCATCCGCCTTGACACGGCGTCAGCTTAGCAGAGACGAATGCACGTGCCACTGGGACAGAAGCCGCTTGTCATCGCCATCGTCGCCCTGGGGACGACCGCGGCCCTCGTCGGGTTCTTCCCCGCCGTGGTCGAAACGGTCGTCGGGTTCTGCGGCCGTGACGTGCAGAGACTGGTCATCGAGCCCAGCCACCACCTCGGGTTGAGCCTCTACCGTGAGCAGACCGCGACACGGTCGCTTGAGATTCGCGACGCGAGCGTCGACTTTCGCTGGGTGGGAAGGCGCCCGCGGCTGACGCGCGTGCACATCGGGCGCCTGGCCATCCGCGACGAGTCGCGCGCGACCGTCCTCGCGATGGCGACGCTCGACAGAGTGCTGGCGGCGTCAGGTCGCCGGACGAACCTCGACGTTCCAGACCTGTCGATCGATGAGCTGGAGTACCAGCCCTCAGCCAGCTCCGAACCGATCGTCGTTCGCGGGCTGAGAATCACCGGGCTCACCACCGCCCCCGACGGCCTGCGCGCCGACACCATCGTGTTCGATGGCCCGTTCGCGCGCGCTGTCGACAGCGACGCCGTTGACGTGAGCCTCACCCTCTCGCCCGCCGTCTTTGCCGATGTGAAGGAAGCGATCGTCTGGAGGTTCCGCCTGGACAAATCTCATCTCGCGATCGACCCGGAGGGCCTTCGCGAGATTCAAGATCGGATTCGCAGCCAGCCGTAAACGGTCACCCTTGTCTAGATCTTGCCTGCGGCTGTTTCGGCGTAGTAGTCCTGCAGCGCGCGAACGCCGAGGCCCTGTTCACGCATCGCCCTGATGGCACTGACGGCCGCGGCAGCGCCGGTCAGCGTCGTGATGCACGGCACCTCGTGCATCATGGCCGCGCGGCGCACGAACCGATCGTCGAAGAACGATTCGCGACCGAGCGGTGTGTTGATGACCAGATCGACCTTGCGGTTGACGATCTCGTCGGCCACGTTCGGCCGGCCCTCGTTCACCTTGTAGACCACGGCGACGTCCAGGCCGTAGGCCCGCAGATACGCGGCGGTGCCGCGCGTGGCGACCAGCCGGAAGCCGAGCTCCGCCAGATCGCGCGCAATGGGCAGCAGGTTGGCCTTGTCGTCGTTGTTGACGCTGACAAACGCCGTCCCGCTCTCCGGCAGCCGCTGGCCGACCGAGAGCTGCGCCTTCGCAAACGCAACACCGAAGCTCGACGCCCCGCCCATCACCTCGCCGGTGGACTTCATCTCGGGACCGAGAATCGTGTCGACGCCAGGGAAGCGCACAAACGGAAACACCGGACTCTTGACGAACACGCCGGCCACCTCGAGATCCTTCGTCAGGCCGAGCTCGGCCAGCGTCCGGCCCGCCATCACCTTGGCGGCGATCTTGGCCAGCGAGATGCCGACGGCCTTGGACAGGTACGGCACCGTGCGCGACGCGCGCGGATTGACCTCGAGCACGTAGACGACGTTGTCTTTGATCGCGTATTGGACGTTCATCAGCCCGATGACCTTGAGCGCGCGCGCCATGCGCCGCGTGTGGTCGCGAATCGTCGCGAGATGACGCTCCGGGCAGATGAACGGTGGCACCACGCAGGAGCTGTCGCCCGAGTGGATGCCAGCCTCCTCGATGTGCTCCATGATGCCGCCGATGACGACCGCGCCCGTCGCATCGGCGACGGCGTCGACGTCGAACTCGAAGGCGTCCTCGAGGAACTTGTCGACCAGGATCGGATGCTCGGGCGACGCATTGACGGCGTGCGTCATGTAGCGATCGAGCGTCGGGACGTCGTACACGATGGCCATGGCGCGGCCACCGAGCACGTACGACGGCCGCACGACGACAGGAAACCCGATGGCGGCAGCCACGTCCCGGGCCTCCTGGGGCGAGGTCGCCGTGCCGCTTCTCGGCTGCGTGATGTCGAGGCTCGTCAGCAGCGCGGCAAAGCGCTTGCGGTCTTCTGCCAGATCGATCGAATCGGGCGACGTGCCGAGGATCTTGACGCCCGCCTGCTGCAGCGCAAGCGACAGCTTGAGCGGGGTCTGTCCGCCGAACTGCACGAGGCACGACACCTCGCCGCCCGCCGCGCGCTCGGTCTCGACGACCGACATGACGTCTTCGAACGTCAGGGGCTGGAAATACAGCCGATCGGCCGTGTCGTAGTCGGTCGAGACCGTCTCGGGATTGCAGTTGATCATCACGGTCTCGAGACCCTCGTCGCGAAGCGCGAAGGCCGCGTGGCAGCAGCAGTAGTCGAATTCAATCCCCTGTCCGATGCGATTGGGCCCGCTCCCGAGGATGATGACTTTCGGCCGGCCGTTCGGGTTGCTCTCGCACGTCGGCTCGTACGTGCTGTACATGTAAGGCGTGAAGGACTCGAACTCGGCTGCGCAGGTATCCACTCGCTTGTAAACGGGCTTCAACCGCTGCGACGCCCGCCTGTCGCGCACGTCGGCTTCCTTCCGGCCCGTCGCGAGCGCAATCTCCTGGTCGCCGAACCCGGCACGCTTGAGCCGGCGCATCGCGCCCACGTCCAGCCCGTCGAGCCCGCTCCTGGCGGCCTGCCGCCGCATCTCGGCGATCTCGCCGAACTGCCGCAGGAACCACGGATCGATCTTGGTCGCCTCGTGAATCTGATCGAGGGACCAGCCGCGGTCAATCGCGCGAAACACGTCCCACATCCGCCGGTCGGTCGGCACCGTCAGCCGCTTCCGCAGCGCCCCATCGTCGTCGACGTCACTATCCCCCGCCGCGCCGTTGCCCCGATCGGCATCGGCCGGCGCAAACAGCAGCCCGCTGCGCCCGAGCTCGAGCGACCGCACGCCCTTCATGAACGCTTCCTTGAACGTCCGGCCGATGGCCATCACTTCGCCGACCGACTTCATCTGCGTGGTCAGCGTGCGGTCGGCCTGCGGGAACTTCTCGAAGTTCCAGCGCGGAATCTTGACGACGACGTAGTCGATGGTCGGCTCGAAGGAGGCGGGCGTCAGCCGCGTGATGTCGTTCGGAATCTCGTCGAGGTGGTACCCCAGGGCGAGCTTGGCGGCGATCTTCGCGATCGGAAATCCCGTCGCCTTCGACGCGAGCGCCGAGGATCGGCTGACGCGCGGGTTCATCTCGATGACGACCATGCGGCCGTCCTTCGGATTGACGGCGAACTGGATGTTGGACCCGCCGGTTTCCACGCCCACGCGGCGGATGATGCGGCGCGCCGCGTCGCGCATCCGCTGGTACTCCTTGTCGGTCAAGGTCAGAATCGGCGCGACCGTGATGCTGTCGCCCGTGTGCACGCCCATCGGATCGATGTTCTCGATCGAGCAGATGACGACGAAGTTGTCGGCGACGTCGCGCATGACCTCGAGCTCGAACTCTTTCCAGCCGATGACGGACTCTTCGATGAGCACCTGGTGGACCGGGCTCAGCTCGAGGCCGCGCTCGGACAGTTCGCGGAACTCTTCGATGTTGTAGGCGATGCCGCCGCCGATGCCGCCCAACGTGAACGACGGGCGGATGACGAGCGGGAAGCCGAGCGTGCGCGCCAGGTCGACGGCTTCGGCCGGCGTGCGCGCCAAGCCGCTTTGCGGCACGTCGAGACCGATCTCGCGCATCGCGTCCTTGAACAGCAGGCGATCCTCCGCGATCTTGATCGCCTCGATCGACGCGCCAATGAGCTTGACGCCGAATTTGTCGAGCGTCCCGGCATTGGCGAGCTCGACCGCCAGATTGAGGGCCGTCTGGCCGCCCACCGTCGGCAGGATCGCATCTGGACGTTCGCGCTCAATAATAGCGGCCAGGACCTCCACGGTCAGCGGCTCGACGTACGTGCGGTCGGCCAGCTCGGGGTCGGTCATGATCGTCGCCGGGTTGCTGTTGACGAGCACCACCTCGAGCCCCTCGGCGCGAAGGGCCTTGCAGGCCTGGCTGCCCGAATAGTCGAACTCGCAGGCCTGGCCGATGACGATCGGACCCGATCCGATGATGAGGATGCGCTTGAGGTCGGTGCGACGGGGCATGGGTTAGGCGCGGCCCTCTATCATCTCCAGAAAATCATCAAACAGATAATCCGCATCGTGCGGGCCGGGCGATGCCTCGGGATGGTACTGGACGCAGAACACCGGCCGCTCTTTGTGCCGCAGTCCTTCCACCGTGCCGTCGTAGAGATTGAGGTGCGTCACCTCGACGTCGTCTGGCAGCGAACCGGGATCGACCGCGAACCCGTGGTTCTGCGAGGTGATCTCGACCTTGCCGGTCGCGAGCTGCTTGACCGGATGATTCGCGCCGCGGTGCCCGAACTTCAGCTTGAAGGTCTCGCCGCCCATGGCCAGCCCGAGGATCTGATGGCCGAGGCAGATCCCGAAGACCGGGACGTTCGAGGCGACGAGCACCTTCGCGTTCGCGATGGCATACGCGAGCGGCGCCGGGTCGCCGGGGCCGTTGCTCAGGAACACGCCGTCGGGGTTGGTCGCCAGCAGCTCGGCCGCAGGCGTCGCCGCCGGGTACACCCGGATATCGCAGCCGTGCGCGCTCAGGCGCCGGAGGATGTTCCACTTCATCCCGAAATCGTACGCGGCGATCTTCAGGCGCCCCTTCGCGCGGCGCGCCGGCGTGATGCCGAACAGGTCGGGATCCTCCCGCGGCCAGTCAAACGCGCGCTCGCACGTGACATCGCGCACCAGATCCGAGCCTTCCATCGTGGGAATCGATCGTGCGCGCTCGGCCAGTTCGGCCGGATCGAGCCCGTCGCCCGTGGCGATGATGCCGCGCATCACGCCGCCCGATCGCAGTCGGCGGGTCAGCGCGCGCGTGTCGATGTCGGAAATGGCGACGATGCGGTTGTTGATCAGGTAGTCGCGCAGCGTGCCTTCCGACCGCCAGTTGCTGGCGATGGGCGACGATTCCCGCACGATGAACCCGGCGATCTGCGGGGCCCGCGACTCGACGTCCTCGGGAGACACCCCGTAATTGCCAATCTCGGGACACGTCATCGTCACGATTTGCCCGGCGTACGAGGGGTCCGTGAGGATCTCCTGATAGCCGGTCATGCTCGTGTTGAACACCACTTCGCCGCTGGCCTCGCCTTCCGCGCCGGCCGCGAGGCCGCGAAACCAGGTGCCGTCTTCGAGTGCGAGGATCGCTTCCGTCATTTGGCCTTCCGGCCCGGCGAGGGTCGCTCTAATCGGACAGTCATCGATCGTGACAGCTGATCGGAGGTAATCGACACGCGGCGCTCCGTCGTGACGTAGCCATCGTGCGTGAGGCGGACGCGATGGCTGCCTCGCGCCAGATCGCGGACCGTCACCGGTGTCCGCCCGATGTCTTTCCCGTCGACAAACACCCGCGCGCCCACTGGCGCCGATCTGATGATCAGCCGGCCGGTCGGCGCGACGAAAGGCGTGGGCGCCGCGGCTGGCGGCGGTACGTCTGCCGCAGCCACCGGCACCGGCGCGGGGGTGGGC
>JBAUGX010000270.1:0-33608 GCA_049679965.1 Vicinamibacterales bacterium
GACCGAAGCGGTCCGCGTGCTCGGCGTGGACATCCTTCGCGATCAGCCGTTCCGCGAATACCGGCTGCTCGATGTGGGCACGGGCGACGTCGAGGTGACGGCGCAGCGGTTCTTGCAGTTGCTGACCAACGAGCGCGCCGTCGTGATCACCGAGAAGCTGGCGCGGCGCAAGGGCCTGGCACTGGGCGGAGACGTTCAATTAATGATCGGCGACCGCGTCGTGTCGTACACGATCCGCGGCCTGCTCAAAGACGAAGGGCCGGCGCGCGTCCTTGATGGCAACTTCGCGCTGATGGACATCGCCGCCGCGCAGTTCGCCTTCGACCGCCTCGGACGCATCGACCGCATCGATCTGCTGCTGCGCAATCCAGACGATCTTGAGCGGACGCTCGCGGCCATCGGCCCTCGCCTGCCGGCGGGGCTGCAGGCACAGCGCCCGGCGCGCCGCGGCGAGCAGGTCGAGACGATGCTGGCGGCGTTTCAGATGAACCTGACGGCGCTCTCGTGGATCGCGCTCGTCGTGGGGCTGTTTCTCGTCTACAACACGGTGACGATCTCGGTCGTGGCCCGCCGGCAGGAAATCGGCATGCTGCGCGCGATGGGCGTCACCAGGCTGCAGGTGCTCGCGCTGTTTCTCGGCGAGGCCGCCGCGCTCGCTGTCGCGGGCACCGTGCTCGGGTTGGGCCTGGCGCGCGTTCTGGCCGATGCGGCCGTGGCGCTCACCTCCACGGCGGTCAGCACGCTCTACATCGCGTCGGTCTCCGCGCCGCCCGCCATGGCGTGGGGCCACTTCATTCTCGCCGCGGGCCTCGGCCTGCCGCTCTCGCTGCTCGCGGCCGCGGTGCCGGCGATTGAGGCCAGTCGCGTCGCCCCGACGGCCGCCATGCACGGCCACGACACGCTCGAGATGCGGGTGCGCCTGCGCCCCGTGATGTTGGTGGCGCCTCTCGTCGTGCTCGGCGTGGCCGCGGGGCTCGCCCGGCTCGGCCCGGTTGGCGGCCGGCCGTACTTCGGGTACATGTCGGCCTTTACGGTCGTGATTGGCGCGTCGCTCATGGTCCCGGCCGTCATGTTCGGCCTGAGCCGTGCCAGCCGCGGCTTCTTGCGCCGGCGCCTGGGCGTCGAAGGCCTGCTGGCCCACGCCAACCTGTCGGCGGCGATTCCGCGGATCTCGATCTCGGTGGCCGCGCTGGCCGTCAGCCTGTCGATGATGGTGGCGATCGCGGTGATGATCGGCAGCTTCCGCGACACGGTCGTCTACTGGGTCGGCCAGACGGTGCGGGCCGATCTGTTCATCGGTCCCGGCGTCCGTCCCACCGTCGGCTCCGAGCAGACGCTCTCGACCGAGGTGATCGATGTCGTCAGCCGCCACCCGGACGTCGTGGTCGTGGACTCGTTCCGGAATCTCGATCTGGTCTACAACGGCAACCTCGTGGTGCTCGGTGCCGGCCACTTCGACGTGGCGCTCTCGCGCGGGGCGCTGCTCTTCAAGAGCCCGTCGAACGCACGCGACGCCATGCGCGGGGCCATCGGCCAGGACGCGGTGATCATCTCGGAGGCCTTCGCCAACAAGTACGGCAAGCGCGACGGCGACGTCGTGGTGGTCGCCACGCCCACCGGACCGCGGGAGTTCCGCGTCGCCGCCGTCTACTTCGACTACTCGAGCGACCGCGGCGTCATCGTCATGGACTTCAGCACCTTCGGCCGCCACTACGGCGACCTGCCGCCCACGGGTATCGCCGCATATATAAAGGATGGCGCCGACCCCGAGCGCGTGCGCTCGGAGATTCTCGCGGGCCTCACCGAGGGCCACCGCGCCTTCGTCTACACGAACGGCGCGCTGCGGACCGAGGTGCTGCGCATCTTCGACAGCACATTCACCATCACCTATGCCCTGGAGATCATCGCCATCGTCGTGGCCATGCTGGGCGTGGCCGGGACGCTGCTCACGCTCGTGCTCGAACGTCGCCGCGAGCTGTCGCTGCTGCGTCTCACGGGCGCGGATCGGCGCCAGGTGACGCGGATGGTGATGATCGAGGCGGCCATGATCGGCGCCGTCAGCCAGGGCATCGGCGTGACGATGGGGTTTGCGCTGTCGATGGTGCTGATCTATGTGATCAACGTACAGAGCTTCGGGTGGACGATTCAGTTCCATCTGCCGACGGCATTCCTGATCCAGTCGACCATTGTCGTGATTGCCGCGACGACGGTGGCGGGCGTCTATCCGGCGCGGCGCGCGGCCCAGCTGGTCTTGTCGCAGGACGAATGAAGATGCCGTATCGAATCCTCCTGGCGATGGTCGCCGCCGGCTGTGTCGCGGCGGCGCAGGGCACTTCGTCGTGGCGCGAGGCGGCGCCCGGCTACGCGTTCACGTTTCCACGCGACCACGCGAGCCACCCCGACTTCAAGATCGAATGGTGGTACTACACGGGAAATGTGGTGGCCAGAGACGGCCGCCGCTTCGGCTATCAAGTCACGTTCTTTCGCGTCGGCGTCGATCCGGCACCGGCCAATCCGTCCAGATGGGCCGTCCGCGATCTCTTCATGACGCATCTGGCCGTCAGCGATCCGGCGGGGAAGCGGTATCGCTACGCGGAACGCCTGAGCCGCGGAGGCCCCGGTCTCGCGGGCGCCGACACCGAACGGTATCGCGTGTGGAACGACGACTGGTCGGCCAGCCTCGACGATCGCGGGCAGCATCGTCTGATCGCCTCGGACAAGGGGACGGGCCTCGATCTCGTGCTGGACGAGGGGAAGAAGCCGGTCGTCCATGGCCTTGGCGGCATCAGCCAGAAGGGCGCCGAGGTGGGAAACGCTTCGCACTACTACTCGCTGACGCGCATGCCCACGCGCGGCACGATCACGGTGGACGGCGAGCGTGTGGAGGTGGCGGGCGAGAGCTGGATGGATCACGAATTCGGCACGAGCTTTCTCGAGCCGGAGCAGGTCGGGTGGGACTGGTTGTCGATCCAGCTGGCGGACGGCCGCGATCTGATGCTCTATCAGCTGCGGCAGGCCGGCGGACGCCGCGACCCGCGGTCGAGCGGCACGCTGGTCGGCGCCGACGGGCGCGCCACGCATCTTTCCGCTGCGGAGTTCACGCTCGCGCCGGCCGGGCCGGTGTACCGATCGGCCAACGGTGCGGCCTACCCCATCGCGTGGACGATCGCGCTGCCCTCGCTCAACCTGAACCTGCGGATCACCACGCCGCTCGCCACTCAGGAGCTGTTGTTTGAGGGATCAACGGGCGTGGCCTACTGGGAGGGCCTCATCGACGTGGCCGGCCAGGCGGGCGGCAAGCCCGTAACGGGCCGCGGCTATCTCGAGATGACCGGCTACCACGGCAGCATGGGGCACGTGCTGTCGGGACGTTAGCGGGACGATCTTCATCCCTTCAACTGATAACTGGTGTCTAACGTGATGCACGCTGCGCCGGTGTAAACATGCTCAGTAATGCCATCGGTGGAAGTCTCCAGGCGCCGCGGTCCTTGCGTTCGTCATCTTGGCTACAGCGTGTGGAACGGATAGTAGGCGACACGTCACAGTTGATCGTCTTTGCGATCGAACAAGCCGAGCCTTGGTTCGGGGTGGTGCGCTAAACAGATATGCAACTCTTTTTCACGGTCTGTGCGATCATGTCGCCGCCGCGCGCGGCTCATTTGTCACGTTGCCAGTCTGTGGTGAGCGGGGTGTCCGGAATACAACATATCGTAGTGGCGTTCCGTGCACGGAGAAAAACATGAGGACGGCAACCATCGCCTTGTTCGTGGCTCTAAGTCTGTCAGCGTCCCAGCTGTGTGCTGCTGATGGCCTTCGGGTTGTCACCCGTATGACCATCGGCACGACGCAGGTGACGAAGGACGTCGAGCTAGAGAAGACGCGGATGCGATTGAGGATTGTCACAGACGGCAAGGAGCGTCAGGAGGGCATCTTCGATGGCGCGACACAGGTGGTACGCCGCATCTCGTACGACGACGGGACGTTTGAAGAGCTGACGAAACGCGACATCATGCAGCTGGCTGATTTCCTGGATCAGCAGCGCGACCAGCTTCCGTCCGCGCAACGCACGGCGTTTGAAGCGATCATGCGTACCGTGACAGAAGGTGTGACTGTGGGAAACGACGGCGGCCTGACGGCGGCCCTTTCACGATTCACAACACTGAGCGCGCGGCAGACAGGCACGGAGAGGGTTGGCGAGTGGACGTGCTCCGAGTACGACCTGATTGACGCGAACCAGAAGATCGGTGAATTCTGTACGCTCGACCCACAGACGCTTGGTATTGGCGACGCCGACTTTGAGCTGACCCGCCAACTGTCCGATTTCTACCAGAGGCTGGTGCCGTTGACGGCTGATCAGTGGATCCTCAAGCTGCTGCCGATGGGCTCTGGCAATCCGCCCGAGTTCACGGGCCTCATCATGCGATTGTCGTTGGTCAGTCGGGCAGTCTCGGTCGAAACGACGATAACGCGTGAGGCCTTCACCGACTCTACGTTCGCCGTACCGGCGGAGATCAAGAGAGTGCCGGTGGATTTTTCGTTGCTGCTCGCTGAAGGTCGCCCTCTCCAGGCCACGCCCCCGCGTTCCGCGCGTGCCGACCTGGCGGGTGGAGGCGGCGCTGTCGATCTCACGGCCGGCCTGCAGGTGGAGATGATTTCAAGCGGCTGGGCGAACGCCCCTACGGCAAACGGACAGAACAGGCTCGTGCCCGCGCTGGCGGTCACTCTGAAGAACGTCTCAGGCCAGACCCTTGCATTATTGCAGGTGAATGCGATCTTCCACCGTGTGACGGACGCTCAGGAGTGGGGCACCGCGTTTCTCTCCGTCGCCGGTTCAGGTGGTCTTCTTGCAGGAAACACGTCGCCGCCGGTCACGCTCAAGTCGAATGTCGGGTACACGGGAACCCAGCCGCAGGAACAGTTGCTCAAGAACTCACGGTTTGTAGACGCGAAGGTCGATCTCTTCGCGAAGTACGGGACGAATCGGTGGACGAAGATTGGCGAATTCAGCATCGCGCGACAGCTCCTCACGCCGTGAATGCCGAGCGCCCGGAATATCGGCTCCGCCTGCGTAGGAGAAATGCCGAATGTCGCCAGGTGAGCGGTCGGCACGTCGCGGAAGTACAGCGGCCAGGGTCGCGATCATCCCGTGCTTCTCGCCGTGCCGAGACCTACTATCTGAAATGTCTCATTCCGCGAAAGCTCGTGTAGGGAGTGTGATGGCGATGCCTTCGGCGCTTGAAGCAGTCCGGCGCATCGAGCTGGCTGAAATACGGGAGGCGCGTGCACGCATCGCGTCGGCCATCGTGCGCACGCCGCTCGTCCGCCTGGAGCTGGGGCCGGATTACCCGGACGTTCGGCTCAAGCTCGAGAATCTGCAACCGATCAACGCCTACAAGCTGCGCGGCGCCGTCAATGCCGTGCTGTTGCTGCCCGACTCGGAGCGCAAGCGCGGCGTGTGGACCATCAGCGCGGGGAATGCCGGACAAGGCATCGCGTACGCCGCGCGGCAGGCGGGTGTGCCGTGCACGGTCGTGGTGATCGAGACGGCGCCGGCTTCGAAGATCGAGCGCATGAAGGCGCTCGGCGCGCGGCTCGTTCCGGTGCCGTTCGACGTCGCGTGGAAGGCCCTCGAGGAGCGCTCGTTTCCTGGAATAGAGGGGACGCTGGTGCATCCGTTCGACGACCACAATTTCATCGCGGGTCATGGGACCATGGGCCTGGAAATTCTTGAGGATGCTCCAGACACGGCCGCGGTCATTGCGAGCATTGGCGGCGGCGGACTCATCACCGGCGTCGGCAGCGCCCTCAAGGCGCTGAAGCCCGAAATCAACGTGTGGGGCGTCGAGCCGGAGACGGCCGCTCCGGCGGCCCTCTCGTTCGCCGCGGGCTCTCCGCAGGTGTTCACGGCGTGGACGCCTTCGTTTGTCGACGGCGCCGGCGGCCGGAGCGTATTCCCGCGCATGTGGCAGCGCATGACGCCGATCGTAGACGGCTACATCGTGGTCAGCCTGGAGGAGACCAGGCGCGCCATGCGGCTCATGGCCGAGAAGGCGCGGATCATCGCTGAAGGCGCGGGCGCTCTCCCGCTCGCGGCCGCGCTGACGGGGAAGGCGGGCCAGGGCCCCATCGTGGCGATCGTCTCGGGCGGCAATATCGATCTGAAGAAGTTCTGCGAGCTGATCGGATCGGCAGCAGGTTGACGCTCAGGCGACGTGATATATTCGCCCTTGAGATGTCAGCCTTCAGCACAGCCTTTCCGAATTCCAGGAAGATTCACGTCGAGGGTGCGCTGGGTGTCCGCGTGCCGATGCGCGAAATTGCGCTGGCGGGCGGCGAGCCGCCACTGCGCGTCTACGACACGAGCGGTCCGCAAGACCACGACGTGAAGGTCGGTCTGCCGAAGCTGCGCGCACCATGGGTCGGCTGCCGCCGTACCGACGCCTGCGTCACCCAACTGCACTACGCGCGCAAGGGCGAGATCACGCCGGAGATGGAATTCATCGCCATCCGCGAAGGGCTCCCCGCCGAGTTCGTGCGCGCTGAAGTGGCGCGGGGCCGTGCCATCATCCCCTCCAACATCAATCACCTCGAACTCGAGCCGATGATCATCGGCCGCAACTTCGCGGTGAAGATCAACGCCAATATCGGCAACTCCGCCGTCTCGTCGTCCATCGACGAGGAAGTCGAGAAGCTGCGTTGGGCGACGCTGTGGGGCGCCGACACGGTCATGGACCTGTCGACCGGCAAAAACATCCACGAGACCCGCGAATGGATCGTGCGGAATTCCGCGGTCCCGATCGGGACCGTACCCATTTATCAGGCGCTCGAGAAGGTCGGCGGCCGGCCAGAAGACCTGACTTGGGAGGTCTACCGCGACACGCTCGTGGAGCAATGCGAGCAGGGCGTAGACTACTTCACGGTCCACGCCGGCGTGCTCCTGCGGTACGTTCCGCTCACCGCCCGTCGCCTGACGGGCATCGTCTCGCGCGGCGGATCGATCCTGGCGAAATGGTGCCTCGCGCACCATCAGGAGAACTTCACCTATACGCACTTCCGCGAGATCTGCGAGATCATGCGCGCCTACGACGTGTCGTTCTCACTCGGCGACGGCCTGCGTCCCGGCTCGATCGCCGACGCGAACGACGAGGCGCAGTTCGCCGAGCTGAAGACGCAAGGCGAACTGACCAAGATCGCCTGGGAGTACGACGTCCAGGTGATGAACGAAGGACCGGGCCACGTACCCATGCATCTCATCAAAGAGAACATGGAGAAACAGCTCGAGTGGTGCCAGGAAGCGCCGTTCTATACGCTCGGTCCGCTCACCACCGACATCGCGCCCGGCTACGACCACATCACCTCGGCGATCGGTGCCGCGATGATCGGCTGGTACGGCACGGCGATGCTCTGCTACGTCACGCCGAAGGAGCACCTCGGGCTTCCGGATCGCGACGATGTGAAAGCGGGCGTGATTGCGTACAAGATCGCCGCGCACGCAGCGGATCTGGCGAAGGGGCATCCGCGAGCCCGCGAGTGGGACGATGCGCTGTCCAAGGCGCGGTTCGAGTTCCGGTGGGAGGATCAGTTCAATCTGTCGCTCGATCCGGTGACGGCTCGCGCGTTCCACGACAAGACGCTCCCGGCCGAGGGCGCCAAGCTCGCGCACTTCTGCTCGATGTGCGGTCCGAAGTTCTGCAGCATGGAGCTCACGCAGCAGGTTCGCGAGGAGGCCAAACGCGGGATGGACGAGAAGTCTCTCGAGTTCAGGAAAGAGAACGAGCTGTACGTAAAGATCTAAGAATTCATTTCGCGGGCACGATCTGAATGATCGTCGGAAACCGCTCGGGCAACGCCCCTGGCGTCGGATTGGGAAACCCCTTCGAGACCTCCGACTGGAAATCCTTGACCGTCACACCGGGCTGAAACGCCATGGTCTGCGGGTCGAACTTGCCGACATCGAACTGGTGCGTGGCCGGAACCTCGAACAGCACGTCGCCCTTCTGCTTCAACACGTTCCGATAGTACGCGACGATGTCGGCAAACGACGCCGACGATCCGAAGATGTAGTACCGCTGCCCGCCGCCCGCGTAGTACGACCTGATGAACTGTGCCGCCGGATAGATCGGCATCCCGAGCGTCGCACTGGTGGGAACGGCCTCCGGCTGATCGGCGTCCCGTGCCGGAGCGGGCGCGGCCGGTGCAGGTGGCGCGGTCGGAGCGGGGGGCGTGGCCGGCGCCGTCGGCCTTTGCGGGGCCGGACGCGGCGTCGCAGGCCCTGAACCGGGGAACGGCCGCGGCACGGGCGTCGGCTGCTGTCCTTGCCCCAGCCCGGCCAACATGATATTCAGAAGGAGCGCCGCAACCAGCATGTCCGAATTATAGCGCCGGCGGAACGCCGGCGCGGCCTCGCGCGTCTTAGATACCAGACCAAACACATGCCAAACGCCGTCAAGACTACCTTGCTGCTCGGTGTGCTCAGTGCGATGCTCCTCGGCATTGGTGAGATGCTCGGTGGATCCCAGGGCCT
This sequence comes from Vicinamibacterales bacterium, assembly GCA_049679965.1. Classification (GTDB taxonomy): domain Bacteria; phylum Acidobacteriota; class Vicinamibacteria; order Vicinamibacterales; family CAVVIG01; genus 2-12-FULL-65-11. The sequence continues at coordinate 8,525 of JBAUGX010000270.1, forward strand.
CGTCCTCGGCTTCGCATTCGCCGTCGTGATGAATTTCGGGTCGTACTGGTTCTCCGACAAGATCGTCCTCCGGATGTACCGTGCGCAGGAAGCCGGGCCCGACCATCGTCTCCATCGACTGGTGACCATGCTGGCCGCTCGAGCTGGTCTTCCGCAGCCGCGCTGCTACGTCATCCCGGAGGCCTCGCCCAACGCGTTCGCGACCGGCCGCAACCCGCAGCACTCGGCGGTCGCCGCGACCGAAGGCATCATGCGGATCCTGAACGATGACGAGCTGCAGGGCGTGCTGGCTCACGAGCTTGCCCACATCAAACATCGCGACATCCTCACCAGTTCGGTGGCGGCGACGCTCGCGGCCGCCATCATGATGATTTCGCGTTTCGCGATGTTCTTTGGCGGCTCGAGAGACGACGACCGCCAGGGCAGCAATCCCATCGTGCTCATCGCGATGATGATCCTGGCCCCGCTCGCCGCGATGCTGATTCAGATGGCGATCTCGCGCTCGCGCGAGTATGCCGCCGACGCCGGCGGCGCGGCCATTGCCGGCGGTCCGCACGGTCTGGCGAGCGCGCTGAGGAAGCTCGAGTCGGCCAGCCACGCCGTGCCGATGGACGCCAACCCGGCCACGGCGCACATGTTCATCATCAAGCCCTTCTCGATGTCCGGGATGATGGGGCTGTTCCGTACGCATCCGCCCACCGAGAAGCGGATCGAAGCGCTCCTCGGATTGCGCTCGTAGCGCTTACCAGCGAAACGCCACCTGCTCGGCCTCAGCCGCGGTCTTGACGCCAGCCTCTGATTCGACCGCGCCACTCGACTTGGTCAAGCCGTATCGCTCCTGCAGCAGGCGGACCATTCCCTGGACTTCCTTCCGATAGGCCTGGGGCGGGTATTTCGCCGCGTAGAGTTTTTCAAAACGCGGCAGCATCGACGGGAACTCGCGCTCAATGAACTTCATGAAGTGCGATCGTGTGCCGTCCTGCAGGTACATGACGTTGCAGCCGACGAATCGCGCGCCGTAGTCGCCGATCGTCTTGATCGTGCGCTCGATCTTCGAGCGGGACGACGAGAACCCCGGCACGATGGGGGCCATCAGTACCCCTGCGTTCACGCCCGCGTCCGTGAGTTGCCGAACGGCGCGGAGGCGCTGGAGGGGATGCGCCGTCCCCGGCTCGAGCAGCCGCCAGGCGTCCTCGTCCACCGTCGGCACACTCATGTAGATCGTGCAGGCGGCGGCGCGCGAGTGCTCGAGCAGCATGTCGATGTCCCGGACCACCATCGGGCCCTTCGTCACCAGCCCGAAAGGTGTGCGTCCGCGCGTCAGCGCACCGATGGCGCCGCGCGTCAGTCTGTAGTGGCCTTCAATCGGCTGATACGGATCGGTGGCCGTCCCGACGGCCACCTGCTCGCGCGTCCAGGATGGGCGGTCCAACTCGCGCGTCAGCACCTCGACGAGGTTGTGTTTCACCAGAATGACTGACGCGAACTCATCGTCCGCGTTCATCTCGAATTGGGTGTGATAGCGGCGGGCAAAGCAGTAGTGGCAGCCGTGGGTGCAGCCGCGGTACGGGTTGAGCGTCCACCGAAACGGCATGCCCTCGACGCGGTTGAGCGCCGAGCGGCAGGTCACTTTCTGGTACCGCGCCTCATCGGCGCGACGCTCGGCCTGGGTCAACGCGGCCGCGCCGCCCAGCTTGACGGCCTTCGCGACGTCGCGAGTAGTCGGCTTCGGCGCACCTGGGCCAGGGAGGTGAAGGAATAGAGGGAGGGCGTCGGGCATTCGCCGTATGTTCGCTCCATCATGTGGATCGGCGGCGAACGTGTCAAGGGCACGCTGGCTCTACGTTTGTGCGCGCCAGTACTCCAGCAGATCGTCGAGGGTCTGATCGAGGGGCACGAGCGGCGTCCAGCCGAGCTCGGTGCGAATGCGACTCGAGTCGCCGAACACCAACGGGGTGTCGTCGGGCCGGAAGCGGGCGGGATCGACGCGCACGCGAATGGGCACGCGCGCGCGGGCGAGCAGCATCTCCAGCAGGTCGCCAATCACCACAGCCCGGCCCGAGCAGACGTTGTACGCTCGCCCAGGGCGGCCCCGTTCCAGGATGACGCGGTACCCGCGCACGGTGTCCCGAACGTCGGTCAGGTCGCGCCGCGCGTCGAGATTGCCGACCGTGATCTCTGGCGCCCAGCGTCCCGCTTCGATGTCCGCAATCCGCCGGGCAAATCCCGAGGCGGCGAAGCGCGGATCCTGCCCGGGCCCCACGTGATTAAAGGCGCGCGCGATCGTCACTTCGAGGCCGTCGGCCATCGCGCGCACCGCGAGCAGCTCCTGCGCCAGCTTGCTCAGTCCGTACGGACCAGCCGGCACGAGCGCGTGGTCTTCCGTCAGCGCCTCGTTCGCCGGCCGGTAGATCATCGCGGAACTGGGAATCAGGACCCGCGCCTGCACGCCGGTCCGGGCCATGGCCTCGAGCAGATGATGCGTGCCTCGGACGTTGGTGGCGAACGTCGCCTCGGTGCGGTCCCATGCGCGGCCGGCGTGGGCCGCGCCAGCGCAGTGGTAGACGGCGGCCGGCCGCAGCTGCGCGATGGCGTCGGCCACGGCCTCCCGATTGAGCAACTCGACGGCTCTCCACGTGGCGCTTCGCGTGTGGCCTGGGGGTGTGCCGCCGGGCCGATACCACGCGACCAGATCGGCTCCTTTGTCGGTGAGCAATCCGAGCAGATGGCGTCCTGCGAATCCCGCAGCGCCGGTGACGAGGGTCGGTCCCGCCACGCTCGTGCCGGTCGCAGCCACCATGACCTTATCGGGGGACGCTGCCGAGCGCGCCGTTGAACGGCGAGAAATTGCCCAGCCCGGCGAGCGTGAACGAGAGAAAGAAGCGGTGATCGGCCAGCACGGGCGTACCGCTCACGCCCGCCAGGTTGTACTGCTGGTATTCGAACGCGATGCCGCAGCACTGCGCGTTGTAGAAGGCCGACATCCGCTGCTGGAGCAGCGTTCCGTTGAGCGCGTCGTAATTGAACGAGTAGATGCCGCCGTAGCGGTTGTCCCGTGTGTGCACGGTCGACGAGGCATTGATGAAGTGATCGAGACGGGTCGGATCGTCGAAACCCGGCAGATCTCTGATGAATGCCCGCTTGCTCCAGCCGACGGTCGTCTGCGTGCGGCCGCTCCACGCGTAGGTGCCGGTCGCCGTGATCGTCCTCAGCGCGCGGTACGTGCTGTCGAACTCGGCCCGCAGCGTCGCGCTGATGTCTGTGGTCGGCAACGCGCGCACGGCCAGCGCGATGGGCGAGAAATGGCTCTGCGCGCTCTGCGCCGTGCCGGCGAAGCTCGATGCGTACCGAGGGTCGAACTGTCCCGCCCGCTGATCCGTGTAGTAGGTCTGGGTCAGCTCGACGTTGGCGATCTCGCGCGCCTGCGAGGTCTGGCCTGACGGGACACGACGCTTGGCGTAGAAACGGTTTGTGACGCCGTACGCGTACTGCGTGACGTCGCCGACGATGAAGTCCGTGCCCTCGAGCTGGATGATTCGCGACGAGTTGTCGATCGACGATGTGCGCGTGACGCTCACATTCGGCTCGATGGAGTGCTTGAACCGCTCGGCGTAGCGGTTGCCCGGTGTGTCCCACAAGCGAATGAACGTGGGACCGGCCACCTGGGCCTGGGCCGTGACGAATCGGCGGTTGACGGATTCGTCCACCACGCTCAGGCTTTGATCGAGGCTCCGCGTGTAGAACGTGTCGCGCCACGCAAGCGTTGAGTTGACGGTGAACCACTGCCATTTGCGGAACGGAAACCGGACCTGCGGCGCGAGGTCGAGCCGCGTCAGACCCTTGTTGGTCTCGGTCGTATCGGTCCTGTCGTCGCGCAGCAGTCGCGCATACTCGCTGGTGACGGAGAAATAGAGCGGCGTGTCCGGAATCGGACGCTCGTTGCGGGTGAGCGCAACCCGCGGCCAACTGCCAGTCACGGCGGAGTTCGTGACGTTGTAGAAGGACTCGGTGCGATCGAACGTGCCGTTCAATGAGTACGTGCCCCAGGCGCCGATCACGTTCCCGCCGATACGGCGCTGGCTGCGCGAGGCATCGGCGATGTTCGTGTTGAAGGTCTGCATGGCGGCGACGCTCGAGAAGTAGTCGACGCGCGCGCGGGCGCGCAGATTGCCCGGCAGTGCCTGGTTGGCGCCGCCCCGGATCTCGTAGCTGCGGTTGGCGGCGAGCGTCGATTGGCTGCCGTCGGCGAGGGCGTAGCTGGTCTGGCGCTGGTTCAGGAGGTGCGCGCGGACATTGCCGTCCGATCCGCCACCGAGGTTGTAGCGGTACTCGCTGCCAGCGCCCTGACCGGTCTTCGAGTACCAGTCGTGCGCGATCGTCAGGTCCTGGCTGCGGTCGATCGCCCAGAAGAACGCATTGTGAAGCGACTGTCCATTGATGGTCGAGATACCGTACGTTGGCAACAGAAACCCGGTCGCTCGATCATCTTTCTTCGTCGGGTAGTACATGATTGGCAGATAGAACATCGGCACGCCTTTGACGGTCAGCACGGCCTGCCGCAGGACGGTGTAGTGATCCACGTTGAGGACGACCGAGTCGGCGTGCAGATTCCACCTGGGCGTGGGTTGCACGCACGTCGTGAAGCCGCCGTTGGTGATCTTGTATTTTCTGGGGCCGACTTTCTCGACCGTATCGCCGAAGAAGAAGACCGTCGTCTCCTGGCCAGGCACCGGCGGGATGGCGGCCGCTCCAGGCTGCGTGGGCTGACGGGGCGGTTGGATGGCCACCATGCCGGTCGCGTTGTAGAAGGTGCCCAGGCGCGTGTCGGTGTTGAACTCGGCGCGCTCGGCCGCAATGCGATTGCTCCCCTGCGCGAAGACGACGTTCCCCGTGGCGATGGCGCGGCGATCGTCACCCGTGTACCTCACATCGTCTGCGTAGATCTTCACGTCGCCGCGCTCCATCTCGACGTGGCCGATGAAATGCCAGTCTTTCTGAGCGTTGGACACCTCTCGCCTGTCGCTGAGCGTCGTATCCGGCACTGATGGCTGCTGCCCGCGCGCGGGCGCGCCCGTCAGTATCGCTGCGACCACGCAGGGCACGAGGACCCGGAGCCTCAGCATGCCCGCGTTATCCTATTTCCTTCATCACGTCGCCCAACAAGAAGATGGACCCGGCGACTACGATCCGCGGCGAGGCGCACCACGCGGCGGCGAGCGCCGCCGCCAATGGCCGCTCCTCGATGGCTGGCACCTCCGGTGCGACGCCGCGTGCCACTCGTACCAGGTCGGCCGGATCGGCCGACCTGGCATTGGAAGCCGCCGTGAACACGACGCGGCTGACCGCAGGCAGGAGCACGCGAAGCATACCCTCGATATCTTTGTCACGCATGGCCGCGAACACGAGCGGCAGACGGGGGCCCGCCTGGTCGCGGAGGTAGGACGCGAGCGCGGCGGCGCCGGCCGGGTTGTGAGCCGCGTCGAGCAGCGCCTCACGGCCGTCTTTCAACTGGCGGAGCTCGAGGCGGCCTGGCCACGAGGGTCGCGCCAGGCCCGCGACGACGGCCTGCTGCGGCACCGCGATCCCCTGGTCGTTCAGGAGTTCGAGAAGACGGACCGCCACCAGCGCGTTGCCGATCTGGTGCGCGCCGCGCAGGCCGATCACGACCTCGCCATAGTCGCGGGTCGGCGTTGACAGATGGACTGTGGTCTCAGCCGACGGCGTGTCCGCTGCCTGACGCGTGGCGTGCGCCTTCATACGGACGACGCGTGCTCCGTCCGATGCATGAATCACCCTCGCGCCCCGCTCTCGGGCAACCGCGTCGATCGCGCGTGTCGCCTCCGGCGCGAGATCACCGATGACGACCGGCACCCCAGGCTTGATGATGCCGGCCTTCTCGATCGCGATCTCGCCAAGTGTCGAACCGAGGTAGCGCTCGTGGTCGAGGGCGATCGAGGTGATGGCTGTTGCCAAAGGTCTGACGACGTTGGTGGCATCCAGTCGGCCGCCGAGCCCGACCTCGAGGACGCCCACGTCGACACCCCTTCGGCGGAACAGTTCGAAGGCGGCAGCCGTGGTCACCTCGAAGAAGGTCAGGGGCGCCTGTACCGTGCCGTCCCGCAGCAGACCCTCGATGGCAACACGCAGATCGGCAACCACGCTCCCGAGGAGGTCGGTGGCGACCGGTTGTCCGTCGATGACGAAGCGTTCGGTGAGATCGATCAGATGCGGCGACGTGTAGCGGGCTGCGCGATGACCGGCCGCATGGAGGGCGGTCTCGACCATCGCCGAGACCGAGCCCTTGCCGTTGGTGCCGGCGATGTGCACGGCGCGAAACGCGCGCTCGGGATGATCCAGGCGTTCGACGAGAGCCAACATGTTCTCGAGGCCGAACCTGATGCCGAACTGTTCGAGGCCGAAGAGGTAGGCGAGAGGGTCGCTAGTCACCAGCCGCTACCGGCGTGGCCGCCACGACCGGCGAAACGCCGGCGTCGGCCGCCGCGCCCATGAATCGCAGGGCCCTGGCGATGGTCGCCTTGAGCTCGCGCCGATCCAGGATGAGGTCAATCATGCCCTTGTCGAGGAGGAACTCGCTGCGCTGAAAGCCCGCGGGAAGCTTCTGCTTGATGGTCTGCTCGATGACGCGCGGCCCGGCAAAGCCGATGAGGGCTTTGGGTTCGGCGATGTTCACGTCGCCGAGCATCGCGAAGCTGGCCGTGACGCCGCCAGTCGTCGGATCGGTGAGCACCGAGATGTACGGCAGCCGGGCCCGACCCAGGTGCGCGAGCGCGCCGCAGACTTTCACCATCTGCATCAGGGAGAGCGCGCCTTCCATCATCCGCGCTCCGCCCGACGAGCACACGATGACGACCGGCATCCGCGACTCGATGGCGCGTTCGATGCCGCGCGCGATCTTCTCGCCGACCACCACGCCCATACTGCCGCCGATGAACCCGTACTCCATCGAGCAGACGATGGTCTGAATCCCTTCAATGCGGCCGGAGGCGACGATGATGGCGTCCTTGAGGCCGGTGGCTTCGATGCTGGAAGCCAGTCGGGTGCGGTACGGCTTGGTGTCGACGAAGGCGAGCGGGTCGGTCGACACCAGGCCTTTGTCGTATTCCACCCACGTGTCGTCGAACAGCATGCGCAGCCGCTCGATGGCGTTGATGCGGAAGTGGTGCGCGCATTTGGGACAGACGTGCAGGTTGGCTGCGAGATCCTTGTTGTAGATGACCTGCGCGCACCCGGGACACTTGACCCACAGGCCTTCGGGGACGCGGCTCGCCTTGTCCGTCGGCGGCGCGATCCGCTTGCGGGTTTTCTTGAACCACGCCATGACCTGTCAGCTTAGCATTTCAGATTTCAGAATGCAGATTTCAGATTGGCGGACCAGACGACCGACGACCAACGACTACTTCGTCCGGGGGACGTAGTACCGCGTGCCGGGGCCCATGCCGTGGATCTGCTTGATGAGCTCGTCGAGGGCCTCGGTGCTGCCGTCGGCGTCGAACTGCGAGGTTTCAACGACCAGCAGAGGCGTGGCCGTGTAGTGGAAGAAGAAATGGTGGTACGCCTCGTTCAGCTCGCGGAGGTACGTGTCATCGGGCTCGAGCGCCACCGCGTCCGGATCGCGCCGCCGGCTGTGCAGGCGCCGAAGGAGCACGTCGGTCGGCGTTTGAAGATAGATGACGAAATCCGGCGAGGGCACATCGCGAGCCAGCAGATCGTAGAGTCGCTGATAGATGAACAGTTCGTTGTCGTCGAGATTGAGGTACGCGAAAATCTTGTCCTTGTCGAAGAGGTAGTCGGCGACCGTCGTCTGGTTGAAGAGGTCGGTTTGCCGTAACGCGGTCTGCTGCCGGTGACGGTTCAGCAGATAGAAGAGCTGGGCCTGGAGCGCGGAGCCTGGACGGTCGGCGTAGAAGTCGGCGAGGAACGGATTGTCGGTCTCTTCCAGCACGATCGTGGCGTCGAGGCGGGTGCCGAGCCGCTCGGCGAGAGCGGTTTTGCCTGCGCCGATCGGACCTTCAATTGCGATGTGTCGGAAGGGCAACGGGGCACGATGATATCATCGCCAACGTGGTGCCGATGCGTTGGACGAGCATTCTCGCGCTTACGCTGGCCGTGGGCGGCGCCGCATGCGCCAGTTCGCCGACTGGCTCCGCGCCACTCGCCGTTTCCCCGCCAGCGGCTCTTGCCTTCGAAGAGAAGATGGCGTGGATTCTCCGGCTCGAGGACCAGCGCATGCTTCGCGAACCCGCGCCGGCTATCCCGCCCACCCCGCCGATCCTCAGGCGCAGCGAAGGGGGACCCGTGGTCGTGCAGCCGCCTGCGCCGGATCTGTTGCGGCTTCTGGAGGACTACGACCCTCGCGTGCGGCGGCGCGCGGTGATGGCGGTCGGACGTGTCGGGCTGCGCGAAGGCGTGCAGCCGCTCGTCGGCCTCTTGAACGATCCGGACCCCGAGCTCAGGCAGCTCGCGGCCTTCGCGCTGGGCCTGCTCGGTGATGCCAGCGCGCGCGACCCGCTGGTTGCCGCGCTCGACGACGCTTCGCCCCTCGTGCAAGGCAGCGCGGCCGAAGCCCTTGGTCTTATCGGTGATGTTGGTGCCGCCGCTCCGCTTGGTCGACTGGCCGGCCGGATTGTCGAGTCCGGTGCGCTCGCCGCGCCGCCGGGAGACGAGGTCGACGGTCGGCGCGATACGCCGCCGGCAGCGTTCCGGCTCGCCATCTACGCACTCGTCCGGTTGAAGGCGTACAACGAGCTCGCCTCGGCGGTCCTGGATGGCTCAGGTCTGCCGAAGGTGCGGTGGTGGCCGGTCGCGTACGCGCTTCAGCGGATCGAGGACAAACGAGCGACGGCCGCGCTCCTTGCCCTCGCGAAGGACGCCCATCCGTACACGCGCGCCTTTGCGGTCAAAGGGCTCGGCGCTCTCAAGGATCGCGCGGCGGTGCCGGTGCTGCTGCCGCTACTGACGAGCGCCGAGCGTGCGACCGTCATCGAGAGCGTGCGGGCGCTCGGCCGGATCGGCGATCCAGCGGCCGTGCCAGGCCTCCTGAACCTCGTGCAGACCGCGGATACCGATACCCAGGTCCGGCTCGAGGCCATTGCTGCTCTCGCCACCGTGCCAGCGCCGGAGGCGGCCGGCCTGCTGCTCGACTGGCTGTCGGATCCCAATCCGACGATCCGCGCGGCGGCGATCCGATCGGTGGCCGCGCTTGATCCAAGCGGGTTCTTCCTGGTGCTTTCGGGTCTCGATCCCGATCCGGACTGGCGGGTGCGCGCGGCGCTGGCATCGACCCTCGGCACCCTTGCGGCCGAGGTCGGCGTGCCGCGGCTGGCCCCGATGCTTGCTGACTCGGACGTCCGGGTCATTCCCGCGGTGCTCGAGTCGATGGTGAAGCTTGGCGCCGGCAACATCGCCGACCTGCTCCTGCAGCATCTCAAGGCCGACGATCCCCTCGTGCGCGCGGCCGCGGCGACTGGTCTTGGAGAGGTCAAACCGCCTGGCGGCGATCAAGCCCTGGCCGACGCCTACCGATCGGGCCAGCGCGATGCGTTCTATTCAGCCCGCACCGCTGCGCTCGCAGCCTTGGCCAGGTACGGCTCGGTAGTAGCCACTCCGGTCCTCCGGACTGCGCTCGCCGACAAGGACTGGGCGGTCCGCGTGCGCGCCGCCATGCTCCTCAAACAATTCGACCCGGCCGCGGCGGCCGAGGTCGATCGCCAGATCCGGCCCGCGCCGGTCACCCTGCCGGTAGAGCGCTATCAGACCAGACGCCTAGTGAGTCCGGCCTATTCCACACAGGTTTACATCGATACGGATCGAGGCACGATTCAGATCGAGCTCGCGATGCTCGATGCCCCGTTGACGGTCGAGAACTTCGTCGCGCTGGCGCGTCGCGGCTTCTTCGACGGCCAGGCGTTCCATCGTGTCGTGCCCGACTTTGTGATTCAGGCCGGCGATCCGCGGGGCGATGGCGAGGGCGGTCCCGGCTACACGATTCGCGACGAACTCAACCAGCGCACGTACCTCCGCGGTTCGGTCGGCATGGCGCTCGATCCGTGGCCCGACACGGGCGGCAGTCAGTTCTTCGTCGTACACTCGCCGCAGCCGCACCTGGATGCGAAGTACACCCTGTTCGCCCGCGTCGTCTCTGGTATGGAGGTCGTCGATCGGATCGAGCAGGGCGATCTCATTCAGCGCGTCCGTGTGTGGGATGGCACGGTGCTGCCCGCGACGGCGGCTGGGGTTCGCTGAAAAAGGAAAAGGGGGCGCAGCGCGCCCCCTTTATGGTAACGGGTGAGGTCAGCTTAGCGTTTCTTGCCGGCCTTCTTCTTCCCGCCCTTGGCTTTCTTTGCCATTGTCTTGTATCCCCCCCTTCAAGTGGGTTGCGATGATTCCAAACGCGTCAACGAACTCGCTATGAATAGCCTGAGTTCGCCGTACGCATACCAGATGTAGATTATGGACGAGATCAGCCGAGAGTCAAGCGCAAACATGCGATCAAGGACAAAAACATTCGCGCGTCAGCGCGCGGTCGTCGGCGTTTTGATGTCGCGCAACCGCTGTTCGGCCTCGGCAAGCGCCCCGATCGGATCGATCGGACGCATGTCGATCACCAACTGCAGGTGTTCGGCCGCCGCATCGCGCTGATTCATCGCGGTGAGCGCCGACGCGAGACCGAGGCGCGCGCGTACTTCGGTCGCATGGGTGTTGTAGACGCTGCCGGCGCGGGCGCGATCGAGCAGGCGCCGCCACGCATTGGCACTGGCCTGACGATCGCGGAGGTATCGATCGCGGATTTCGGCGATGCGCTGGAGGAACAGCGGATTGCCTGGGTAACGGGCGTCGAGTCTTTCGAGCGCCGCCAGCGCCAGGTCGGGGCGGCCCTCGTACCGCAGGTACGCGAGGTGGAGCTGGTAGTCGGCTTCGCCCCTGAGCAACTGGCCGCGGTCGCGTCCCTGGACCATCTCCCGCAGGCCTGCGACCCGATCGCCTCCGGGTAGCAGGAGCAGCCAGCGCAGCATTTTGAAGGTGGCCGGGGCGACGCCCGCGTAATAGTGGTAGACGCCAATCCCAAAGTAAGCATCATCGAGCGTCGGATCGAGGGCGAGAGCGCGTTCGAGCGCAGCCTTGATGGCCTTGCCCTCGCGTGCGGCGGAGACGTACTGCCTGCGGAGGACCCGCCACTGCACAAGCGGCCCGTACGAGCCCGCCAAGTAGAACCAGGCTTCGCCGCGCCGCGGCTCGCGACGCGTCCAGGCCTCGCTGGCGGCAATCGCCCGTGCCGCCAGTGCGGTGAACTGATCGTCCAATGCCCGGCTCTCCGGGTTGACGAGGATCCGCCACCAGAGCGACTCGACCGCGAGCGCCTGGCAGGCCTCGGAAGGCGCCGGAGGACAGACGCGTGAGAGCTCGGTGTCTACGCGATCGAACTGCGCATCGAGGATGGCGTCGTAAACGGCGGCCAGCCGCGCCCCCTCGGTGAGAGCGGCGCCAGCCGGTGCTGCGATCAGCATAAGCAGCGCCGCGACTGGCAGCGCTTTCACCGGCTCGTCCTCAATTGCTGACGTTCGGCATGCCTCTCGAGGGCGAGGGCGATCAGACGATCGAGGAGAGCGGAGTACGTCAGTCCGCTCGCCTCCCACAACTTCGAGTACATGCTGATCGTGGTGAAGCCGGGGATGGTATTCACCTCGTTGAGGTACAGGATGCCGCTGTCGCCGGCGAGCAGAAAGTCGACGCGCGCCATGCCCGCGCCGTCGATGGCTTTGAAGGCGGCGAGGGCCAGTGTCCGCACCTGGGCCGCCTGCGCGGGGGTGAGCGCCGCTGGAATCACGGACGTCGAGCCTTCTTCGACATACTTGGCCTCGTAGTCGTAGAACTCGCGCGAAGACACGATCTCGCCCGCCACCGACGCCTCCGGATCATCGTTGCCGAGCACCGCGCATTCGATCTCCCGCGCCTTGGGAACCGCAGCCTCGATCACGATCTTGCGGTCGAACTGGGCGGCCAGATGCATGGCGGGAGCGAACTCGATGGCGTGCTTGACCTTCGAGATGCCCACGCTCGATCCCAGGTTGGCGGGTTTGACGAAGAGCGGGAACCCCAGGCGGCCGACCACGGCGGTTGTGACGCCGCGTTCGTCGCGCTGCCAGTCCCGCTTGAGGACGACCTCGTAATCGCAGATTGGCAGCCCTCGCGCCTCGAACACCAGCTTCATGGCCGCCTTGTCCATGCCGACGGCTGACGCCAGGACGCCTGAGCCGACGTAAGGCACGCCGGCAAGCTCGAGCAGGCCCTGCACCGTGCCGTCCTCGCCATAGGGACCATGCAGGACGGGAAAGATCACGTCGAGTCCGACGCCGGAAATCGCCGGACCCGAGCCGGCCGGGAGGTGCCGCGACTGGCGATCGATCCTGATCAGGGTGTCCCCGTCGGGGTGCGCGACGAGGTGGGCTTCAGGCAGAATCTCGGCGTGATCGGGCCGACCGGCCTGGAGCACGGCGGCCGCCGAGACGAGCGTCGGCGCGTGCTCCGGCAGCGACCAGCGGCCGTCTTTCTCGATCCGGATCGGGACCGCTTCGTAGCGTTCGGGATCGAGGTTCCTGAACACGGCAGCTGCCGAGGCGAGAGACACTTCGTGTTCGCCCGAGCGACCGCCGTAGATGACGCCAACGCGGAGTTTCTTGGACAACAACGTGTGACTTTAAGTTGAATCTGCGCTCGACTCAGATTGTAGACTGACCACGATGTCAGGGCCGCAGTTTTCGTTTCAGGTGACACATCGCGACAGCCGGGCGCGTCGCGGTGTCATGACGACCCCACACGGGGATGTGCACACGCCGGCCTTCATGCCGGTGGGCACGCAGGGCGCCGTCAAGGGCGTGACGCACCGCGATCTGCAGAGCCTCGGTGCCGAGATCCTGTTGAGCAACACCTATCATCTGTACTTGCGGCCCGGCGCCGATCTCATCGCGCGCCGCGGCGGGCTCCACACCTTTATCGGCTGGCCGCGGCCGATTCTGACCGACAGCGGCGGCTATCAGGTGTTCAGCCTGGCCGCCCGCCGGACGATCGATGAGGACGGCGCTCGATTCCGATCGCATCTCGATGGCTCAGAGCATCAACTGACGCCCGAAAGCGCCACCGACATCCAGGCCGGACTCGGATCGGACGTCGCGATGATCCTCGACGAGTGTCTGGCGCACCCATCCGATCTCGCCACGACCCGCCAATCGATGGAGCGCACGGTCCGCTGGGCCCGTCGCGCGCGGCATCGCTTCCTGGCGCTCCGCGACGGCGCGGCCGACGGCGTGGCCGTCACCAACAGCGGGCAGGCGCAGTTCGGGATCGTCCAGGGCGGTGTCTATCCCGACCTTCGTGAGGCGAGCGCGCGCGAGACCGTTTCGATTGGCTTCGAGGCGTACGCCATTGGGGGGCTAAGCGTCGGCGAACCGACCGATGTGATGTACGACATCGTCTCCGTGACGTCTGCGTGCCTGCCCGATGATCGGCCACGCTACCTGATGGGCGCCGGCACGCCGGAAGATCTGGTCGAATCGGTCGCGCGGGGCATCGACCTGTTCGACTGCGTGCTTCCCACCCGCAACGCCCGCAACGGGCAGCTCTTCACCAGCGAAGGCCGCCTCAACATCGGCAACGCCCGGTATGCGGAAGACGATCGTCCGCCCGATCCCGGCTGCCTCTGCTACACCTGCCGCACGTACTCGCGCGCCTACCTCCGCCACCTTTTTCAGGTGCGCGAGATAAATGCAGCGACCCTTAACACGTTGCATAATCTGCACTTTTACCTTGACACGCTTCGGGGGATTAGGGAGGCTATTGCGTTTGGGCGGTTCGAGAGTTTCAGGCGAGAGTTCCACCGGAGCTTGTCCCGCCAGCCACAGGATTCCTAGTGCCGCCGGGTTGGTAATCAGTAAAGATATAGAGGCTCATGACGTTCGATATTGGCCCCGTATTCGCCATGGCCGCGGCCCCGGAGGGCGGGAACCCCTGGCTGCAATTTGTCCCGTTTGCCATCGTCCTGGCGATCTTCTACTTCATCATTCTGTTGCCGATGAAGCGGAAGCAGCAGAAGGTGCAGGCGTTTCTCGACAACCTGAAGGTCGGCGACAAGATCGTCACGACCGGCGGGATCTACGGGCAGATTACGCGCCTCAGCGAACAGAGCATCCAGTTGCAGATCGCCGATAAAGTGCGCGTGGATGTCTCGCGGGCGGCCATCGGCGGTTATCAGGGACAGGAGCCGGTGGTGGAGCCGAAGGGGAGTACGGAGCAATCATGACGTTGCGGTGGAAAGTTGTCGCGATTCTCGTCGTCCTCGTGGTGTTTAGCGCCTTGGGTGTGTACCCGATCGTCGCTGCGCGGGCTGGCGTGCGTTGGCCGGGCTGGCTCATGGATAAGCAGCTGAAGCTCGGCCTCGATTTGCAGGGCGGTGTCCATCTCCTCTTGCGCGTCCAGACCGACGACGCGCTCAGGCTCGTCACCGACCAGGAGATGGAGCGTCTGCGCGACCTGCTGACGAAGGGCGGGATTCCGTTCACCAGTGTCGTGACGGTTGACCCGACGCACTTCCGCGTGGAGGGCGTCCCACCGACTCAGGATGCGGCATTCCGACAGGCGGCCGTCGAGGTGCAGACATCCTTCGATCGCAGCTCGAGCACGGGAGGCACCTACACGTTCGTGATGAAGCCGAACATCGAGGTGACTCTCCGGGACGAAGCCGTCGTGCAGGCCCGGCAGACGATCGAGCGGCGCGTCAACGAGCTTGGCGTCACCGAACCAACCATCGCGCAGCAGGGCGCCGATCAACTCATCGTGCAGTTGCCAGGCGTGTCAGAAGTGGAGCGGGCGAAGGGCATTATCGGGTCGCCCGGCTTGCTCGAATTCAAGATCGTCGAGCAGGGACCGGCTGCGACGCGCGAGGCGCTCATCCCGACCGGCCAGGTGCCATCCGGGATGGAGGTCCTGCCCGGCTTGAGCGCTGGAGCGACCGATCCCACGGCGGGGACCGTGTACTATCTCGTCCGCAGGGTGCCGGTCGTCACCGGCCGCGACCTTCGCAATGCCCGGCCGTCGCTCGACGAGAACAACCAGCCGGCCGTGAGCTTCACGTTGAACACCGAAGGCGGGCGCAAGTTCGGCACCGCGACCGGCGAGAATATCGGGCGCATGCTGGCGATTGTCCTCGACAACCGCATCCAGTCCGCGCCGCGCATCGAGGGCCGGATCACCACCGATGGCCGCATCTACGGCAGCTTCACCCAGCAGGAGGTGGCGGACCTGTCGCTGATTCTGCGGTCCGGAGCCCTGCCGGCCCGGCTGGATTATCTCCAGGAGCAGACGATTGGCCCAAGCCTTGGCGCTGATTCCGTCCGGTCCGGCGTGCTGGCGTCGATGGTCGGCCTGCTGCTCGTCGTCGGCTTCATGCTGGTGTACTACCGGTTGTCGGGCGTCAACGCGATTGCGGCTCTCATCCTCAACCTCGTGATCCTGATCGGGCTGATGGCGTACATCGGCGCGGTCATGACGCTGCCCGGCATCGCCGGCTTCGTCCTGACGATGGGGATCGGGGTCGACTCCAACGTGCTGATTTTCGAACGCATCAAGGAAGAGCTCGAGGCGCAGCGCGGCGTACGCGCGTCCATCAACGCCGGCTTCAGTCGGGTGTTCCTGACGCTGGTGGATACGCACCTGGCCGCGCTCATTTCGGCGTTGTTCCTCATCCAGTTCGGCACCGGTCCCATTCGTGGCTTTGCCTACACGCTGATCATCGGTCTGGCCTCGAACCTGTTCACGTCGACCTTCGTGTCGAAGACGCTGTTTGAGCTGGCGCTCGCCAAGCGCCAGCAGATCACGACGCTGTCCATCTAGCCATGCATATTTTCAACAAGCCCAACTTCAACTTCCTGCGCTGGCGCTGGCACGCGATCGGTCTCTCGTGGATCATCATCATCGCCGGGGTCGCCGTCATCCTGACCCGCGGGATTCCACGGGGCGTCGAATTCGCGGGCGGCACCGTCGTCATCGAGCAGTTCGATCAGGCCGTGAGCGAGGACCAGGTCCGCACAGCGCTCGACCGCAATTACCCGGGCGGGGGACAGGATGCGGTCGTGCAGGCGTACGGCGATGCCGCGTTGCGCATGATGATGATCCGTGTGCCGCAGGTGGGCGCGGAAGCGGGCACGTCCCTCGGCACCACGGCGGAGCAGGTTGAAGAGGCGCTGCGGAAGGCGAATCTCGGAACGTTCCGCCGCCAGGGCGCCGAAATCGTCAGCGCGACGGTCGGACGCGATCTGACCACCAAGGGCCTGTCGGCCACGGTCCTGTCGCTCGCCGGCCTTCTCGTGTATCTCGCGTTCCGTTTCCAAATCAGCTTTGGGGTCGGCGCCGTCGTCGCGACCGCGCACGACCTGCTCATCACGCTGGCGTTCCTGGCGTTCTTCCAGTACGACATGACTCTCAACGTCATCGCGGCGATTCTGACGATGACCGGGTATTCCACCAACGACACGATCGTCATCTTCGATCGCGTGCGCGAGAACTTGAAGTCCATGCGGCGCGATTCGCTGACCGACGTCATCAACGCCTCGGTCAATCAGACGCTCGGCCGCACGGTGATTACGGCCGGCACGGCCCTGCTGACGTCGCTTGCGCTGTTCTTCTTCGGCGGCGATGTGCTGCACGGCTTTGCGTTCACGATGGTGGTCGGCATCATCACAGGCACGTATTCGAGCGTGTTCATTGCGGCCGCCATGGTCAGCTTCTGGCGGGGCAGTGGTCCGACGCGAGCCGCCGCGCACGCGCCGGCGGCGCTGTCCGCGCCTTCGCCGCAGCAGCCCACGCGCAAGTCGAAACCGCAGCGCAAGGCGCGGGCATCGTGATTCACGGCGCGCGGGGCCCCACCCCCACGCGCTCAAAGACCTCGCGCTCGAGCGTAGACTCTCGACCTTCGACGTGGCTCAGGTCGAGCTTGAGCCTGTCGAAAGCTCGCGCTCGGATATCGCAGATTACATGCCCACAACACTTCAGGCCGCGCTGCTCGGTATCGTCCAGGGGGTCATCGAGTTCCTGCCGATTTCCTCGACCGCCCATCTGCTGGTCGCGGAACGGCTGCTCGGCTACGACGATCCAGGCGGCGTGTTCACCGTGATGATTCAACTCGGGTCGATTCTGGCCGTGATGTGGCTGTATCGCGCCAAGATCGGTACCGTGCTCACGGGACTGCCGTCGAGTGCGGACGCTCGCCGCTTCGCGTTCATGATCCTCCTGGCGACCGTTCCCGCGCTGGTTGCCGGCGCCTTGTTCTCGGGGTTCGTGAAGAGCGTCCTATATGGCAGCGTGGCGATCATCGCCGTCGCCTCCATCGCGGGCGGTGTCGTGATGTTGCTCGCCGAGAGGTTTCGGCCGAAGCCTGACGTGTTCGAGGTGGATGGTCTGCCGGTCGGGCGTGCGCTGTCGATTGGCGCCTGGCAGGCCCTCGCGCTCATTCCCGGCGTCTCCCGTTCAGGCGGAACGATTGTGGCAGCGATGCTGATGCGCGTGGACCGCGCGGCGGCTGCCGAGTTCACGTTCTTCCTCGCGATGCCGACCATGGCCGCAGCGTTTGTGCACGACTTGCTGGAAGTGCGTCACGATCTCGGGCCGGCGCGCGGGACGGAGATTGCGGTCGGTTTCATCATGGCCTTCCTGTCGTCGGCGCTGGTCGTCAAACCGTTTCTCAACTACGTCAGGCGGTCGGGATTTGCGCCCTTCGCCTGGTACCGGATTGCTGTTGGACTGGCGCTTGTCGCGGCTGTCGCCGCTGGGCGGTTATAGATGCAGTGGCTGCGGCGTAGCTTCATCGCCGGATTCTTCGTCACGGTGCCGCTCTTTGTCAGCGTCGCGGCCTTCATCTGGATCTTCGGCGTCGTCGATGGATTGACCACGCCCTTCTACGATCGAACCCTCGGGCGTCGGATTCCTGGTCTCGGGACGGCTACGACGGCCGTTGTCATTCTGATGGTCGGCGCGATCGCGACCAACGTCATCGGCAAGCGGGTGCTCCAGCGCGGCGAGAGGTGGCTGCTGCGCGTGCCGGTGTTCAAGACCATCTATGCGCCGGTCAAGCAGCTCGTGGTGGCGTTCTCTCCCGAGAACGAATCGGGCTTCAAGCGCGTCGTGATGGTCGAGGATCCGAAGCGCGGCTACGTTCTGGGGTTTCTGACGCGCGAGTTCACGGTGGACCGCGGCCATGGAGCGGAGCCGCTGCTGGCGGTGTATGTGCCCACGAATCATCTATATCTCGGCAATATCGTGATTTGCGAGCGCGACCGCGCGGCGTTTCCCGATATTTCCGTCGAGGACGGCATCCGGATCTTCCTGACGGGCGGCATGGCGCTGCCTCCCCGGCTCCGCGTATAATTCCGAGCCTTTTGTCGTTGGTCTGATATCGTGTCCGGCTTCATGCGTCCGCTGTCGGTCTTCATACGTTGTGGCGTAGCGTCCGGCTCTCGCCGGACCCGAGTGAGGTGAGATGAGCGTATCCGTTCAGAGATTTCTGCGGCGATGGATGATCCCGTTGCTGTTACTTGTGGCGGTGGCGGCCGAGACTCGTCCGGCCTTCGCCGCGCAGGCCCAGCAGGGGGCGGAGGTGGCGCGGGCAGGAGGCGGGGAAGCCAGCCTGGTGCTGCCCGATCTCTCGTCGGTCGAGTTCATGGGCATCGACGGCCGCTCGTTGCTGATGAGCGGTCTCGTCGTCTGCGCGCTCGGGCTGCTGTTCGGGCTGATGACGTTTACGCAGCTCAAGAACCTCCCGGTCCATGCGTCGATGCTGGAGGTGTCGGAGCTGATTTACGAGACCTGCAAGACCTACCTCATCACGCAGGGCAAGTTCATCCTGATCCTCTGGACATTCATCGCGGTCGTCATTGCCGCGTACTACGGGTGGCTCATTCCGGTGCCGGGCCGGCCGATCGCCAGCACGCTGGCGATTATCCTCACCTTCAGCCTGATCGGTATTGCCGGCAGCTACGGCGTGGCCTGGTTCGGCATCCGGGTCAACACGTTCGCGAACTCCCGCGCCGCGTTCGCCAGCCTGCGCGGAAAGCCATTCCCCATCTATGCGATTCCGCTGCGCGCCGGCATGAGCATCGGCATGCTGCTCATCAGCGTAGAGCTGTTGATGATGCTCTGTATCCTGCTCTTCATCCCGGGGGAGTACGCGGGCCCCTGCTTCATCGGATTCGCCATCGGCGAGTCGCTCGGCGCGGCGGCCCTCCGCATTGCCGGCGGCATCTTCACGAAGATCGCCGACATCGGCTCGGACCTGATGAAGATCGTCTTCAATATCAAGGAAGACGACGCGCGGAACCCGGGCGTGATTGCCGACTGCACGGGCGACAATGCGGGCGACTCGGTGGGCCCGAGCGCGGACGGCTTCGAGACCTACGGCGTCACGGGCGTTGCCCTCATTACCTTCATCCTGCTCGCCGTGCAGGGCGAGGCGGTGCAGGTGCAACTCCTGGTCTGGATCTTCGTGATGCGCATCATGATGATCGTCGCGAGCGGCCTCTCGTACTTCGTCAATGAGGCGATCGCCAAGGCGCGCTACGGCACCGTCGACAAGATGAACTTCGAGGCGCCGCTCACATCCCTCGTATGGCTCACGTCTTTCGTGTCCGTCGCAATTACGTACATCGTCTCATATCTGCTCATCCCCAATCTCGGAGACGGCACGCTCTGGTGGAAGCTGTCGACGGTCATCACGTGCGGGACGCTGGCCGGAGCGATCATTCCCGAGTTCGTCAAGATCTTCACGTCGGTTGAATCCGGGCACGTGAAGGAGGTCGTCACCGCATCGCGCGAGGGCGGCGCATCACTCAACATCCTCTCGGGGTTCGTTGCCGGCAACTTCAGCGCCTACTGGCTTGGCCTCAGCATTGTGACCTTGATGGGGATCGCGTACGCCGTCAGCCTGTACGGTCTGGGCGCGCTCATGGTGGCACCGGCGGTCTTCGCCTTCGGTCTCGTGGCGTTCGGGTTCCTCGGGATGGGTCCCGTGACGATTGCGGTCGACTCCTATGGTCCCGTCACCGACAATGCACAATCGGTCTTCGAGCTCTCGATGATCGAGAGTCTGACGGGCGTGAAAGAGAGCATCAAGCGAGAGTACGGCTTCGATGTCCGCTTCGATCGAGCCAAGGATCTGTTGGAAGAGAACGATGGCGCCGGCAATACGTTCAAGGCGACCGCCAAGCCTGTCTTGATCGGGACCGCCGTTGTTGGCGCGACCACGATGACCTTTTCGATCATCATGGAACTGACGGCGGATCCGATCACCGGTGTCGGGCTGACGCGGGACCTCGAGAAGCTGTCGATTCTCCACCCGCCATTCTTGCTGGGCCTCATCACGGGCGGCGCGGTGATCTACTGGTTCACGGGCGCCGCGACGCAGGCCGTGAGCACGGGGGCGTACCGCGCTGTCGAGTTCATCAAGGCCAACATCAAGCTCGAAGGCACGGAGAAGGCGTCGGTCGCCGACAGCAAGAAGGTGGTCGAGATCTGCACGCTGTACGCGCAGAAGGGCATGTTCAATATCTTCCTGACGGTCTTTTTCTCGACGCTGGCGTTTGCCTTCCTCGAGCCGTTCTTCTTCATCGGCTACCTCATCTCGATTGCGCTCTTCGGGCTGTTCCAGGCGATCTTCATGGCCAATGCGGGAGGCGCCTGGGACAACGCCAAGAAGATCGTTGAGGTCGAGCTGAAAATGAAGGGGACTCCGCTTCACGCCGCGACGGTTGTAGGCGACACGGTCGGCGATCCATTTAAGGACACCTCGTCGGTGGCGATGAACCCGGTCATCAAGTTCACCACCCTGTTCGGGTTGCTGGCCGTGCCGCTGGCAGTGCGGCTGGCGGCCGACGTTGGCGTACAGGTGACGTTCTTCCTGTCGGCGGTGTTTTTCGCAATTTCGATGTTCTTCGTCTGGCGGTCCTTCTACGGCATGCGGATTGGCCAGTCCGACTGAGGTTCAGTGAGGGTTGGTGAGCTGTGGGACCCCGCGCGGCGTCAGTGGCCCATTTCGATCAATCCGGTGTCTAATCCGGCAGGCGTTTTTGTTTGACACTGAATTTGGCCTCTGCTTATAATCGCCGGCCTTGCCAGCCGACGGTCCTGCAACAGGCTACCGGGAGGACTTAAGCCGTGCCACGTGAAATGTTTGGCGATGTCGTCGATCCGTCGGTGAAGCTCGGCACAAAACAGTGGTACACCGTGCCGCTGTCGATCCTCGTACACACCGTGGGCGTGGGTGGCGTCGTCATCATTCCGCTGATGGCTGCCGACGTGCTGCCGACACCGCCAACGATGATGGCCTTCGTGGCAGTAGCACCACCACCGCCGCCGCCGCCTCCGCCTCCTCCTCCCCCGCCTCCGAAGGTGGACGCGCCTCCGCCGCCCGAGGTGAGCCCGAATGCCGCTCCCATCGAGGCACCCGCGGAAATCAAAGCTGAGCCGGTTCAGATCAGGCCTGCGGTCGTCGAGAGCGCGGTCGGTGGCCTTGCTGCCGGTGTTATCGGCGGGATCGCGGAGGCGCCGCCGCCGCCGCCACCGCCACCACCACCGCCGCCGGCCCCAGTCCGCGTGGGCGGCGCCATCAGACAGCCCGTCAAGGTGAAACACGTCGACCCGAAATACCCCACCATTGCCCAGTCTGCCCGCGTTCAGGGCATTGTCATCATCGAGGCCACGATCGGCCCGAATGGCAAGGTGGAGGAAGCCAAGGTTCTCCGGTCCATCGGGCTGCTGGATGCTGCGGCGCTTGAAGCCGTGCGGCAGTGGGAGTACACGCCGACGTTGCTCAACGGCGTGCCGGTGCCGGTGATCATGACCGTCACCGTCAACTTCCAGCTGCAGTAGCTATAAGGTGTCCGGCGTGGGCCGGATGTGATTTGTCGTTGCGACCGTCAGAGGTCGCGTTGTTTTGAGGGAGGATGGACCGTGGATTTAATCGCAATGTGGCAGCAGATGACCTGGGTGGCCAAGGGCGTGGCCTTCGTGCTCATTTTCATGTCGATGTGGTCAACAGGCGTCGCCATCGAGCGCATTTTCACCTACATGCAGGCACGTAACCAGTCGAAGCTCTTTGCGCCGCAGGTCGCCAAGCACATGAAGGATGGCCGGCTCAAGGAAGCCATCGCGCTGTCGTCCTCGAAGAACTACCGCTACAGCCACCTGGCCAAGGTGGTCCTCGCGGGGCTGCAGGAGTATCAGTTCCAGCAGGAGAGTGGCGGCAGCTTGAGTCGTGAGGACCTGCTCGACACGGTCCGCCGGTCGATTCAGCGCGCGTCGGCGCTGACGGCGTCGGACCTTAAGAAAGGCGTCTCGGCGCTGGCCACCATCGGGTCGACGGCGCCCTTCGTCGGACTGCTCGGTACGGTCGTCGGCGTCATCAACGCGTTCCAGGGTATCGGCGCCGCTGGGTCGGCCGGTATCGGCGCGGTGTCGGTCGGTATCTCGGAGGCGCTGGTCGAAACCGCACTCGGGCTCGTCGTCGCCATTCCCGCCGTCTGGTTCTACAACTACCTGTCAAGCCGCGTCGAGTACTTCAACGTCGAGATGGACAACTCCTCGTCGGAGCTCGTCGATTACTTCATCAGGAAGACGGCGTAACGATTGCCAATTATTGGTTGATGGTCGTTGACTGCTGATGGATGAGATGCGGAGGCCAGTCCGCAATCATCAATCGGCAGTCACCAATCGGGAGTTCTGAAGTATGTCAATGGATCTCGGCGGAGCGAAAGGCGGACTCAAGGCCGACATCAACGTGACGCCGCTCGTCGACGTCATGCTCGTGCTGCTCGTCATCATGATGCTGATCGCCCCGCTTTTGCAGCAGGGGGTCAGCGTGAAGCTGCCGACGGCGGGGAACACCACCGACAAGCCGGAGACGCAGGGCCAGACGGTGATTGCCATCGCCAAGGACAGACAGATTTACCTGAACACCAAACCGGTGAGGGACGTGGAGCTCGGTGAGAAGGTGATGGACCTTCTCGAGGGCCAGAAAGAGAAGATCGTCATCATCAAGGCCGACGCCGAGGTCAGCTACAGCGTGGTTATGACAGCTATGGACGAGCTCCGGCGGGCCGGGATTGAGGATATCGGCCTCATCACCGACCCGAAGCCATCGTCGGGCTCGTCTGCGGGAGGACAATAGTCGTGGCACACGCCCATCACCACCTCGGCGCCGATTCGGTCTTCAAGGCTGAAGTTCCGCACGCGAGCGCGGACATGAACGTCACGCCGCTCATTGACGTGCTGCTCGTGTTGCTCGTCATCTTCATGGCAACCCTTCCGTTGGGGACGGTGGGCCTCGACATCAACCTGCCGGCTGAGACCAAGACCGCGAAGCAGCAGGCGGCTAGCGATGTGAATCAGATCGTGCTCGTATATTCCGCAGACCGGAAGATTTCGGTCAACAAGCAGGACGTGGACCTCGGCGGGCTCCAGGAGCGGCTCCGGAACATTTTCGAGCAGCGCAACGACAAGACGATGTTCATCATCGGTGCTGGCACGCTGCCCTACGGCGTCATCGTGGGCGCGATCGATGCCGCGAAGGGCGCCGGTGTCGAGAAGGTGGGCATCATTACCGAAGGGATGCAGAGAGCGGCCGGCGGAGGCTAACTGATCTCTCGGCGCTCGGTACACGACAACGGCCGCCCCCTTTGGAGGCGGCCGTTCTTTTTTGTACGTCTTTGCGTAGACTACGCGGCAGGCGCCGGATCTTAGCTGAGCGTTAGCTGACGCCCGTGGCCTTCTTGTCGCGCATCGCCGTGGCCTGGTCGCGAATCGCGTCGGCTTGTTTGAGCAGGGTTTGTTGCTTGGCCGGATCCTTCTCAAAGAGGGCCTGGAGCCGCAGCAGAAGTCCCTTGTAGATCATGGCCTCGACGTAGTCTGCCTTCAGCTTCAGGGCCTGATCGACGTTCTCCATCCCCTTCTGCACGTAGCTTTGCTTGACGCTGTCCGACAGACGGGCATTCTTATACGCCTCGTTCCAGTAATGCACCGACATGGTGTAAAACGCGTCGGGATTGTTGGGCTCCTTCTGCGCGCGCTCCTCGAGCGCGGCAATCTTCTTTTCAAAGAGCCCCTGGCGGTCGTAGTAGCTTGCCAGCTGCACGTAGGTGTTCGGATCGTTTGGACTCGCCTTTGTCGCGAGGCTATATACCTTTTCGGCTTCGTCGTACACCCCGGCGCCCTCATAGAGCTGCCCGAGCTGGTAGAAATTAGCCGGATCCGCCGGATCATTCTGAATCAGCTGCAGGATGATCGGTTCGGCCTTGACCGGATCGTCCAGTTTGTCGCTACCGTAGACCGCGACGAGGTACTGCAGCGCGCGAGTCCTCAGCATCTTGTGATCAGGCGTGTCTGCGGCGATCCTCTGGGCCGCGGCCTCGTAGTTCTCGATCGCCTTGGTCAGGAGCGCGTCGTTCTCCGCCTGACCGCGCAGGGCCGGCTTGTACTGGTTGTCGTAGCAGTTGCCCAGGAAGAACAGCACTTCCACTAGTTCGGGATTCTCCCGCAAGGCTTCCTCGTACAGCTGGGCCGCTTTCTTGTAGTCCTGCCCCTGGTACGCGGCGTTGGCCTCCCTGAAGCTCATCCTGGACTTGAGCACGTCAACCTGCCCACAGGCGATGGTTGAGGCCAGCCCCACGAACACCACCACTGCCAGCGGCGCCCCCCGCATGGCCTTCAGCGGCTTCAGCTGCATATGCATAGCACCCCCGTGATCGCGGTAAATCGACATGTGTCCGTTGTTCCTTTCGCGCTGCTTCAGGCGAGGAAAGTTGTCGCGGCTAAAATCGCGTCAGTATAGTGAACCCCAAAAAGACAAGTCAAGGCGCGTCGTGGCCGGGGGTGGCCTCCTTGCCCTCCGTGGGGGTACTCTCTATCATGTGACCCAAGAGCTGTCGGCGCAGTCACTTAACCCGGACTAAGTATCTTCCGACTTAAGGTATTAGACACCGATTTGCATGATTCGATTCGAGGATCTGCTGGAAAAGGTCCGGGCCTACAG
>JBAUGX010000271.1:0-42943 GCA_049679965.1 Vicinamibacterales bacterium
GTGCCCGCGGTCGGGCCCGTCCCGCTGTTGGTCGCCGTGATCGTGTACGTCGCGCCGACCTGGCCCTGCGTGAAGTTCCCCGCATGCGTCTTGCTCACGGTCAGATCGGGGACGCCAGGCACCGTGACCGTCGTCGGATCGCTGGCGCTGTTGTTCGCGGTGTTGGTTTCGCCCCCGCCGACGACAGATACCGTATTGGTAAGGCTCGCGCCGGCATTACTGGCCACCGTCACCGTCAGCGTGATCGCCGGATAACTCGCCCCCGCCCCCAACGCGTCACTCCGCGTGCACGTCACCGTCTGCCCCGCGACGCCGCACGCATTCGTCCCCGGCCCCCACCCGCTGCCCGTCGCCGCCGTCGGCGTCAGTCCCGCCGGCAGCGTGTCGCTCACCGTCACGGTGCCCACGGTCGGGCCCGTCCCGCTGTTGGTCGCAGCGATCGCGTACGTCGCCCCCACCTGCCCCTGCGTGAAGTTGCCCGCGTGCGTCTTCGTCACCGTCAGGTCTGGCACTCCGGGCGCCCCACCCCCGATCGCCGTGTTCATGTCGGTCTGGATCTGAGCCGCCGTCAGCGCCACGTTGTAGATGCGCAGCTCGTCGATCCAGCCGTCGAAGTACTCGCCGTAGCCGCTGCCCCCGATCTGCAGCGACCCTGTCGACGTCGTCAACGGAGTCGTCTGCGGCTGTGAGGCCACCTGCGCCCCATTCACGTACAGGCGAACGGTCGTGCCGTCGAAGGTACCGGCCAGATGCGTCCAGACGTTCACGGCCAGCGCCGAGGGCCCCACCGTATTCTGATTCCCCGCCGTAAAGGTGCCACCGGTGGCGGGCATGTTCGTCTCGGAGCCGGCGAACAGGTAAAAGCGATCCACGTTCTTGTGCAGGATGGTCCGCCATCCGCTGGGCGCGACCGCCGGCATCACCCACGCCTCCACCGTCATCCTCGTCGTCAACGCGAGAGACGATGAGTTCGGCACCGTCACGAGGGCGCTCGTGCCGTTGAATCTCAGTGCGCTGCCGAACTTCCCCGCCGTCGTCCAGGTGGCGCTGGTGATCGTGCCGTTGTTGGCGCTGCCGGACGAATCGGCTGTCGTCGTACCCGCGCCTTCGTTGAATGCGTACGCCGCCACAAGGCCGCTCGCCTGCGCCTGGAGAGGCGTGCGTATCTGCAACGTGGCCAGGGCGACCAGCCCCGTCGCAATTGCCATGCATCCGGCGACGAAGTGTTTACGGGACCTATCTGACAATCTTGTCGAGGACAACATTGATTCCTTAGCCTGAAGGCTCAAAAGACCACGGGCGGACAATTCAGACTGAGGCGCCGAAGGCAAGTCATCTCAAGCGACTGCTGGCACCAAGTGCCTGACTTCGTCAACATCAGTCTGCAAGGGGTGCGGTGCGCCGAGCTTGAACACGTGTGAATACGGCTCCTTGATCGCGTTCCGCGTGTCGACGACGAGCGGCGCCCGGTCAACCACGAGCTGGTAGTCAACGGCGCGATGGTCCGTGACAATGACCACGCAGTCTACGCTGCCGAGCGTTGCTGGATTCAGCGCGCGCGATTCCAGATCGTAGCCACCGGGCCACGCCTTGCCAGAGAGCGTCGGCACGAAGGGGTCGAAGTAGGAGAGCCGGACTCCCCTGGTGTGCAGCAGACCCATGACGTCGAGCGCGGGCGACTCCCGAATATCGTCAATCTCCCGCTTGTAGGCAATGCCGGAGACGAGGACGTGGGATCCGTTGAGAGGCTTCTTGTGGACATTCAACGCCTCGGCGATCTTGTCCACGACAACGTGTGGCATGGACCCGTTCACCTGGCCGGCCAACTCGATGAATCGCGCTTCAAAACCATTCTGCTTCGCCTTCCACGACAGGTAGAACGGATCGATCGGGATGCAGTGCCCTCCCAGGCCGGGCCCGGGATAGAACGGCATGAAACCGAAAGGTTTCGTCTTCGCCGCATCGATCACTTCCCACACGTTGATGCCGAGCTTGTCGCACATCAGCGCGATTTCGTTCACCAGTCCGATGTTCACGGCGCGGAAAGTGTTCTCCAGCAACTTGACCATCTCGGCGACCTGGGGCGAGCTCACCGGCACAACGGTGTCAACGGCGGATTTGTACAGTGCTGCAGCAAGCGCACTACACGTCGGCGTCATGCCGCCGACAACCTTGGGCACATTGCGCGTGTTGAACGTGCCGTTGCCTGGATCGACACGCTCTGGAGAGAACGCGAGGAAGAAATCGACGCCGGCCTTGAGGCCGTTCTGCTCGAGCAGCGGCTGCACGACTTCCTCGGTCGTCCCGGGATAGGTCGTCGATTCGAGGACGACGAGCATGCCAGGATGCAGGTGCGCCGCAATCGCTTCGACCGCCGAGACGATGTAGGACATGTCCGGGTCTTTCGTCTTCCGCAGCGGCGTCGGCACGCAGATGTTGATGGTGTCGAGATCGGCGACAACGCTGAAGTCGGTCGTGGCGTCCAGGCGTCCTGCAGCAACGAGCTCTGCGACGTCCGCCGAAGGCACGTCGGGGATGTAGGAGGTGCCTCGCTCAATGGCGGAGACCTTTCGGGCGTCGAGATCGATCCCGGTCGCTCTCAGACCGCTGCGGGCGAACTCGACGGCCAGGGGCAGTCCCACATACCCAAGACCGACGACGCCAACACGGGCTTGACGGGAATGAAGACGCTCGAGCAAACGCGCTGCGAGAACAGACATTGAACCGAACCTCCAAACCTCACTTCGTTCGCCAATGTTGTGCCATCAGACGGAAGCGCGGACTTCGGGCCCATTTCCGGCTCCTGGCAGATCGCCCCACTGGAAAAGCTCGGTGCCAGGCGACTTTAATCGGCGCCAGAAGGAGATTTCAACGCGGACCGAGACTGATTGACGAGGGGCATAAGTCTCCAGGTTTTCCTAGAGCGAGCCATAAGGTGGTTTCCAGACTGACTATTGACCGCGCCAAGAAACACGTGAAGCTCGTAAGTGTTTCGGCAAGGGAGAGTTACCAAGAGCAGACGGCGAAGAATCGAGACGGCAGGTGCCTTGCTGATGTTAGAGCAGAGTCGAACTATCTCGGAGGGTGCGGTTGTGAGGAGAAAACGGATGGATAAGCGAGTGAAATTGGTGGGAATGGCTATGGGGTTGCTCCTCACCCTAGGCATGGCGTCAACAGCGCAGGCGGACAATATCTCGGTCGGCAGCAGCGTGACCTTTGCCGATGGGCCGGGGAACGTCGCGGGCGCCTTCTACCTGACGCCAGACGGCAACGCGGCAGATCGGTTCATGACGTTCTGTATCCAGATGTCGGTAGACTCGGACCTCTCAGAGGCGTTCAGGGTTGACAACATCAGCAGCTTCGCGTTTGAAGACCCGGCAGACAAGGGCGGGGACATCAACGGGAGAGATTATCTCTCGTCAGAGACCGCCTGGCTTTATACACAACTTCGTTCCGGAGCGTTCGGTGACCCGAATGCGATGTCGGACGACACCGCCAATGCCTTCCAGTGGGCATTCTGGGTACTCGAAGGGGAGAACAACGAAGTGCCTTGGGGCTCCTTCCACGATCTCGCCGATTCATTCATTCTCGCGGCGCGTCAGGCCGTGGCGAATGGCAGTTGGTCCGGCATTGGCAACGTCCGCGTGCTGAACCTGGTGACGGCTGACGGCGGCGAAGCGCAGGACCAGCTGGTGCTCATCAACACGCCCGAGCCGGCATCGCTGGCGCTGATTGCGTCGGGTGCGTTCGCCCTGTACTTCCGCAAGCGTCGCTCAGCGACACGTTCATAGGCCTCTCGCAACATGCGCAGCTGGCGGCCACGCCGCCAGTTGCGCGTGTCTTCTCGAAGATTCCCTCAACGAAATCCGAAGAGCGCGTTTAGAACCTGCCTGAGCGACAGCCCCGACCACGCGAGGGCCGTGGCACCCACGGCCACCACGCCGAATATCACCGCAAGAGTTCGTTTGTGTCGCGCTAAGGCCATTTGGAGAGCGTACCAAAGGTCGACCCAACTCGATATAAAAGTCGGTCTTTGGGGTGACATTTGCTCATATATCGAGGCTGTGCCTCAGCGTAAACAGGTCTTAACTCTCTTGTTCATAAGCAGTTGTGCCATAGTCCCGCGATTCGGTGGCTTCGGAGGGATCTTTGCTCCTTCACACCTTCAATGGCGCGTGTGACTCGGTCCCCGTTCTCTGCCCCCACCTTATATATAGCCATCGCCGCCTTCGTGGGGTGCGTCGCCTGCAGGCAGGATCCGGCCGTCGCCAAGAAACGTTACGTGGACAACGGCGATCGGTACGCCGCCGCCGGCAAATATGCCGAAGCGGTCATCGAATACAAGAACGCCCTCCAGCAGGACCCCCGGGCCGGCGACGTGCGCGAAAAACTGGCCGGGGCCGCTCTGCAAACCGGCGACCTGCTCACGGCTATCCGCGAGTACGTGCGTGCGGCGGATCTTCTGCCCGATCAGGCGGCCGTGCAGCTCAAGGCGGGCAACCTGCTCCTGCTCGCCGGGCAGTTCGACGATGCGAAGGCCCGAGCGGAGAAGGTGCTGGCCAAAGACGCCAGGAACGTTGACGCCCAGATCCTGGTGGCGAATGCTCTTGGCGGCCTGAAAGATCTCGACGGCGCCGTCGCCCAGATCGAAGATGCGCTGAGGGTCGACCCCGACCGCAGCGGCACGTACGCGAGCCTCGGAGCGCTCGAGCTCGGCCGCGGGAAGCGTGAGGCTGCCGAGAAGGCGTTCACCAGGGCCGTCGAGCTGCAGCCCGAATCAGCGGTCGCGCATCTTGCGCTCGGTAACTTCTACTGGCTGACCGATCGGGTGCCGGCCGCCGAGCAATCGCTCGCGCGCGCGATCGAACTCGACCCTCGCGGTGCGCTGACGAATCGCGCGCTCGCCAATTTCTATCTGGCCACCAACCGCCGCAAAGAGGCCGAACAACCTCTCAAGATCGTGTACGAGGTGACGAAGACGCCGGCCTCGGCGTTTGGCCTGGCCGAGTACTACGTCGCCGTCGCGAACGACGCGGCGGCGATCGCCATTCTGGAGCAGATGCTCACGAATCCTGGCACGCAAGGCGCCGCCAACGTGCGAATGGCCGCGCTCGACTACAAGAACGGCCGGCCCGAGGAGGCGCATCGCCGGTTGACCACGGTTCTCGAGAAGGACCGGGCGAATCTTGAAGCACTGCTCTTGAAGAGTGCGTTGCTGCTCTCGGAAAAGAAGACGGACGAAGCGCTTCTGAGCGCCAATACGGCGATCGAGCGCCATCCGGAGTCCACGTCGGCATGGTTCACGCTCGGACGCATCCAGGCGACCCGGCGCCAGCCCGATGCCGCCATCAAGGCCTATCAGGAAGTGTTGCGGCTCAATCCACGAGCGACCGAAGCCAAGATCGCACTGGGCCAGATCCAGCTCGCCCAGGGGCGGACCAATACCTCGGTCGGCCTTGCCGTTGAAGCGCTGGCGAACGAACCGGCCAATGGCGACGCGCAATTGTTGTTCGTCCGCGGACTGCTGGCTCAAGGCGAGCTCGATCGTGCGGGCGTGGAGCTCAAGCAGTTGATGGCTCGCTTCCCTGATTCCGCGGCCGTGCATGCCCAGATGGGCATGCTGCTCGGGCGACAGCAGAACCTGGCGGGCGCCCGTGTGGAATTCGAACGCGCCCTGCAGCTCCAGCCCGACGGCCTCGAGGCGCTCGGCGGTCTGGTCGCGCTCGACCTCGCTGTCAAGAATTACGCGAGCGCCCGGATGCGCGTCGATGCGCGGATTGCCGACAAGCCGTCAGCGCCTTTGCTGATCCTGGCGGCGCGCACCTACGCGTCCGGCGGCGATATGGCGGCCGCCGAAAAGTTCCTGCGCCAGGCGCTCAATCTCGACAACACCTCTCTGGCCGCGTATGGCGGGCTTGGGCAGTTGTACCTCAGCCAGGGCAAGCTCGCGGCCGCGCGCGCGGAGTTCGAAGCCGTGGTCGCGCGATCGCCTGAATCGGTGGCCGCGCTGACCATGGTCGGCATCATTCTGCAGGCCGAGGGCAACGAGAGCCAGGCGCGCGATCGCTTCGAGCAGGTGCTGCGGATCGACCCCGAGGCCGCCGTGGCCGCCAACAACCTCGCATGGATGTATGCCTCAACGGGCGGCAATCTGGACGTCGCGCTGCAGCTTGCGCAGACAGCGCAGAGAAAGTTGCCCGGCGTGACCGCAGTGAGCGACACCCTGGGGTTCATCTATTACAAGAAGAACCTGGCATCGCTCGCCGTATCGACGCTGAAGGTGTGCACCGAGCAGGAGCCGGGCAACCCGACGTATCAGTATCACCTCGGGCTGGCCTACGCCAGCGCGGGCGATGCGGCCCGCGCCGCACAGGCGTTGACGCGGGCACTGAAGTTGAAGCCGGATTTCGACGAAGCGCGAGAGGCAAGAGATCGCCTGACGTCCTTGGCGCCTGGCTAGACGCGTTCGCACGCCACTTCACGCTAATCCCTGCGATGTAAGTGAGAGGGCGAAGCTCTGTCCATCAGATGTTCCGCAAAACAATGAGTACCTTCGAGCGCCAGCGTGTCCGGATGGCCGCGGCCGCCGCGCTCTTCCTGTTCTGCTATGCCGGCGCCATCGCAGCGCTCGTCGGCACGTGGGCGACCAACTCTCTCTACTCGTACGGCTTTGCCGTGCCGCTCATCAGCGCCTACATGGTGTGGGCGAATTCAGCCGAGTGGCGGCGTCGCGCGCCAACACCTGACTATCTGCTCGGGCTGCCCGCGGTGACCATCGGGATGGCGATGCTCGTCGCGGGCCGTCTTGGCGCGTTCGACACCGTGCAGGCCGTCTCGATGATCGTGACGCTCGCGGGTCTCGTTCTGGTGCTGTTCGGGCGCCAGACGCTGCGCCTGCTGTGGTTCCCGCTCGCGTACTTGCTGCTTGGCGTGCCCGTCTGGGATCGAGCGATCAATGAGCTCCAGGTGCCGAGCCAGGTGTTGTCCGGACAGATTGCGGTCGGCCTCCTCCACGCGGTCGGGGTGCCGGCGGTCCAGGAAGGCACGTTGATCGGGCTGCCTCGCGTCACGCTCAACGTGTTGCGCGAATGCAGCGGCGTCAACCAGCTCATCGCCGTCACCGCCATGGTCCTGCCGGCAGCCTACCTTTTCCTGAGTGGTGCGGTTCGGCGTGTGGCGCTCGTGGCCATCGCGGTGACCGTCGCGTACCTGAGCAACGGCTTTCGAATCGCCCTGGTTGGCTTTCTCGGAGACAAAGGCTTGAACCGCGGCGATCTACTGCACCTCGTTGAAGGCCTGGCGACCTCGGTGCTCAGCTACATCGTGATTATCGCTGTGCTGTCCGTCCTCGCAAAGAAGGGGAAGTCGAGCGAGCGAGCCGAGACCAAGCCCGTTGTTTCCGCCGGCCCTGCAAAACGTCGCGTCCGGCTGGAGTTCGCGGTGCTGGCCCTCCTGCTGACCACCGGTGGATACCTGTTCTGGTTTCAGCCCGCGGACGTTCCCCTCCGAAACGAACTGGGCTCGCTGCCGGATCGAATCGACACCTGGACCGTCGATCGGGCGGAGCCGCCGCTCCTGAGTTCTCAGAACAACGATACCCAGGACAGCCGCATGACGACCGCCCAGGCGCGGGACATGATCGGGCGGGGCGACGTGATCAGGTTCGAGGGCGTGGACGATGAGTTGGTCCGGACGTATCGGGGCTCATCCGGCGGGCGCGTGCGGCTCTACATCGGCTACTACCGCTCGCAGCGCCAGGGGAAACAGCTGTTTGGCGGCGCGAACAGCGCGCTCCGTTCGGCCTCGTCGACCGCCAGCATCGGCGTCGAGCCGCACGCCATTGAGATCAATCAGGTCGTGCAGCAACGCGAAGGGATCAGTCGAGGGCTTCTTTTCTGGTACGACGTGAACGGCCGCGTGCTGGCCGATATGCGCCGGGCCAAGGTGTACGCGGTCTGGGACGCGTTGACTCGCCGCCGCTCGAATGGCGCCGTCGTCATGGTCGCGTGGGACGGTTCTGATGACGACGAATCTGGCGCTTCGCGGGAGCAAGCCGCCGACTTTGTCCGGGCCTTGCTCCCGCTGCTGCCGCAGTTCATTCCGTCGTAGCAAGTGTCAAGTCCCTGGATAGGCTGACTTTTCGTTCCGGCTGGCGCGACTGTTCAAGTCCATCCCACGGTGTGCGCCATTCAGGGCTGTTCCGCTCAGTCGTAAGTAACTGATTTCATGGCTCTTGGCACCTCCGCCCAGGCGCTGACTGAATGGCCATCGATGGCGATCTGTTTGCAGTCTCGAGCTACCGACAGACCCAATGACCCCACCAATTCCAGCACGGCTCCATCCGGGAGATCTGTCGGAAGCGACGAAAGACTCACCGCTTTGCTCGTGCGACGTGACCGTCGAAGGCCGTTCCGGCCAGGCGTACAACGAGCAGGCGTTCGGGTACTTCCTCGAAATCGAGCGGAAGCGATCGGAGCGATCGAATCGACCTTTTCTGTTGCTGCTCGTGGATTTGAAAAAGGAACCGGGAGAGCCCGAGAAGAATCTCGGCCTGAATCCGGCGCTCGCCACCAGACTGTTCTCCGGTCTGTGGACATGCCTTCGCGAAACGGATTTTGTCGGCTGGTACCGGGAGGGGCGCGTCGCAGGGGCGGTGTTGACCCAACCTGCCGACATGTCGAGAACGGACGTGTCCGGTGACGTCGGTCCAAGAATTCGTGAACTCCTGTGCAAAGGCCTGCCGCCAGACGCGGCCCGCCGGCTTCAAGTTCGTGTCTACCAACTCCCGCCTGGAGCGCCCGGTGGCGTCTGATCGAGCACGGGCTTGCGCCCAGCGGACCACCGATCTCCACGTGATCAACCCCGATCTCTTCAGGGACGTGCTGATTCGAGAGCGAAAGCGCGTGGAGCGCTCGAATCAACCTTTCGTGCTGTTGATGATGGCCGTGGACGGTCAGGCCCCGGATGGCTCGCCGCTATGGGATGCCGCGATCCAGGCCTTGTCCGCCGCCAAACGCGAGACAGACATCCTGGGATGGATCGAGCCGCACACGGTTCTCGGCGTGATCCTGCCCGACGTGCGGACGTCGGAAGCGATGCTTGCGCGCTGCATCGACGCGAGAGTTCGCCGCGAGCTCGCCAGGCGGCTCGACCCGCAGGCGGCTGCGCGGTTTGCGATCAAATTCCACACTCATCCGGAGCCGAAGCCAGCCGAAGGGCACGACGCCTGCCGAGTCCATCCGCTCCCGTCGGCGCTCGTCTCCCGCGACGAGCCAAAGACGAGGCGCGACACGGTCAAGCGCGTGCTCGACGTTGTCGGCAGTTCTGTGTTGCTCACGCTGTTGTCGCCTCTGTTCCTGCTCATCGCGGCGATGATCAAACTGATGTCCCGCGGTCCTGTGTTCTTCAGGCAGGTGCGCATCGGCGAACGGGCGCAGCCGTTCACGATGCTCAAGTTCCGCACGATGTGCGTGAACGCCGACCACGGCATCCACCATCAGTTCGTCACCGCGTTCATCAAATCGGGCGGCGCCCAGGTGCAGGAGCCCGGCAAGAGCGGACTGTTCAAGATCACCAACGACCCGCGCATCACGCCCATCGGGCGCCTGCTTCGCAAGACGAGCCTCGACGAGCTGCCGCAGCTCTGGAACGTGCTCACAGGCGACATGTCGCTCGTCGGACCGCGGCCGCCGCTCGCCTACGAAGTCGAGCAGTACCAGCCGTGGCACCGCCGCCGGGTGCTCGACGCCAAGCCCGGGATTACGGGCCTCTGGCAGGTGGCCGGACGCAGCCGCACGACGTTTGACGAAATGGTGCGCCTCGACATCCGGTACGCCAAGCAACGCTCGCTCTGGACCGATATCAAGATCCTCCTCGCGACGCCCAAGGCGGTCATCGCGGGCAAGGGTGCCTGCTGACCCAGCCGGTCTTCCCAGTGGAAAAATATCTCTGCATCGCACCCGACGTGAAGTTGGGCAAGGACGTCAAGCTGGCGATGTTCATCAATCTCTACGGGTGTCAGATTGGCGACGAGACCAAGATTGGCACCTTCGTGGAGATTCAGAAGAACGCCAGCGTCGGCAAGCGCTGCAAGATCTCGAGCCATACGTTCATCTGCGAGGGCGTCACCATCGAAGACCACGTGTTTGTCGGCCACGGGGTGACTTTTATCAACGATTCCTTCCCGCGGGCGGCGACGCCGACCGGCGATCTTCAGACCGAGAAGGACTGGAAGGTCGAGCCGACCCGGGTGAAGTCCGGGGCGTCCATCGGATCGGGGGCGACTATCCTCTCGAACGTCGTCATCGGCGAGCACGCCATTGTCGGTGCCGGCGCTGTCGTCACCAAGGACGTGCCAGCCCGCGCCATCGTGGCTGGGAATCCGGCGCGGTTTTTGCGAACAATCGAACCAGGGAGAGAGACCGAATGATTAGCCAGACCGCGCCAGTGCTTGACGTCCCACGCCAGCAGAAGTCTGCTGGAGTCGTTCGCGTGGGTGTGATTGGGTACGGCTATTGGGGCCCGAATATCGTCCGGAACTTCCATGGCCTCGATAACTGCCAGGTCGTCGCCGTCTGCGACAAGAATCCCGCATCGCTGCGCCGGGCGCAGAAAGCGTATCCGTCGGTCCAGATGACGGCGGACTTCAACGAGATCCTCACGTCGCCCGACATCGACGCGGTGGCGGTGATCACGCCGGTCTGGACGCATTTCGATCTAGCCAAGGCGGCCCTGCAGAACGGCAAACATGTGTTCGTCGAAAAGCCGTTCACCTCGACGTCGCAGCAGGCCGAAGAGCTGATCGAGCTGGCCGACCGGAAGAACCTCAAGATCATGGTGGACCACACGTTCCTCTTCAGCGGATCGGTGCGGAAGATCCGGGAGCTGGTGGACGCCGGCACGCTGGGCTCGCTCTATTACTTCGATTCGACGCGCGTGAACCTTGGCCTCTTCCAGCACGATGTGAGCGTGGTGTGGGACCTCGCGCCGCACGATCTGTCGATCATGGATCACATCATCACGGAGAAGGCCGAGGCCGTGGTGGCGACGGGCGGGCAGCACTTCAACAGTCTCGCGGACATGGCGTTCATCACCATCTATTTCCCGCGCAACGTGGTCGCCCACATCAACGTCAACTGGCTGTCGCCGGTCAAGGTCAGGACGACGCTCATCGGCGGCAAGGACAAGATGCTCGTCTGGAACGACCTCGAGGCCGACGAGAAGATCAAGGTCTACGACAAAGGCGTGCAGATCACCAACGGCCAGAGTGAAAGTGTGTACGACTTGCTCGTGAGCTACCGCTCCGGAGACGTGTGGTCGCCCAAAGTCGAGCAGACCGAAGCCTTGAAGCTCGAGCTCGGCTACTTCACCGATTGCATCCTGAACGACAAGATGCCGATGAACGACGGCATGGCGGGCCTGCGCGTCGTCAAGCTGCTCGAGGCGGCGGACGCGTCGCTCAAGGAGCGCGGCCGAATCGTGTACCTGTGACCGTGGCGCTCTGCTCGTAAGAAAGCTTCTTCGACCGATCCCAGCCCACAACGACCTCCGGCTCAGGTGAGCCGTCGACCCACATGATTGGCGTAGCCACACACTCGGCCGACTTTCAAACGGCATCGGAGTTCTTTGAGCTCTTCAAGACTCCTTGGGAGAGGGCTGTCCCGGCCAGGAAGTACGCGGTGGTACTCAGCACGGACGACCGCGTCGACGGGCTCGACGCAGACGTGTTTCTGGTTTACGGCTCGGGCGAGAAGGCGGTCGATCGCGCCGCCGGCATAGTCTCGAGGCAGCTGGACGGGCCGGTTGATGTCGAGTGGAAGGAAGCGACCTTTCCCGTTTACGGCCGGGTGACGGTGTTCGACGGGGAGACCCGAACCGATAGACCGAAGGCGGGTGGCAAGCTTCTGGACTGTCGGTATCAGGCAGGCGCCCGCGTGATCCGCCGGATCGGCTACGACTTGTTTGACGAGGTTCGGCATCTGCTGACGGAAGGCCAGCCGGTGCAGCGGGCATCGACGCCGACCCTGGAGCTGCACATCGCGCTGCTTCGGCACTTGTTGCTCGACTCCGGAGTCACTTTTGCGGAGGTTCCCGCACGACCACATGACTACGACTTCATCTGCTGTCTCACCCATGATGTGGACTTCTTCGGCATCCGCCGGCACCGGTTCGACCGGACGCTCGCCGGTTTCGTGGCCCGCGCGTCGGTGGGAACACTCACCGACCTGGTCCGGGGCCGGCGTCCGGCGGGCGAGGCCGTCCGTAACTGGGCAGCCGTCCTTTCGCTGCCGATGATCTTCATCGGGCTGGCGCGGGACTTCTGGGGGAATCCGTTCAGGGACTACGGCCGCGTCGAGAACAGCCGGCGCTCCACGTTCTTCCTGGTGCCGTTCAAAGGCCGGCCTGGCACGGCGCCAGACGGCACCACGGATGCGAGTCGCGCCGTTCCGTATCAGGCCAGCGAGATCCGTGAAGAACTGACGGCGGCCGCGGCCAACGGCGCCGAGATCGGGGTGCATGGGATCGACGCGTGGCGGGATGCCAATGCCGGGCGCGCCGAGATGCGCGAGTTGACCGCCATCACGGGCCGGAAGACCGCGGGCATCAGGATGCACTGGCTCTATTTCGGGAAAGACTCGGCCGAGCAGCTGGAAGCCGCCGGCTTCGACTACGACTCGACGTGGGGATACAACGATGCGGTC
The DNA here is from genome assembly GCA_049679965.1 of Vicinamibacterales bacterium. Taxonomy (GTDB): domain Bacteria; phylum Acidobacteriota; class Vicinamibacteria; order Vicinamibacterales; family CAVVIG01; genus 2-12-FULL-65-11. The sequence continues at coordinate 12,702 of JBAUGX010000271.1, forward strand.
GGCTACCGGGCGGGAACGTCTCAAGTGTTTCGGCTGCGGACAAGCGGACTGATGGAGCTGCCCCTGTCCATCATGGACTCGGCGCTCTTCTATTCCGGCCGCATGGGCCTTGCCCGAGAGGAAGCGCTGCAGCTCTGCCGCGCACTCGTGGCCAACGCGCGGCGATTCGGGGGAACGATGGTCATCAACTGGCACTGCCGGAGCCTCGCCCCAGAGCGACTGTGGGGGGCCTTCTATCAGACATTGTTGAAGGAAGTCGGCAGCGCTGACAGGGCGTGGTTCGCCACCGCTCAAGAGGCCGTCGAGTGGTTCCGATGGCGACGCTCGATTCGCTTTGCCGGAGACACCAACTCGGGAGGCGTCACGATCACGGCGGCCGGGCCTCAACCAGGGGCGCCATCGGCGATGGTTCGTGTCCATCGCCCGAGCGATGCCTCAGAACGCTCTGTTGAGGACTTTCGGTTCGACGGGTTGGAAGCGCTGACGGTGCCGCTATCGTGACGACGCGCACCATTCACAGACGTGGGGAGCATTGAGAAGATGAGCAAGCTGAGCTTCGCCCTAATCGGCTGCGGGAGCATCGCTCGAAAGCATGCGCAGGCCCTTCATGAGTACCTGGACGATGCCGAGATTGGCGCCTTTGTCGATCGGGACCTCTCGCGAGCGCAGGAGTTCTCGAAGAAGTACGGCGCTCCCGCCTTCTCGAGCGTCCGCGACATGATGGCGGCGACCGGCGATCGGATCGATGTGTTCTCGGTCCTGACGCCGAGCGGCGTTCACTGCGCCAACGCGCTGGAATTGGTGAGCTACGGTCGCCCGCTGGTGGTCGAGAAGCCGCTGGCGCTGCGATTGGAGGACGCCGACCGCATGCTCGAGGCGTGCGACGCCCAGGGGGTCAAGCTGTTCGTGGTGCACCAGAACCGCTGCAACCTCCCCATCGTGAAGGCGCGAGAGGCCCTGGAGCAGGGACGATTCGGCAAACTGGTGCTCGGAACGGTACGGCTGCGTTGGACGCGAGACCAGAAGTACTACGATTCGGAGTCGTGGCGCGGCACCTGGGCCTATGACGGCGGGGTCTTCATGAACCAGGCCGTCCACCACATCGACATGCTGACGTGGTTCATGGGCAACGTGGAATCGGTCCGCAGCATGGCATCGACGCGACTCGTGAAGATCGAGTGTGAGGACACCGGCGTGGCCGTGATCCGCTACAGCTCCGGCGCGCTCGGCGTGCTGGAGGCCACGACCGCCACGCGCCCGAAGGATCTCGAAGGGTCGATCAGCATTCTCGGAGAGAAAGGCAGCGTCGTCATCGGCGGCTTCTTCATGAACGAACTCGTCACCTGGAACTTCGAGGACAAACAGCCGATAGACGATGTGGTGTTCGAGAAGTACGGCAAGAATCCGCCGACGCCCGGGTACAACCACGGCGAGTATCTCCGCGGCGTGATCAGCTCGGTTCAGACCAAGAAGGCGGCGCTTGTGGACGGCCTGGAGGGGCGCAAGTCCCTGGAACTGATTACCGCGCTGTACGAATCGATCGAAACCAACGCGGACGTTCAGCTTCGCTTCCGACCCAAGCAGTGCCGTCTCGGCCTCGCCTCGTAGAGCGTCAGGCCGGAGCCATTCACCATGAAACTTTGCTCAGTCGTCGGCACGAGGCCCAATTTCGTCAAGGAGTACCTCATCAATCGGGAGTTGAGGAGCCGCGGTGTCCACGAAGTCCTGATTCACACCGGCCAGCACTACGACTACGAGATGTCGCAGGCCTTCTTTGAGTGCTTCGACTTGCCGGCGCCCGACCATCACCTGCAGGTGGCCAATACCGACGGCACGACATTTCTCGCGCAAGCCATGATGGAAATGGCTCCGGTGTTTCAGGCCGAGAAGCCTGACTGCGTCATGAGCTACGGAGACGTCAATTCAACGATGGCCGCGGCGATTGTGGCCAGCCGGCTGCGCATCCCGTTCGCGCACGTCGAAGGGGGCATCCGATCGACCGAACGGTACAACCCCGAAGAGATCAACCGGCGGGTGTCCGACGTGCTGGCCGATGTCATCTTCTGCTGCACGCAAACCGATGTGGACACCCTGGCCCAGGAGGGCTACGAGTCCAGTCGCGTCGAGTTCTCCGGCGACCTGATGAAGGATGCGCTGCTGATGACACTCGGGAAGTACGGCATCTGCCCTTCCCGGGGCGACTACCTCGTCTTGACGCTGCACCGTGAGGAGAATCTCACCGACGAAGGGCGATTCCGCGCGATTATCGAGGGCCTGATTCAGTCGGGGCGGCGGATTGTCTTCCCGGCTCATCCGCGCACGCTCCGCACGATCGAAAGGTTCGGCCTCGCCGATCGGATCGCCAGGTCGCGCATCGAGCTCTGCAAGCCGCTGGGCTATGTTGACTTTCTCAGGCTCACGGCCGGCGCCGACAAGATACTGACCGACTCGGGCGGGGTGCGCCGGGAAGCGTATCTGTTGAAGAAGCCCTGCATCGTGCTGATCGAGATCTCGTGGTTCCCCGAGATTTCCCAGGCCGGCTGGAAAGTCTTGACCGGACCTGACTCTGCCAGGATTGCCCACCTGATCAATCAATTCGAGCCAACTGGTCCGCATCGCGAGCTGTTTGGAGACGGGAACGCCCACAAGAAGATCGTGGACGCCCTGGTGACCAGATATGCCGACTGACAACACCCACACACACACGGTCGCCATGCTGGCGCACACGCGCTATCTGCGCGATCCTCGGGTTCGCCGCGAGGCCGAAGCATTGGCCGAGATGGGTGTCGAGGTCCACGTCATCGGGTTGTCGGAAGATGGCCAGCCTCCCCAGTCTGCGGTCAACGGCGTCCAGGTCCATCGGCTTCCCATCGGCAGGAAGCGAGGCAGCATGCTCAGGTACGTCTACGAGTACCTCGCAACGATGGTCCTCGGTGGCTTGAAACTGACGCAACTGCATTGGCGGCGAAGGCTGGATGTGGTCCACATCCACAACATGCCGGACTTCCTCGTCTTTGCCGCGATCGCTCCGCGCCTGAGCGGAAGCCGGGTGATTCTCGATGTCCACGACCCGATGCCCGAGCTCTACATGAGCTGGAAGCATGGCGCCCTGGGCAGACTCCTCGTCGGCGCCCTGCGCCTCCAGGAGCGGATCAGTTGCGCCGTGGCCGACCATGTCGTCTCGGTCAACGAGACGATGAGAGAGAACCTCCGGTCGAAAGGGATACGCGACGAGAAGATCTTCATCGTGCACAACTTCCCCGACCAGCGTCTGTTCCCGATGTGCGATCCGGTCGCGTCCTGGCCCAGGAGCAAGGACAGCCTCGTCCTTCTGTACTGCGGCACGGTGACAGAGCACTACGACCTTGGATTGGCTGTCAAGGCCATCGCCAGCCTGAAGAATGAGATCCCGATCACGCTCAGAATTCTTGGCGAAGGCAACCGGCTGAACGAGGTCCTCGATCTGGCATCGACGCTTGGCGTCCGTGACTCCATCGAGCACATCGGGTCGGTCTCCATCGACAAGGTGCGCCACGAAATGCAGCAGGCCGATGTGGGCATCTCCTGCCATAGCAGCGGGGTGTTTGGCGATCTCTATTTCTCGACCAAGATCGTCGAGTACCTCACCCAGGGCCTGCCGGTGCTGTCGCCGCGGACCTACACGATCGCCAAGTACCTGCCCGAGGACTGCGTCTTCTACTTCGAGCCGGGAAGCGATGCCGATTTCGCGGACAACCTCCGGCGCATGTGGCAGAACCCCGCCGAGGTCTTGAAACGGTTGACCCGCGCGAGGGACGTGTTGCCGCGTCTGTCCTGGCAGGCGGAGAAGGCGGTGTTTCGTTCGTACTACACCGACGTATTGAACCGCAGAAGTCCGGCGTCTCGTGTCGTCACACAGGAAGGAACGCTTCGACTCCCATGACCACCACATCCAAGGTCTACGACAATGTCGGGCTCGGCAACGGCTCGGTACTGGAGGACTTCTGCATCGTCGGCGCCCCTCCGAGAGGTGCCAAGGACGGAGAACTCCCCACGGTCATCGGCGATGGCGCCGTGATCCGCTCCCACACCGTCATCTATGCCGGCAACGTCATCGGGCGGAACTTTCAGACCGGCAACAAGGTGAACATCCGCGAGTCCAACCGCATCGGCAACAACGTGAGCATCGGGACCTTGTCGGTCGTCGAACACCACGTGGACATCGCCGACAACGTGAGGATCCACACGCAGGTGTTCATCCCCGAGTACTCGGTTCTGGAAGAGGGCTGCTGGATTGGGCCCAACGTGGTTTTCACCAACGCCAAGTATCCCGTTTCACCTGGAGTGAAGGATTCACTGAAAGGCCCGGTTATCCGAAAGGGCGCGAAGATTGGCGCCAATGCCACGCTCCTCCCGGGCGTGGTCATCGGCGAAAACGCCCTGGTGGGCGCGGGCGCGGTCGTCGTCCGCGACGTCGCTCCCGGAACTGTCGTCGCCGGCAACCCGGCGCGTGTCATTCGTCAGGTGGCCGAACTTCCCTACGCCAAGAGTCGGTAGTCAAGCGTCGATCATCAGTCGTTCATCATATTGAGGACATTCACGATGCAGACATTAGCCACGAGCATTCCGTTTGTAGACTTGAAGGCGCAGTACGAATCGATCAAGCCGGAAATCGATGCCGCCATGGCGGCGGTCATTGGCAAGACCGCTTTCGTCGGTGGTCCGTTCGTCAAGGAGTTCGAGCAGGCCTTCGCCAGCTACTGCGGTGTCCAGCATTGCGTGGCCCTGGCGAACGGCACCGACGCGCTCTTCATCGCGCTCAAGGCGCTCGGCGTCGGCCCGGGAGACGAAGTGATCACCGTCGCGAACAGCTTTGTCGCCACCTCCGAGGCCATCAAGATGGCCGGGGCGCAGGTCGTGTTCGTGGACATGAATCCGAAGACCTACAACATCGATGTGACGCGAATCGAGCAGAAGATCACGAAGAAGACCAAAGCCATCATTCCGGTACATCTTTATGGGCAGCCTGCCGACATGCAGCCGATCCAGGCGTTGGCGAAAAAGCACGGCCTCAAGGTGATTGGCGACGCGGCCCAGGCCCACGGAGCGCAGTACAGGGGACAGCCCATCTCGAAGCTCGCCGACATCACGTGCTACAGCTTCTACCCGGGCAAGAACCTCGGCGCGTACGGGGACGGCGGCGCCCTGGTCACGGACAACGAGGCGTGGGCCGCCGCGGCTCGGATGTTCGCGAATCACGGCCGGACGAAGAAGTACGACCATGACCTCGAGGGCGTGAACAGCCGCCTCGACGGTCTGCAAGCCGCCATTCTGAGCGTCAAGCTCCGTCACATCGAGAAGTGGACCGAGAGCCGGCGCACCAACGCCTACAAGTACAACGAGGCCCTGAAAGGCCTGGGCGTCGTCACACCCACGGAGCTCGATGGCGTCAGAGCGGTGTATCACCTCTACGTGGTCCGCGTGCCGAACGGGGCTCGAGACCAGCTCCAGGAGTCGCTCAAAGCCAACGGGGTTGAGGCAGGTATTCACTATCCCATCGCCCTGCCGTATCTGAACGCCTACAGCTACCTGAAACACCGCGACACCGACTTCCCAGAGGCTCGGAAGGCGGCTGGCGAGATCCTGTCTCTGCCGATGTTCCCCGAATTGACCGGCGAGCAGATCAACGTGGTTGCGCAGGAGATTCGACGCTTCTTCTCGAAGGCCTGATCTGAAGGGCATGTCCGCTCGTATCACAGACGTCGTCGTTCTTGGTTGGATGACACCGGCAACATCCGATCGCCGTGCGCACGAGATCGCGGCGTTTCTCGGGGCGGAGCCGACGTTTGTCTCGATCGGTTCGGGGTTGGGAGCCACAAGCTCGATTGAGAGCCTGGTTCCCCGATGCACATGTCTCATCGTCGATGCGGAAACGCTCGCCAAGGCCGCCGACGTCTTGCCCGGCGGCCTTGACGGGCTTTCCGGACTGGCGAGCGGGGTGGCAGACCACGTCTTTGTCCACAGCTTCCAGACGACAGAGCGGCACGGCGCCATCGCGCGTGTTTTGTCGTCGGGTGTTCTTGTCGGCATCGCACCCCAGTCCAACGTTGCCTCGAAGCTTCACGTGACGGAGAACCATCGCCAGTGGTGCGGTCCATTCTCAGGTCTCTCCCTCGGCGCGGTGGATCCGGCGAGAGACCATCGATTTCTCGAAGCCTCGGGGCAGCAGTCCGGGCCGACATTGATTCGCACCGGCGACGCACCCTTCTTCGTCCGCACCGAGCAGGGCGGGGCTCAGGTGTTCCTGCTGGCTTGTGGCGAACTGGCTGACCTGGACCAAGAGGTCCGCCGTCAGGCCCAGCCGTTGCCCTGGTTTTCCAGGCTGGTGCCGTTGATGATGTTCCTGCGCGGCGCTCTGGGAGACCGCGTCTGGCACAACGACAGCCCGCGAGCCTGCTTCGTCATCGACGACCCTTTGCTCAAGAACCGCTATGGGTTTCTGAAATACAAACGGCTCGTCGAAATCATGGGCCGCCAACGGTTTTCGACGTGCATCGCCTTCATTCCCTGCAACTACCAGCGGTCCAGCACCGACGTCGCGTCGCTCCTGTCGTCGAGCCCGTGGGTGCCCTCGCTCTGCGTTCACGGCTGCGATCACACGGACGCCGAGTTCGAGACAACGGACTTCGATTCGCTCCGTGGGAAGGCCCGGCTGGCGCTCGATCGCATGCGGGCGCACCAGCGCCTCTCCGGCGTGCCGTTCGACGACGTCATGGTCTTCCCTCGCGGGCGTTTTTCGGCCCAAGCCGTCGCGGCTCTAAAGGCGAGTGGCTACCTGGCCGCCATCAACGGCGACGTGTGCCCGGCATCGGAGAAGGCCACTGTGCGAGACCTGCTGCAGGTCGCCGTCACCAGATTCTCGGATTTCCCCCTCTTCGGCCGCCGCTACCCTCGCGATATCGCCGAGTTCGCGTTTGACGTGTTCGTGGGCAAGCCGGCCGTGGCAGTTGAACATCACGGCTACTTTCAGGACGGGTATGGCGCCCTCGAATCGTTCGTCGAACAGCTGAACGCCCTCCATGATCGGCTCGAGTGGACGAACCTCGCGACCATCTGCTCGCGTGCCCATCTGACGAAAACCGCCGATGACGGCGATACGCACGTGCGGTTCTACACCAGCCGTTTCACGCTGCAGAACGACGGCACAGCCGCTCGTCGATACCAGCTGTTCCGGCGCGACGACGATGTGAAGATACCTGTGACGTTGAACCCCGGACAGATGGAGGAGATCAGCGTGTCTGATGGGATTCATCCAGCCGGGGAGCCCTGGAGAGTCTCGGACATGCACAACGCCAAAGTGCGGGCGCGTCGCTTGCTCGGAGAATTTCGCGACAACTACGTCGACACCACCCGTGTCCTCATCAGCCGGCTGGGCTCACGAAGGAACGCATGCTGACTCCCGTGCCTCGCTACGTGCTGATTACGCCTGCACGAAACGAAGCCGCGTATATCGAGCTGACCATCAAGTCGGTCATCGCGCAGACCGTCCGCCCTGTCAGATGGGTCATCGTCAGTGACGGTTCGACCGACGGCACCGACGAGATTGTCCAGAAATACGTCGCCGACCACGACTGGATCGTGCTGGAGCGCCGACCCGAGCGAGCCCAGCGGCACTTCGCCGGCAAAGTCGTCGCGTTCAACGCCGGATACGCAAAGGTCGCCGGGCTGGAGTACGACGTCGTGGGCAACCTTGACGGCGACGTGTCCTTCGAGCCCGACTACCTGGAATTCCTGATGCGCAAGTTCGCCGAGAATCCGAAATTGGGAGTCGCCGGTACGCCGTACCGGGAAGAGAACCGTATGTACGACGAGCGGTTCAAGAGCCCCGATCATGTCTCCGGGGCCTGTCAGTTGTTCCGCCGCGAGTGTTTCGAGGCTATCGGCGGCTATCCGGCCGTCGCGTCCGGCGGAATCGACTTCGTCGCGGTTCTCAAGGCGCAGGCGGCCGGCTGGCAGACCAGAAGGTTTGACGAGAAGTCGTGCCTGCACCATCGAAGCGTCGGCAGCGGCATGCACGCGCATCTCTACCGCAGGCTGCTCAACCATGGACGGAAGGACTATCTGCTGGGCAGCCATCCGGTCTTCGAGGTATTTCGGGCCGTTCTTCAGATGAAGCGCCGGCCGTATGTGGTCGGTGGCGCGCTGATGCTGCTTGGGTATGGAGGCGCCATGCTTCGGCGGGTAGAGCGATCGATGCCTCCAGAGCTCGTGGCGCTGCGCCAACGCGATCAGATACGGCGGTTGAAAAGCGTGCTCCGGCATCCACTGCGATCCATCAATGGGCTGAACCCGCCGGTAGAAGCCAGTTGAGCATGGAACGGACAGAAGGCGGCGACTTCACCATCGGCCAGGACGATCTGGTCCTGGTGACGGGCGCGACCGGGTTCATCGGGTCGAAAGTCGTCGAGCGCTTGCTGGAGCGCGGATTCCGCCGCGTGCGCTGCTTCGCCAGGCCGTCCAGCGACAGAACGCGACTCGACGCCATCGTCGGCCGCTATCCGCAGGCACATGTCGATGTGGTCACCGGCAATCTCCTGTCGCGTGCCGACTGTCTGGCCGCGACGCGAGACGCGGCCCTGGTGCTCGACCTCGCCGCCGGGACGGGCCACAAGTCGTTTCCCGACGCCTTCATGAATTCGGTCGTCACGACGCGCAACCTCCTCGACGCGAGCATCAGCCACGGATGTCTGAAGCGGTATGTCAGCGTCAGCTCCTTTGCCGTCTACACCAACACGCGGAAGCCGAAGGGGCGGCTGCTCGACGAGTCGTGCCCCGTCGAGGAGCGTCCAGAGCTGCGAGGCGAGGCTTATTGTTTCGCCAAGGTCAAGCAGGAGCAGCTGGTGGTCGATTACTGCCGGAAGTTCGGTCTCTCGCATGTGATCGTCCGGCCAGGGTACGTATACGGCCCAGGGAAGCAGGCGATCAGCGACCGCGTCGGCATCGCCACGTTCGGCCTCTTTCTGCACCTTGGCGGCTCCAACAGCATCCCGCTGACCTACGTTGACAACTGCGCGGATGCGATCGTGCTGGCGGGGTTGACCAAAGGCGTGGACGGCGAAGTGTTCAATGTCGTCGATGACGATCTGCCGTCCAGCCGTCAGTTCCTGCGTCTCTACAAGAGCCGTGTGCGGCGCTTCACGTCGTTGTATGTGCCCCACCTGATCAGCTACCTCCTTTGTTATGTCTGGGAGCGCTATTCGAATTGGTCGGAGGGGCAGTTGCCGTCTGCCTTCAATCGTCGCAAGTGGAACGCTTACTGGCGGAAGACGCGGTACAGCAACGAACGATTGAAGACGCGCCTGCATTGGGCGCCGAGAGTGCCGACGGCTGAGGGATTGAGTCGGTACTTCGAGGGCTGTAGGGAGCGGCATGCTTAAGGTCGCCCTTGTCGGCTGCGGCAAGATTGCGGACGAGCACGCCGCTGCGATTCAGCGGGTGCAGGGCTGCGAGATTGTCGGCGTCTGCGACCGGGAGCCGTTAATGGCGCAGCAACTCGCCGAGAGGTTCCCCGTCAAGCGGCACTTCAGCGACCTGGCGGTGCTGCTCAATGAGGCCCGTCCGGACGTGGTCCACATCACGACGCCGCCGGAGAGCCACTTCGATCTCGCCAGGCAGTGCCTTGAACGAGGCTGCCACGTCTATGTGGAGAAGCCGTTCACGCTCTTCGAGAAGGATGCCCGAACGCTTATTGCGCTTGCCGATGACAAGGGGCTCAAACTCACGGTTGGCCACGATGGCCAGTTCGGCCATGCGGCCAGACGCATGCGAGCGCTCGTCCAGAAGGGGTACCTCGGCGACGGTCCGGTCCACGTCGAGAGCTACTACGGCTACGAGCTTGGTGAAACCTACGCGCGGGCACTCCTCGGGGATACCAACCACTGGGTTCGCCGGCTGCCTGGACAACTGCTGCACAACGTCATCAGCCACGGCATTGCGCGGATCTCCGAGTTTCTGACCACCGAATCACCTCAAGTCAGGGCGTACGGATTTACCAGTGCCTTTCTCAGGGGGATGGGCGAGAGCGACATCATCGACGAGCTGAGAGTCATCATCGGCGATGAAGATGGCAACACGGCCTACTTCACTTTTTCCTCCCAGATGCGGCCCTTGATTCATGAGTGTCGCGTCTACGGGTCGAAAAACGGCCTGGTGCTCGACCCCGACCAGGAGACGCTCATCAAGCTTCGCGGTACGCGTTTCACGAGCTACGCCGAGAAGTTCATTCCGCCTGCCCTGCTCGCCAAGCAGTACCTCGGCAACATGGCCACGAACATGCGCGCGTTCCTGGCGATGGACTTTCACATGAAGTCGGGGCTGAAGTACTTGATCGAATCATTTTACCGTTCCATTTCGGACGGCACGGCCGTCCCGATCCCGTATCGCGAGATTCTTCTCACCGCGCGAATCATGGATGCGATCTTCACTCAACTTCAGGCGCCGGTGGCAGAAGCGCACGAAGCTCCGAGTGAACAGGCCGCCCTAAGCAAATGAATATGGATAGAAATGAGACTGCGCAGTTGACGAACCCTGTCGCCGCCGAGCCGGCAACGACCGCCAAAGAGATCCTCGTGAAGGGTAAGCCGATCAGCGTCGATACGATCGTCGTCGATGGCAAGACCATTGTCGTCACTGGGAAGTTCATGCGGACGGCGAGACTCGAAAACGAATGGTATGAGGACGCCGACGCGCCGCGGTCCCTCATCGATGGGATAAGGAAGAGTAGGATTCGTGCGGATATTCTGACGTTCTGGCAGCGACTACCCAATACAACGCCTCAGTTTAGCTACTACCACGAGTGGGACAGCATCGCCGCCATTCCAATCACGAGCGTCGACCATTGGTTGACCAAACAACTCAACACAAAGGCGAGAAATCTCCTGAGGAAGTCCGCGAAGGCGGGTGTCGTTGTCACGCAGGCGAGTTTTGACGAGGCGTTCATCAAGGGAATGGCAGACATCTTCAACGAAACGCCGGTCAGACAAAACAAGCCATTCTTTCACTACGGAAAGGACGCCGAGACGATCAAGCGAGAGTTCTCGCGCTACTTATTCAGGGAGGAGCTCTTTGGGGCCTTCCAGGATAATGCGTTGCTGGGGTTCATGTTTCTGGCTGATGCAGGACGGTATGGAATGCTAGGCCAGATACTCTCAAAGATCGAACATCGGGACAAGGCACCGACCAATGCTTTGATTGCGAAGGCCGTGGAGATCTGCGCACAGAAAGGCCTTCCGTATCTTGTCTACGATATCTGGGTGACAGGAACGCTTGGACATTTCAAAGCCCAGAACGGATTTGAGAAATTCGATCTTCCCAGGTACTACGTTCCCTTGACACCGAAAGGGAGGTTGATCCTCAAACTTGGCCTCCATCATGGTTTGGCTGGGGTAATTCCCAACAGGTTGAGAGCCTATCTGGTCAAGTTGAGAAACAGTTGGTACTCACGTCAGCAACGGTTGGCGACGTCGTCGATTCAGAGCAGCAAGTCACAGAGCTAGGCTTTCCGAGATGCCAGGAATCGTCGGTCTGATCACGGGCAAGCCGCACGAGCGTGCCAAGCAGGACTTGGAGCGAATGGTTGAGGCGGTTCGTCATGAGCCCTTCTATGACACGGGCACATGGACCGACAAGTCCATGGGCGTGTACGTCGGCTGGGCGGCCAGAAGGAATTCCTTTGCGGACGGAATGCCACTGTGCAACGAGCGCGGAGACGTCGTGCTCGTATTTTCTGGAGAGGATTACCCCGAACCTGGCACCGTGCGGCGCCTGAAAGAGCGTGAGCATTCGATAGGTGCAGGAGGGTCCGCATACCTCGTGCATGCGTATGAGGAAGATCCGAACTTTCCCGTCGGGCTGAATGGACTGTTCCATGGTCTCGTCACCGACCGCACACGGGGCACAACGACGTTGTTCAACGACCGCTACGGGATGCACCGCATTTACTATCACCAGTCGAACGGCGCGTTTTATTTTGCGGCCGAGGCCAAGGCCATCCTGGCGGTCTGTCCGGAAGTGCGGAAACCGGACGTCAGGGGTTTGGGAGAGTTCGTTGCGTGCGGCTGTGTGCTGGAGAACCGAACGCTGTTCGATGGTATCTCGGTGCTTCCGCCCGCCGCGGCCTGGGTCTTCAGGGGCGGCACGCTCACGTCGAAGTCCACGTACTTCCAGCCCCAAGAATGGGAAGACCAGACTCCACTCGAGTCGGAAGACTACTATCGAGCACTCCGGGATGCCCTCTCGGAAAATCTGCCCAGATACTTCAATGGTAATGAGCCGATCGGGGTGTCGCTCACTGGGGGACTCGACACTCGGATCATCATGGCCTGGCGAAAGGCGCCGCCCGGCTCGCTCCCCTGCTACACCTTCGGAAGCACGTTTCGCGACAACCGGGACGTCCGTGTCGCACGGCAGGTGGCTGCAGCCTGCGGGCAGCCGCACAGCGTGATTCCTGTCGGAGACGAATTTCTCTCGCGCTTTGCACACTACGCCGAGCGAAGCGTGTACCTCACCGACGGCTGCGTCGATCTCAGCCGGGCGTCGGATCTGTACGTCAGCGAAAAAGCCCGTGCGATCGCCCCGACGAAGGTGGTCGGCACCTACGGCAGCGAGGTGCTCGCACATGCCACGATGCTCAAGGCGGTGGAGCCCCTCACCGGGTTGGTCAGTCGAGACTTCCAGCCGTACATCCAACAGGCCGGTGCCACGTATGGAAGCTTGCGCCTGGAGCATCCGGTCACGTTTGCAGCGTTCCGGCAATCCCCGTGGTGGCATTACGGCGTGCTCGCACTGGAGCAGACGCAGCTCACCGTGCGTTCTCCGTACCTCGACAACGATTTCGTTCGGACGGCCTACCGTGCGCCGACATCGACGCCCGCCGGCAGCGACGTTCGACTCCGGCTGGTCGGCGACGGCAACCCAGAACTACAGCGGATTCCGACAGATCTCGGGGTCGGCGGCGACTCTGGCAGCCTGATTGGAAAGGCCTCACAACTGGTGCAGAGGTTCACCTTCAGGGCAGAGTACGCCTACGATTACAGCATGCCGCAATGGCTCGCGAGGCTCGACCACGCCTGCTCGCCGTTCCACTTCGAACGGCTGTTTCTCGGCAGACACAAGATGTCTCACTATCGCGTGTGGTATCGCGATGCGTTGTCCAACTACGTGCGAGACATGCTGCTCGACTCGCGGACGTTGTCCAGGCCATACCTTGAGCGGAGTGGAGTCGAGGCCGTCGTACGGGGGCACCTTCGCGGGGACCGAAACTACACGAGCGAGATTCACAAGGTCCTGACGCTCGAGCTCATACACCGCCTGTTCTTCGATCAGAAATGAATCGTCACCTTTCAAAAACGTGGCGTCGGAGGCTGTTACGCCACCTCTAATTGCCACTGTCATCTGCGTCGTCGGGATCCTGGGGCTCCTCGTCCTCGATCGAGACCCGGACCATCGGACGTCCCATGCGCTCTGGATTGCGGTAATCTGGATGTTGCTCTCCGGCTCGCGGCCAATCTCCCAATGGCTGCAGGTACCAGACCCTTCGATCGACCAGAATCTCGAAGGCAACGCCCTCGAGCGCAGTGTCTTCTCCGTGTTCCTCCTGGCTGGATTAGTAGTTCTTTTCATGAGGGGACGAACAGCCTCGATGCTATCCCTCATGAACTGGCCCCTGCTCCTGTTCATCTTCTACTGTGGGATCAGTGTGCTGTGGTCGGAATATCCCGGTGTGGCGTTCAGGCGCTGGATCAAGGCGCTGGGCGACCCCGTGATGATCATGATCATCTTGACGGATCCGGATCGGTTGTCGGCTGTGAAGCGTTTCGTCGCCCGCACCAGTTTTGTTTTCATGCCGATTTCCATCCTGTTCATCAAGTACTATCCCGCGCTCGGTCTGCGGTTCAACATCACAGACGGAGGCCGTGGGTTCGTCGGCGTGGCGACTGACAAGAACATGCTCGGGGCGATTTGCCTCTTCTCCGGACTCGGCGCCGTCTGGCGCATTCGGCACTGGCTCCTCGAGAAACCGCATGCCTGCGGAAGCCGGCCACTCATCGCCCAGGGCGTGATCCTCTCGATGGTGGTGTGGCTCTTGTGGAACGCCAATTCGATGACCTCGATAGGCGGTCTGGCGATTGGAAGTGGCTTGATTGTCGCAACGAGCTTTCCCGGCTTCACACAGAGACGAACACTTGTGCATGGAATGGTGGTGGCGGCGATAGCGGCCGCCTGCGTCCCTTTGTTTCTCGATGCTGCGGGCGGCGTACTGACGGCCGTGGGCCGGGATCCCACGCTCACCCAGCGGACCGAGCTCTGGGGTGACGTTGTGGTGTTGAACCCGAGCCCGCTGGTCGGGGCCGGCTTCGAGAGCTTCTGGCTGGGATCGCGACTCACGACGCTTTGGGCCAAGTACCAGTGGCGCCCGAACGAGTCCCACAACGGGTACCTCGAGGTCTTCCTGAACCTGGGTTGGGTAGGCGTCGCAATGCTCGCTGTCGTAGTCGTGGTGGGCTACCGAAAAGCTATCCAGATGGTCCGTCTGGATCCCGAACTGGGAGGGTTCAAGGTGGCATGCGTCGTCGTCGGCATCATCTATAGCCTCACCGAAGCCGGTTTCCGGATGATGCACCCCATGTGGATCTCCACAATGCTGGCGGTGTTCGTCGTGCCGAACCCTGTCCTCCGGATTTCCAGTGCGAAAGACCCTGCAACAGCAGCTCCGGCGGCCCCGGCGGCTCCTGCCAGGTGGCCACGTCCCGCGCACGCGCTTCGGTTCGCTCAACCGTCATCCAAGTGGCAACGGTAGTGTCTCCTCTCGGCGCCGCCCCTCTGGCGGCAACGCCCTCGGGCGGAATCCAGGTTGGACTGCTGACCGGAGGCATCGACAAGCCATATGCATTCGGCCTGGCTACGGCACTTGCTGCCAAGGGCGTGCACGTGGAGTTCATCGGTAGTGACGAGATAGACAGCCCCGAGCTCCACACGAATACGAACTTGAAGTTTCTCAATCTCAGAGGGAATCAGCGGGACGATGTGAGTTTCCCAACCAAGGTACGGCGGATACTGACGTACTACGCACGCCTTATCCGATACGCCGCCCTCACTGAATCTCAGGTCTTCCATATCCTTTGGAACAACAAGTTCGAGGCATTCGACCGAACCTTGCTGATGCTCTATTACAGATTGCAGGGGAAGAAGATCGCGTTGACCGCCCACAACGTCAACGCCGGCAAGAGGGATGCGAACGATTCCCTGCTCAATCGCCTCACCCTGAAGATCCAGTACCGGCTTGCCGATCACATCTTCGTCCACACCGAGAGGATGAAGACCGAACTGCTCACCGATTTTGGCATCGGCGAACGAGCCGTCACCGTCATCCCTCTCGGGATCAACAACTCCGCTCCGAACACATCATTGACCAGTGCGGAAGCGAAGCGGCGTCTGAGTCTGGACCACGGCGAAAAGACCATCCTGTTCTTCGGCAGCATCGGGCCCTATAAGGGCCTCGATTGCCTCGTCGCGGCGTTTCAGCGCGTAGCTGCAGGCCATCCGGACTATCGCCTCCTCATCGTCGGCAAGCCGAAGGTCGGGACCGAGACATATTTCGGCGAGGTCCAGCAGGCCATCCGCCGGGATGCGACTCGAGAGCAAGTCGTCCAGCGGATCGAGTTCATTCCCGATGAGGACACGGAGCTGTATTTCAAGGCAGCGGACGTCCTGGTCCTTCCCTACACGCAGGTGTTTCAGAGCGGCGTCCTCGTCCTGGGATACAGCTTCGGACTGCCGGTCATCGCCGCAGACGTGGGATCTCTTCGAGAAGACATCGACGAAGGTCAGACCGGCCTTCTGTTTACGCCAGGCGACCCGGTTGACCTTGCGGGCGCGATCGAGCGCTACTTCGAAAGCGATCTCTTCAGGCAGCTGCCGCGGCGACGGCCGGAGATACAGGACTACGCCAGGAAGCGGCATTCGTGGGATCTGGTGGGCGACAAAACGCAGCAGGTGTACGCCGACCTCACGTCGAGCGGGCAGGCGCCCGAGCGTCCGCTGGAAGCGATCCGTTCGAAATGAGAATAGCCTACGTCGCGAACTATCAGGGCCCCAACCTGGTCAAGAACCGTCCTTGCCTACACAACTTCAGTCTGGCAGCCAGGGTGAAGGTGCAGTTGATTGCCGAACTGCTGCGGCGAAGCTCTCACGAGGTCGAGATCATCTCTCAGGGCGCGCTGGAGCCCCTGGTCGGCGGAGACAGATTCCGGTTTCGGTTCTATCCTGCTGTTCCCGAAAGCGAGAGATTTCATCCCGACATTCCGATCGACTACCTCTCGGCTCTCTCGGTGAAGTTCCTGATCGGTGTCTGGGAGAGCGCGCAGGCTCAGCGCCTTCTCCGGGCGAGACATAAGCGTGCCCCGTACGACGCGATCATTCTTTACAACATGCAGGCCGCCCAGGTTGGACTAGGTCGCTACGCACGGCGCCTCGGACTGCCCGTTGTCCTGCAGTACGAAGACGATTCGTTCGTGGACGTTCACGGGCGACGGGCGCTCGGGCTGATCTCGAAGTACCGCCGGCGCTCGTACAGAGATCTCTTGAACTCGGTTTCGGGCGGCACGGCAGTGTCGCCTTATCTGATGTCCCAATTCCCGGCCGACACGCCCAAGATTCTCCTCCGCGGTGTCGTCAGCGATGAAATCCTGAGGACGAGTCAGGGCTCGAAGGCCTCGAAGAAGAACTGGGTGGTTTTTTCGGGCACACACGAGGGCACGCAGGGCATCGAACAACTGGTCGAAGCGTGGCAGATGCTGAACGTCCCTGACTGGGAGCTCCATATCGCCGGCAAAGGCCCCATCACTGCAGCCCTGGAACAAAAGGCTAAAGGCAATAGCAGCATCATCTTCCACGGCCTGCTCAACAGAGCCGAGAACGCCCGCCTGCTGTGCGCCGCTCGCATCGGGATGAACCCGCAAGACCTGACCAAGACGCCGGGAAACGTCTTTGCCTTCAAGATTGTCGAGTACCTTGCCGCCGGAACCCACGTCGTGACGACACCACGCGGCTTCCTCGAGCCGGAGCTCGAGGCCGGCATCACATACATCGCTGATAACACCCCCAGCACTATCGCCGCCTGCCTGAGGCAGCTTATCGACACTCGCGGCTATGAACTCACCGCGGAAGAAGCAGCCGTGCGAACGTATGGACCGGACGCCGTCTCCACGTCGCTCAACAACCTTCTCGAGCAAGTGACAAGGCGGGTATGAAGATATCCGTGATATTCGGCACGCGGCCAGAGGCCATCAAGCTCGCGCCGGTGGTCCTCGCACTCAGGCGGGAGGCCGGCGTCGAGACCAGCGTGTGCGTGACCGGGCAGCATCGCCAGATGCTCGATCAAGTGCTCGGTCTGTTCGAGATCAAGCCGGATCACGATCTCGACCTCATGGTGCCCAATCAAACGCTCGCCGGATTGACCGCCCGGGGGATTGAGGCGGTCGATCGGTACCTGGCGGCAGAAAAGCCGGACCTGATCCTGATCCAGGGAGACACGACGACGACGCTGTGTGCGGCGCTCGCGGCCTTCTATCGCCATGTTCCGATTGGGCACGTGGAAGCCGGACTGCGCACGGGAAACATGCTCGCGCCCTGGCCCGAAGAGGCCAACCGTGTGCTCGTGTCGCGGTTGACCAGGCTCCACTTCGCGCCCACCGACGTATCGCGACAGAACCTGCTGCGGGAGGGCATTGCGGACGACACGATCTTCGTGACGGGCAACACGGGCATCGACGCCCTGTTTCTCGCGATCGACAAAGTGCGTGCGATGCGGCCGGCCGTGGCCGGCCTCCCCGACTACCTCCAGCCGGGGAGCCCTGCAGGCAACGGGGCGCCGAAGCTGGTCCTGATCACGGGCCACCGGCGGGAGAATTTCGGCGGCGGATTCGAGAATATCTGTCGCTCGATTGCCGAACTGGCGCGCCGCTTCACAGATACGCACTTCGTGTACCCGGTTCACCTGAACCCCAACGTCCGCGAGCCGGTTGCGCGCCTGCTGGGTGCGGGCGGCTCTGGCACTGCGGCGCTGCCAAACGTCCATTTATTAGAGCCCTTGCCCTACCTGCCCTTCGTCGGAATGCTCGAACGCTCGACCGTCATCCTCAGCGATTCGGGCGGCATTCAGGAAGAGGCGCCCAGCCTGGGCAAGCCCGTGCTGGTCATGCGCGAAACGACGGAGCGACCGGAGGGCGTCCAGGCCGGTACGGTCCGCCTGGTCGGCACCGATCCCCAGAAAATCGTGGGGGAAGTGTCGCACCTTCTGATGGACGCCAAGGCGCGCGACCAGATGGCCAGGGCACACAATCCTTACGGCGATGGGCACGCCACTGGACGGATCATCGCGGCGTGCCGAAACTTCGGACACGTCTAATACCCCTAACTGAAAGCACACTTTTTCTATGCGCAAAACCATCGTCGTGATCGGTACAGGCTATGTCGGATTACCGGCGGCCCTCATGTGGGCCAAGGCCGGACAGAATGTGGTCGGCGTCGATATCAACGAGAACGTCGTTCGCGCCATCAACGAGCGCACGATGCTGCTGAACGAGGAGGAGCTGAAAACGCTCCTCAACGACCCGGCCGTGCAGCCCAACCTCGCCGCGCGCACCACACCGTGTCCAGGTGACGTATTCGTCATCGCGGTACCCACGCCCGTGGATTCGCTCAAGAAGGTCTGCGACATGGGTCCGGTGCAATCCGCCATCGAATCCATCTGTCCTCACCTCCGGAAGGGCAATCTGGTCATCATCGAAAGCACCGTGCCGCCGATGACGTGCCGCCGGTTCGCCAAGCCGCTCATCGAAAAGCTCACCGGCCTGAGGGTGCCCGAAGACATTCTCCTGGCACACTGTCCGGAACGGATTCTGCCCGGCGACATCTTTCGCGAGATCATCGAGAACGATCGCCTGATCGGCGGCATGAACGAGGCCTCCACGAACGCCGCCGCCGAGATCTACGCGACCTTCGTCAAGGGCGAGCTCCATCGCACCGACGATGTGACGGCGGAGCTGTCGAAGCTGATGGAGAACACCTACCGCGACGTCAACGTCGCGCTGGCCAACGAGCTGGCGCAGATCTGCGAGCTGCTCGGCGTCAACGGCCGGACGGTCATCGGCTTCGCCAACAAGCATCCCCGCGTCAAGATCATGAACCCTGGTATCGGCGTGGGTGGGCACTGCATCCCGGTGGATCCCTGGTTTCTCAAGGAGGTGGCGCCCTACAACTCGAAGCTCATCACGATGGCGCGGCTCATCAACGACGAGATGCCCCACCGGATCGCCGAAAAGATCCGCAGGGCCGTGGCGGACGTGCCGGATCCCAAGATCATTGCGCTCGGCGCCACGTACAAGAAGAACTGCGAAGACATGCGCGAGAGCCCGGCCATCGAAATCGTGCATTCGCTCAAGCAGGATGGCTACGACGTGGCGCACTACGACCCGCTCGTGTCCACGATGGGCTTTTCGTCGCTAAAAGAGATCGCGCAGGGGGCCGACCTGATCGCCGTGCTCGTCTGCCACGACGTGGTCAAACAGGAACTGACGGCGCAGAACAAGGCCCTCGAGCAGGTCATGCGCCACAAGCGGGTGGCGTTTTTCGATGAATAGTCATTCTTTTCATTCTTTCCAGGAGCTGGACTAATCCCTCATGTCAAAGAACATACTTGTCACGGGCGGCCTCGGCGCCGTGGGCACCTATCTCGTCAAGGACCTTCGGAGCCGAGGCCACAACGTCTTTGTGGCCGACATGCGCCACCATCACGATCCGCAATACGCGCGATGCGACGTTGGAGAATTTCATCAAGTCGAGCGCTTGTGGGCGGGCGGGGGCTGGGCGCAGGGTTACGCGCCGAGCGGCCGCAAGTTCGACTGCGTCTATCACCTGGCCGCGGAGTTCGGGCGCTGGAACGGCGAGGATTATTTCGAGAACGTCTGGCGCACCAACGCCGTCGGCACGAAGAACATCCTTCGCATGCAGGAACGCGAGGGCTTTCGCGCCATCTACTTCTCTTCGTCCGAGGTGTACGGCGACTTCGACGGCGTGATGGCCGAAGACGTGATGGACAAGGTCGAGATCAAGCAGATGAACGACTACGCCCTGTCCAAGTGGGTGAACGAGATGCAGATCCTCAACTCGGCTACCCAGTTCAAGACCGAGTCGGTCCGCGTCCGACTCTTCAATACCTATGGCCCTGGCGAGTACTACAGCCCTTACCGATCGGTCATCTGCCTGTTCTGCTACCGGCTGCTGCACGACATCCCGATCACGGTCTACCGGGGGTACAAGCGGACGAGCACGTTCATCACCGACATGTCGCGAACGCTGTCGAACATCTCCGACAACTTCAAGCCCGGCGAGGTGTACAACATCGGCGGGAACGATTTCCACACCATCGAGGACGTTGCCGAGATGATCCTCAAGCAGCTTGGCAAACAGGCGCAGCGCGACAAGCTTGTGGTGTTCAAGGACGCGGAGACGCTAACCACTCGGGAAAAGCAGGTGGATTGCGCCAAGGCACGGCGCGACCTGGACCTCAAGTCCACCGTCTCTCTGGAAGACGGCATTCGCCAGACCATCGCGTGGATGAAGGACGTCTACAAGAAGTGAGCACGCCGTCCGTAACCGTCTTCACACCCGTCTACAACGGAGCGCGGTACTTGGCAGACTGCATCGAAAGCGTGCTGTCGCAGGACTACCGGGACTTCGAATACACGATCCTGAACAACTGCAGCACGGACGGGACGCTGGGGATTGCCGAGTCCTACGCGAAGAAGGACCCGCGAGTCCGGGTCAAGACGAACGCCGTGTTCGTGAGCGCGATTGAGAACCACAACGCCGGCTTCCGGCTCGTGCCGCGCCATCACAAGTACTGCAAGGTGGTCTCGGCCGACGACTGGCTCATGCCGGATTGTCTGGGCAAGATGGTGTCCGCTGCCGAGGCGCATCCCACCGTCGGCATCGTCGGCTGCTATCAGCGCAGCGGCGACACGGTAAAGTGGCGGGGCGTGCCGCCCACGGTGAGCGTTGTGCCGGGCCGCGATGCCGGCCGCCTGGGACTGCTCGAGGGCATTCACGTGTTGGGCACGCCGACAAGCGTTCTGTATCGGGCAGACCTGCTGAGGATGCGCGAGTCCTTTTTCCCACATTCCAGATCGCATGCGGACACCAGCGCGTGCTACGAGTCGCTCCAGCATTGCGATCTCGGATTCCTGCACGAGGTGCTCTCCGTCGAGCGCGTCCATCAGGGGCAGTGGAGCGCAGAGATGGATAGCCTGGACGCCGGCTCCGTCGGGTATCTGGAGGTACTGCTGCAATACGGCCCTCGTTATCTAAGCACCGCGGAGTTCTCGACACGGAAGAAGGAAGTCTTCGATGCCTACTATCGCGGGCTCGGAGGGTCCTTGCTGAAGCTACGGGGCCGCGAGTTCTGGGGCTTCCACCGATTGCGACTGCACGAGGTGGGATGCGAGCTGGAATGGCCCAGGGTTGCCAGGGCCGCGATCCAGGAGGCGATCACCGAGGCGAGGCATCCGGCGACGGCGATGCGAAAGGTTCTGGAGGTCATCGCACGATGAGCCTGCGCGCCGGTGAGTGGGTGGAAGTCAGGAGCGAGGCAGAGATTCTCGCTACGCTCGACAACAGCCAGAGCCTTGACGGCCTTCCGTTCATGCCGGAGATGCTGCAGTTCAGCGGCAGAAGGTTTCGCGTCTACAAGTCGGCGCACAAGACCTGTGACACGACTGGGAGCTTCAAGCTCCGGCGCATGACGAACGCCGTCCATCTCGAAGGACTGCGATGTGACGGCGAGGCCCACGGCGGCTGTCAGGCCGGCTGTCTGCTGTTCTGGAAGGAAGCGTGGTTGAGGCCTGTGGCTGCCGGTCAGCCGGACGTCGAGGACGTTCAGACAGGCGCTGGCCACCAGGTTGACCCGAGTCGCCTCGACACGGGAACCCGCCATCCGGTTGCCGAGGGCGAGCCGCAGCGCTTTCGGTGCCAGGCCACGGAGCTGCCGACCGCGACGACCGCGACGACCAGGCGCGATCTCTTCGACCCTCGTTTCTATGTGAGAGATCTGACATCCGGCAACGTCAACCTTCTTGATTTCGTCCGGTTCGGAGTCTTCGCGGCGATCAACTCCTTTCTCCTGCGCTGGTGGGGCCGCCGTTACCCACACCTGTGCGGTCTCGCCGGCAAGAAGACGCCCACCGAGAACCTGAACCTTCAGCCTGGGGAGCTCGTGCGGGTCCGGTCCAAGGACGCGATCATGAAGACGCTCAACGTAGACCTGCGCAATCGCGGCCTGGGATTCGATGTCGAGATGGCGGCGTACTGCGAGAAAGGCGAATTCCGAGTTCTCCGCCGCGTCGAAAAGATCATCAACGAGAAGACGGGCCAGATGATGACGCTGCCCAACCCCTGCATCGTCATGGACGGTGTGGTCTGCAGCGGCAACTACAGCAAGAATCGGATGTTCTGCCCCAGGGCCGTGTATCCGTACTTTCGAGAAATCTGGCTGAAGCGGGTCGGTGAGGATGGCTGACGCTCCTTCGGAGCCTGGCGTACTTCACGAGCGGGACGCCCACGACCTGAAGCGCAGGACGGTCCGTGGCGCGCTGGCCTCGGGCACCGCGCAAGCGGCGACGTTCGTCCTGCGGACCGGCTCGATGGTCGTCATGGCCCGCCTGCTGTTTCCGCAGGATTTCGGCCTCTTCGGCATGGTCATCGCGTTCACCGGCTTCCTGAGCTTGTTTCGCGATTTTGGCTTGTCGATGGCGTCGGTCACTCGCGCCTCGGTCACGGGCGATCAACTCTCGACGCTGTTCTGGCTGAACGTCGGATTTGGCAGCCTGCTCGCGCTGATCTGTGCGGCAGCCGGGCCCCTTCTGGTTCGCTTTTACGGCGAGCCGCGCCTTCTGTCGATCGCGATCGCGGTCGGCGTAGGTTTTGTCTTCATCGGGGCCGGCGCCCAGCATCGCGCGCTGCTGCAGCGAAGCATGCGGTTCGCGGCCATTGCCGTCATCGACACGGTCGCGCTGGCAATAGGGATAGCGGCCGGCATCGCGATGGCCCTTCTGGGACAGGGCTATTGGGCTCTCGTCGCGATGGCGGTGGCTCCCCAGGCGGCGACCGCGGTTGGTGCCTGGGTCGCCTCTGGCTGGATTCCAGGCCGGCCGAAACGCCGCTCCGGCGTCGGCTCGATGCTGTGGTACGGCGGCAGCGTGACCTTCAACGGCGTCATCGTCTACGTCGCGTACAACCTCGACAAGGTCTTGCTCGGACGTTTCTTTGGAGCGGAGGCGCTCGGAATTTACGGGCGAGCGTATCAGCTGATCAACCTTCCTCTCGATAATCTAACCTCGACCGTCTCGCAAGTGGCGTTTCCAGCGTTGTCCCGGCTTCAGAACGACCCGGTTCGTCTACGCAGCTACTTTCTCCAGGGGTACAGCCTCTTCTTTGCGCTCGTTTTGCCGATTACGGCGGGCTGCGCTCTCTTTTCCGAAGACATCGTCCGCGTTTTCCTCGGACCCAGGTGGCTCGAAGCTGCGACCATCTTCAGGCTTCTGTCGCCAACCATGCTGGTGTTCGCGCTCATCAATCCTTCCGCCTGGATGCTGATGGCCACCGGCCGGGTTGCGCGAAGCGTGAAAATGGCGCTGGTCATCGCTCCCACGGTGATCCTCGGCTACGTCGTCGGGCTCCGGAGCGGGCCGCAGGGCGTGGCGTTGGGGTTCTCAGCGGCGATGCTGCTGCTGGCAGGGCCGATGGTGCTCTGGGCCACCCACGAGACGCCTGTCAGCGCCCGGGACATCGTCAAGGCCGTCTCGCCCGCTTTGTTATCGATCACCGCCGGGGCCGTCGCGGTCTTCGCCCTCGGCCGATACACCCAGACTGTCGAGCCGGTCTTCTTGCGCCTCGTTATCGAGTCCTTCGTGCTGTTCGCCACGTACTGGCTCATGCTGCTGTTCACGTTCAACCAGAAGGCGAGTTACATGAACATTCTGCGGGAGCTCAGATTCCGGACCGCGTCTGCGAAGCAGGCATCGGAAGCAGGTCCAGACCAGCTCGTCGAGAAGGCCTCCGTATCAGCATGAGGCCGTGGACACTCTCAGCATTCGACCCGACGCATCTCCTTTAAGGCGAGGTGAATGGCCAATCCTCTCAAGACGATCACACAGCATCTGCTGATCAAGGCACTCGGGTTCCGGCGTTATCTTTTCCTGGTAGCTGAGGCACGCATCAGGACCATGGCCCTGTTGGGATACGAAGAGGACTTCTTGTTTTTTGCAGCGATGATCCCCAAGGGGTGTGTCATCCTCGATATCGGGGCGAACATCGGCGTGACCACCTTCTTTCTTGCCAGAACGAATCCGGACTGTGTCGTTCATTCTTTCGAGCCTGTACCGGACAACCTCGACAGCCTGGAGAGAGTTGTTTCACGGTTCAAACTGGACAGCGTAGTCGTGCACCGGTGCGGGCTCGGCGATCGACCCGGAAAGATTCCGATGATCATGCCGGTGATCGGAGGCATCCCGCGTCACGCCCTGTGCCAGGTCGATGATGGACACAGCAAGTATCACAATGGGATTCGTTTCGAAGTTGAAATCAAGCGTCTGGATGAGATCGCAGGAGTGAAGGACAGCCCGAATGTCAAAGCAATCAAGATCGACGTCGAGAACTTCGAGTTCTCAGCATTGTCCGGCGGCCTCGATTTGATCCGTCGCTGTCGGCCGGTGATCTTCTGCGAGCTCTCGGATGATAAGGCACGAGTGATAGACCTGTTGGACAGTCTGGGTTATACAAGGATGCGTTACGAACAGGGAACGTTAGGGCCCGTGGAGAAAACCAATTCGGGCGGCGGGAACTATTTCTTCATCCCGCAAGAAGGGGTTCCCAGCGTAAGAATTACGCACAAATCCGTCTAGCTTCTGACGCTTTCCGCAAATGGCGCTCCTTTTTCGAGCCTCTTATTTGTGCAGCCTCTTCCGTTTGTTATGCATTTGCGGCCAAATGTGACTAGTTCTGCCCATCTGGTTTCCTGGCATTGCGATTGCTCCAGCGGCAAGGACTCGCATAGCATACACGTCCAGCAGGAAACTCAGGAATTGCGCCCAGGTGACAACGACGATGCTGAAAACTTCGGCACCCATCTTGAGGCACCGCCGCCTTGCTTACACCATCGGGCTCCTGGTGCTCTCTATTTCGTTGACTGGAGACGCTCAGCAGTCGTCCGGTATCTTGGACCCTGCTCGAGCGATCGACTGGAGTAGTGCCGGCGTCGCTGGTGGAATCCCAGCCAGGACCACGATCTGTTCAACTCTGAGCCCAGGGGCGACAGCCGCCCAGATCAATAGTGCGATTGCGGCTTGTCCGAATGGGCAGGTTGTTTTTCTCAATGCCGGGACGTACACCCTTTCGGCAGGACTCGTCTTCCGCAAAAGCAACGTGACCCTCCGCGGCGCTGGAGCCGACCAGACCAAGCTCGTCATCAACGGCACGACCAGCGGCTGTTCCCTGTTTTACGGAGCGGCTGTACAGATGTGCACCAACGGCGGAAACATAGGGACCGCCTCTGGTGGCGGTCCTGGGCCCGACCGCACTGCGACGTGGACGGCTGGCTATGCCAAGGGTACGACGGTTGTCACGCTAGGGAGCACGACCGGGTTGACAGTGGGGGCGACGATCTTTCTCGACCAGTTGAATGATGCGGCTGATGGATTCCCGGCGGCCGGGGATCTCTTTCTGTGCGACAGCGGTGCGCCGTGTTCGGGCGAGGGTGGAAACAGTTGGGCCCGGGACAATCGCGTGCAAACCGAATTGCACGAAGTCACAGCTATCAATGGTAATGCGGTAACCATCAGCCCGCCGATCATGTCTCCAAACTTTCGCGCGAGTCAGAGCCCCGGTGCATGGTGGGGCGATACCGGTACCAATGTCGAGAACTCCGGCATCGAGAACCTGACCATTGACTTCACGGGGGGCGGCGAAGCGGGGATCGAGCTCGTCAACGCGAAAGACTGCTGGTTCAAGGGACTGCGGGTTATTCAATCCGGAGGCCCTGGCAACTTTGTCTTTCATGTCATCATCGTGAACGGCTTCCGGATCACCACGCGAGACAGCTACTTCTACGGCCCGAACGTGCAGGGAAATACTCAATACGGATATACGCCGCATGTCAGCGGCAGTCTGTTATTCGAGAACAACATTCTGCATCACCAGGTTTCGCCGATCACGCCGAATGATCCAGAAAGTGGGTCGGTTTACGCATACAACTACTGTGATGATATTTTCTATTCGGCCTGCTTCCAGAACCACAACGGTGGAGACATGTTCAATCTCTATGAAGGCAACAACACAGACAGTGTCCACCTCGACGACATCCACGGCACTCATTTCTTCCTGACTTATTTTCGCAATCACATGGATGGGCAGGCCCACAATCGGGGCAGCGTGGCGGCTACATCGGCTCTGGCGTTCGACGGACATTCGCGATTCATGAATGTGATCGGCAATGTGATGGGAGACCCGTCTCAATGGTCGACGTACCAAACCTCAGGTGCCGGTTCTGGTTCGTCGATCTACAATCTCGGATTCAAGGGGAATTGTGCCAATTGCGGAGCCATGTCGAACGATACGAACGTCCTCCGAACGCTGTTCCGGTGGGGGAACTGGGATAACGTAACCTCCACGAACGACAACGGGACGAATGACCAGACGGGTACTCGCTGGAGTACTACTGAGGTGCCGAGCGGCATTACGAACTATCCCAATCCCGTGCCCAGCTCGCAAACGCTTCCCGCTTCGCTGTATCTGTCCGCGAAACCGTCGTGGTTCGGGTCGGTCGCATGGCCGCCCATTGGCCCCGACGTGAGCAATGGCAACATCGTCACGAGCACGGGCGGCCACGCCAATAAGATTCCGGCTCGGGTCTGCTTCGAGGCGACGGCGAATGATGCGGCCTATCCGGGTTCCAGTCCCCGCATTAGAATGTTCAACGCGGCCGCCTGCTACGGCGCTGGAGCGCCACCGCCAACCGCGCCGACGTGGGGGCAAGTCACACCCTGAGTCCTTTTCGGAGCCTGGGGAAGATCACCGGTCGTAACCGGTAATAGGGGTCACTTCTCCGGCCAGCCTGTCACCACTTTCTCCACCATGCAGGTGGAGATCAGATTCATACCGCTCAGCTCGAGATCACAGCTGGTGCCGTAGCAGCTCAATCACGTCATTTCAGGCACGACGTCCCGCTCAAACCGCATCACTCAAATATCCGCCACGGTCGCATTCGTTCGCCTGAGCGGCTGAAGAAAGTCAGACCCACATGCGATTCTTCTGCAGCCGCGGACGAAAGTTTCTCGGTCAGCGGACACCATTCAATGGCGGCCGATTTTGTTGGGACGGATCGTTCGTGTTGTCGCTTGACAGTGGCGCCGAGGGACAAGACAATTCTCCAACGTCGCGGCCGTTGAAATGGTCGAGCGCCCTTCTGATTCTGCGCACGCCGCTCGGAAACTAGGCCAGTCGGCCGCTCGGAAAGTAGACCACCTGAGGGCGGTTCATTCTACGCTCTTCTCACCTGAAACGAAGATGATCGGCTGTGGGAATGTGGGAATCTCGCGTCTTGTGCGAGATTTCCAAGCGGCTGTGGAAATCGTTTGGTGATTTCCATAGGCGCGTCATTTCCATAGCCGCGTCGATGGTCGTTTCGCCTCATCTCCTCGGTCGCCGTGAGGGGGGATGCTACCCCCTGGCCCCCCTCACGATCGTGGTTCCTACGGCCTCCTGCGCGGTCGTGTTCGAGTGGGATCGGCCCTCGATGCCGATGTGGGACGTCAGGACCCCGCGGACCTGCGCTGCCGCATCCGATAGCTCTTCCCCTTCGTGGTGATCACGGTCGCGTGATGCGCCAAGCGATCGAGCAGTGCCGTCGTGAGCTTCTCGTCGCCGGCAAACACGGTGACCCATTCGGCAAACGCGAGATTCGTCGTCACGACCGTTGCCCGGCGTTCGTAGCGATCCGTGATCAGATTAAAGAGCAGCTCGCCGCCGACCCGGTCAAACGGCACGAATCCGAGCTCGTCGACGATGAGGACATCGACCCGCAGCAGGCGCTGCTGCAGCCGCGTGAGCTCGCGTGCATCCCGTGCTTCGAGGAGCTGCCGCACCAGATCGGCGGCGCGCGTGAAACAGACGCGCCGTTTGTGCTTCGTGGCTTCGACGCCCAGCGCGATCGCCAAGTGCGTCTTGCCGGTCCCGATCGGGCCGGCGAAGATCAGATTCTCGGGCGCGGTGACCCACTCGCTGCGCGCGAGCGTGTGGATCTGCGTCGCGCTGACGCCGTCCGCGGTGGTGAAGTCGAAGGTGTCGAGGGTCTTCACCTCCGGGAAACGTGCCTCGCGGAGCCGCTGGCGCATCACGGACTCGTGCCGCGATGCCTGCTCCGCAGTGAGCACCTCATGGAGGTAGTCTTCGTGCGGCCAGTGCGCATCGCGCGCTTGGCGGGCCAGGGCTTCAAAGGTGCGCGCCACGCCGGGCAATTTCAACGCCCGCGTCTGCGCGACGACCAGATCGCGGGCGAGGGTGGCGGCACTCATGCGGCCCCGCCCAGGAGCCAGCCGTCATAGTCGGCCGCGCAGCCGCTCGCCACGTCGATGTCGCGGAGTGGGGCCGGCACGGCGTCAGGCGCGATGCACGGCGCCGATCGCGCGGGCATGAGGGCAAGCCGCAGCGGCGTCCCGGTCGCGAGCGCGACGGTCAGCGCGGGCACGACGACGGCGGCGCCGTACGTCTCGAGCTGGCCGAGGACTTTGGCAAAGTGCCGCGCGGCCTCCCGAGGCCCATGCGCGCCGTGGAGCTGATCCCAGATCGCCGGAAACGGGTCTCCGAGATCCCGCAGAAGATCCGGGAGCACCTGGCGCACCGCCTGCGGCTTGCGTGCGAGCTCGACCAAGTAGTGCCGGTAGTCAATCGACCGCTCGCCAAACCGCTTCCGCGGATGGGGCACGCGGGTGCCGTCGGGGCCCACGATGGTCACGGTGCTCGGACCGATTCGCACCACGAGGTCGAGTCCGGCCCACCGCGTCCACACGGAGTACACTGCCCCCTCCAGCCGAATCAGCGCGCGCGGCGTCACCGTCACGAACGTCGTGGCCTCCGGCACGAACGGGATCGGGGCGAGCCGGCAGTGACGGTGCTCCTCGACGAAGCGCGCGCCGATCGTCAGACCGGTCGCATCCCGCTTGGTGTCGAGCCGCGCATCCATCTGTGCCAGCAGGGTCTCATTGATGGCCGCGAGCGTCGGGCCGACCGGAATCGGCACGAGCGCCTGCTGCCGTACGGCTTTGCCCCGGGACTCGACGCCGCCCTTGTCGTGGCCCTCGCCGGGCCGACAGAAACAGGGTTCCAGCAGATAGTGCGAGGCGAGCGCGGCAAACCGCGGCGTCAGCGTCCGCGCGCCGCCGACCAGGATCCGGACGACCGCGGCTCGCAGATTGTCATACGCGACGCGCGCCGGTACGCCGTCGAAATGCGCAAAGGCGCGGACGTGTCCGTCGAGAAAGCTGATTTGATCCTGCCGCTCGTAGATCCAGGCGAAGTCGCGGCCCGAGTACATGAGCCGCATTAAGAAGAGCCACGCCTTCCGGCGGGTCCCGTCGACATCGACCAACACCTCGAAGAAGTCGACCTCGGCCAGATCGCCCGGCCGATACGTCAGCGGGACGAAGACCTCGCGGCGCTGCCGTTTCCATTCCGCGACCGCGTCTTTGACGACGGTCACGCCGACTCGGTGCCCCTCCGTCACCAGCAGCTCGTGCAGCCGCGTGGCGGTCAGCCGCTGTTTGCCGCCCGTCCACCGCACCGATTCGGCCAGCAGCGCCTGCACCCGCTCGGCGACCGCGTCCCAGACCGGCCGGGGCCGAGGCGCCGCCGCCTTCACCGGCACCGCCTGCCCCACGTACTTACCCACGGTCGTCCGCGACAGTCCCAGCTCTCGCGCCACCGCCCGCTGCGTCCGTCCCTCGACGAGCACCTTGTGCCGCACCACATGCACTTGATCCATCCTGAGCATCCTCTCAGCGGACCCCAGATCCCTCGATCTGGCAAGTCCGCCGTCAGACCCTCAGGTGGCCTACTTTCCGAGCGGCGTTTGGCCTACTTTCTGAGCGGCGCGCCCA
>JBAUGX010000272.1:0-1850 GCA_049679965.1 Vicinamibacterales bacterium
CTCCGTCGTGAACGGCGCGAGCACTCCGCGCTCGTCCGTATCGATCGACGGATTGTGTGATGGTGGACGACGAACAGAAGGAGGCGAAAAGAACGGGAACCTACCGCGATCAGCGGTTTAGTTCAACAAGCAGTAGACGGAACTACCTAATCCGCTACTTCGAACACGGTCGCAGTCTAACACCGTAGCCGCGTGCACCCTGTTCCTTGGCAAGTGGCGAGAGGGTCGCGACTTGCCGCACGCAGGCCAGAAACAGAGACCGGATTAGACAGATCTGCCCAGCACGCTCGCCCCACGCATGCTGCACGGCTTATCACGGCGACGCGAGGCCTCGGGAGCCCTAGAACATCGCCAGGGGGTTGACGGGAAATCCCGTACTGCCCGGCGACGGCACGGGCGCCACAACCAGCAGAAACTCCCAGCGGTTGAGCCGCGCGGCCGTTTCGGCCAGGCGCGTCAGATCCACGCCGTCGATGAGGTATGTCCCGAGCGCGACGAGCGTCAGCCGATGCGCCGCATGCCCGTCGTCGGGAATCGACGACACGCCGCTCGTCACCGCCACGCCCCGCGTCTTCATCCACGGCACGACCGAGAGATCGAACCCGCGCGCGCCGCCCGCACCGCGACCGGCACCGGCGGGCACAGGTGGCGCCGGGTTGTACGCAAACAGCGCATCACCGGCCGAGATCCTGATGCCGGTCTGCCGCTCCCAGGCCTCGATGTCTTCGGGGTAGATCCGCGTGGCCGCCGGATCGCGCGGCGTGGCGGTGCGCAGGCGGCTCATGTCCACGAGCACGCCGCGCGTGACGATGCCCTCTTTGATGTTGTCGAGGCTGTCTTTCGTGCAGCCGTTGTCCTGACTGACGGTTTCGATCGCGTATCCGTTGTAGAGCTTCTCGTTCCAGCTGTAGTGACAGAGCGCGTCGAGATGTGTAAGGAGCGCGCCGTGGACGGCAAACTCCTGAATGTCGCTGCTGTACCGGTCGTTGTTGCGCTTGTCGCCCTTCGGGAACGTCCTGAACCGCATCTCGTAGTACGCGAGTCCGCTCGGCTTGCCGTCAGCTTTGATCTCGTCGTCTTTCTGCGAGAGGGTCACCCGGCGTTCGAGCGAGACCACCGTGCCGGTCCTCGCAAGCGCCATGGCCTGGCGCTTCTTCTCCGGCGTGACGAGATTGAGCGACCCGATCTGGTCGTCCTGGCCCCAGCGGCCCCAGTTCGAGAGCTCGGTCATCCAACGCTCGACCGTGTCCTTGGTGATCTGGGCCCGGGCGGTCGAGACGGCCGGCTGCTGCGTGCGAACGCCAACGACGCTCACGACGCCTACGACAAGCACCACGCCGAGGCCGGCTATCAACAGTCTGGTCTTCATGATTCTGACTCCTGTCGGGTCCGGCTCAAGCCGGACACTACAACTGACGTCCGGCTGAAGCCGGACGCCACGTACGACGTTCAGCGTGTCACATCCCTGGCGCAGCGCATGCCGTGAAAGTAGCTGTGATCCGAGGGCGCGAAGTTGTTGCGCTCCGACGCGCGCAGCACCGACGGCTCGTCGCCCCACGAGCTGCCGCGGACCACTCGAGCCTGGCCGGACGAGGACCCGCGAGGATCGGTCACCGGTCCATCGCCGTACGCATTGGCCCAATCAGCCGTCCACTCCCAGACGTTGCCGGCCATGTCGAACAGGCCGAACGCGTTGGGCTCGAACGACCCGGCCGGCGCCGTCCATACGTACCCATCGTCATAGCCGATGAAAACGGCCCACCAGGGAAACTGCAGCCTCACCCGCTCGTCGGACACATTGGCCGCCTTGGGCGTGCCAAAGGCGAGGTGGTCGTTGCCCCACACGTAGC